>NZ_RHQR01000002.1:0-375028 GCF_003936645.1 Pseudomonas sp. p106
GGAGAGGGAGAGGGAGAGCAAGCTGTGCTTGCGGCGCCGGGCGTGCAGGTGACTATTGGTCCGCGCCACGCTATGCGCCACAATAGCGATCATTTGCGGAGCACCCCATGACTGACTTCACCCCCGACGCCATTCTTGATGCCACCGGCCTGAACTGCCCAGAACCGGTGATGATGCTGCACACCCACGTGCGCAATCTGGCCGCCGGCGGCCTGCTCAAGGTCATCGCTACGGATCCCTCGACCCGGCGCGACATTCCCAAGTTCTGCAACTTCCTCGGCCACGAACTGCTGCAGCAGCAGGAAGAGGCCGGTACCTACCTGTACTGGATTCGCAAGAAAGCCGACTGATCCACGCTGGATCGTGCCGGGCATAGCACCTACACTGCGTTCCCCAGACAGGAGAGCGCCATGCTGATAGTTGCCGACGAGAATATCCCGCTGCTCGATGCCTTCTTCGAAGGTTTCGGCGAGATCCGCCGTTACCCTGGCAGGAGCATGGACGCCGCCAGCGTCAAAGAGGCCGATGTGCTGCTGGTGCGCTCGGTGACCAAGGTCGACCGGCAATTGCTCGAAGGCAGCAAGGTGCGCTTTGTCGGCACCTGCACCATCGGCACCGATCACCTGGACCTGGATTACTTTGCCGAAGCCGGCATCCACTGGAGCAGCGCGCCGGGCTGCAACGCCCGCGGTGTGGTCGACTACGTGCTGGGCAGCCTCCTGACCCTCGCCGACCTGGACGGTGCAGCGCTGCCCCAGCGCACCTACGGCGTGGTGGGTGCAGGGGAGGTCGGTGGCCGGCTGGTGCGCGTGTTGCACGGCATGGGCTGGAAGGTGCTGGTCTGCGACCCGTTGCGCCAGGCGGCTGAGGGGGGCGATTTCGTCAGCCTGCAAACTGTGCTCGAACAATGCGATGTGATCAGCCTGCATACCCCATTGCAGCGTGGCGGCGAGCACCCGACCTGGCACCTGCTGGGCCAAGCGCAGCTCGCACAGCTGCGCCCTGGCGCATGGCTGATCAACGCCAGCCGTGGGCCGGTGGTGGATAACGTCGCCCTCCGTGAGTTGCTGTTGGACCGTGAAGACGTGCACGCTGTGCTCGATGTATGGGAGGGCGAGCCGCAGGTCGACCTGCAACTGGCCGACCTCTGCACCCTGGCTACGCCGCACATCGCCGGCTACAGCCTGGATGGCCGCCAGCGCGGCACGGCGCAGATCTACCAGGCGTTGTGCCGCTTCCTGGGTGAGGCCGAGCGCGTGCAGTTGCAGGATCTGCTGCCCAAACCACCACTGGCGCAGATCGAGTTCGATGGCGAAGCTGACCTTGGCTGGGCCTTGGCGACGTTGTGCCGGGCGGTGTACGACCCGCGCCGCGACGATGCCGATTTCCGTCGCAGCCTGAGCGACGATGCGGCCGAGCAGCGCGCGGCGTTCGACCTGTTGCGCAAACAGTATCCGCCACGCCGTGAAATCGAAGGGTTAGCGGTGCGGTTGCGGGGCGAGGCTCCGCAGTTGGTGCAGATGGTCAATGCCTTGGGTGCAGTGGTCGTTTGACGAGCAGGCAGAACATTCCGGGCAAATAAAAACCCGGCGCCAGCGCCGGGTTTCAAGCAATTCTTCATTCAGCCCTTGCGCACCTTCTTCACCCGGCTGTCCTCGAGGTCCTTGCAGGCCTGCTGGATCATTTGCTCGGTGATCGGTACTTCACGGCCCTGGGCATCGATGATCGATCCGCAGACCTTCGGTTGTGGGGTGTTCTGGGGCTTCTGGGTGTCGCTGCCATGCTGCAAGCTCATCTACAGTCTCCTCATCAGGTCCAATATCAAGGTAAACCTGTGCCGTGACTGGCCTGTGACAGCGGCTCTTGGAGGTCACGACAGCTACAGTCCACCAGAAAGTGCGGCAAACCTCCAGAGGCGTTTTAGAACGATGGGCTATAGCCACTGCCAGGCGGGATGAATGGTAGGCTGCTGTTTCACTGTCATTGTGGTCCATCGCCATGCCCGAACCGGTTTCTTCACGTCAGCGTCGCGCCTTGTTTCTCTGCTGGCAATTCATGCGCCCATACCGTCGCCAAGCGCTGTTGGCGTTGCTGGCTCTGGTAGTGACCGCCGGCATTACACTGTCCATGGGGCAAGGCATCCGCCTGTTGGTGGACCAGGGGTTCATGACCCGTTCGGCGCACCAGCTCAATCAGACCATCGGCCTGTTCCTGCTGTTGGTGCTGGCGTTGGCGGTAGGCACATTCAGCCGCTTCTATCTGGTTTCCTGGATCGGTGAGCGGTGCGTGGCCGATATTCGCCGCGCTGTGTTCGATCACCTGATAGGGCTGCACCCTGGCTTTTTCGAAGACAACCGCAGCTCGGAAATCCAGTCCCGGCTGACCGCCGATACCACATTGCTGCAGGCGGTCATCGGCTCATCACTGTCGATGTTCCTGCGCAACGCCCTGATGGTGATCGGCGGTGTCGTGCTGCTTTTCATCACCAACCCCAAACTCACCAGTATCGTCGTGGTGGCCCTGCCTTTGGTACTGGCGCCGATCCTGCTGTTTGGCCGGCGCGTGCGCAGCCTATCGCGGCAGAGCCAGGACCGGGTGGCGGATGTGGGCAGCTATGTGGCCGAGACGCTGGGGCAGATCAAGACCGTGCAGGCCTACAACCACCAGGCATTAGACCGCCAGCTGTTCGCTGGAACGGTAGAGGCGGCCTTCGCCGTGGCGCGCCAGCGTATCGCGCAGCGGGCCTGGTTGATCACCCTGGTCATCGTGCTGGTGCTGGGCGCGGTGGGGGTGATGTTGTGGGTCGGCGGCATGGATGTGATCGCCGGGCGCATCTCCGCAGGCGAACTGGCAGCCTTCGTGTTCTACAGCCTGATCGTCGGTAGTGCCTTCGGTACTTTGAGCGAAGTCATCGGCGAACTACAGCGCGCCGCCGGCGCGGCCGAGCGTATCGCCGAACTGCTGGCGGCGCGTAGCAGCATTCTAGAGACCGAGCAGCCGTTTGCCCTGCATCGCCAGCGCGCTGGTGGGCGTATCGAGCTGAAGAACCTGGTATTTGCTTACCCTTCCAGGCCATCGGTTGCCGCCATCGACAACCTGAACCTGGTCATCGAGCCAGGCCAGACCGTGGCGCTGGTGGGGCCATCCGGCGCGGGCAAATCGACATTGTTCGACTTGCTGCTGCGCTTCTACGACCCCCAGCAGGGGGGCATCCTTCTGGATAACCAGCCAATCACCAGCCTGGCGTTGGGCGAACTACGCCGCCAGTTCGCCCTGGTAGCGCAGAACCCCTCACTGTTTCGCGGTACGGTCGAGGCCAATATCCGCTATGGGCGCCCGCAGGCGAGCCTGGCCGAGGTCGAAGCGGCGGCGCGTGGCGCACATGCCGATGAGTTCATCCGGCAACTGCCGCAGGGTTACCAGACACCGCTGGGCGAGGGTGGTATTGGCCTGTCGGGCGGGCAGCGGCAACGTCTGGCGATTGCGCGGGCGTTGCTGGTGGATGCGCCGATCCTGCTGCTCGACGAAGCCACCAGCGCCCTCGATGCGCAGAGCGAGCACTTGATCCAGCAGGCGCTGCCGAGCCTGATGGCGGGCCGCACTACGCTGGTCATCGCCCATCGCCTGGCCACGGTGCAGCATGCCGACCGCATCGCGGTCATCGACAAGGGGCGCCTGGTCGCAGTGGGCACCCACCGTGAGCTGATCGAAAAAAGCCCGCTGTACGCCAGGCTGGCCTCGCTGCAGTTCAACGCAGGTTGACGCATCGAAGGCTTGTAACATTTTTGTAGCAATTGCTTGAGACTATCCCTTCAACTGTTGCGTAAGTGCTCGACCTGGCTGCTATCGATTGATGGCAGCTTTTTTTTGGCCTGCGAACGAGGACATGGATGTCTGTGGCGGCGCTGCCAGCGGCACGCTGTTTCCTAAATCCTTGTTCCCGAGATCTGCGATGTTGCGTAAATCCCTCAGAGTACAAATTCTTACCCTGCTCGGCGGCAGCCTGGCGGCGATGCTGCTGATTGCCTTGGTGTGCTTCCAGTTTCTGTCCTCCAGCGTGCGCAGTTATGCCACGCTGGTCGATGGACCACTGCAGGCCTCGCAATCGATCGACGAAGCCAACCTGCAGTTCAAGATCCAGGTGCAGGAGTGGAAAAACGTGCTGCTGCGCGGCCGCCAGCCGGCTGAGCTGGAAAAGTACTGGCAGCAGTTCCAGGCCCGGGAGCAGCAGGTTCAGCAGTTGCTTGGGCAACTGATCGACAGCAGTGATCAGAAGCTCAAGGAGCCTTTGCAGCAACTGCGTGACAGCCATCGGCAATTGGGTGTGGCCTACGCGCAGGGGCGCCAGGCGTTTCTGGCCGCAGGTGGTGACCCGGTTGCCGGCGATCTGGCGGTCAAAGGTGTCGACCGTGCTGCCAGCGAGCAGATGAGCGCGTTGGTCGAGCAGTTGCGCGCCGACGCCCGTGAACGCGCCGCCAGCATCAATGCCAGGGCCGAGCGCACGGTATGGCTGGGTATGCTGGTGATGCTCGGGTCGGCACTGCTGGTCGGTTTGCTCAGCCTGTGGCGGGTCAACCGTAGCCTGATCGAGCCGATCAGCCAGTTGATCGAGTACGTAGCGCAATTGAGCCAGGGCCGCTTTGGCGCTCGGGTCGACAGCCGTCGCGAGGATGAACTGGGCCGCCTTGCGCGGGCGGCCAATACCTTGCGTGATTTCCTTGCCGAAACCGTTGGCCGGCTCAAGGACAATGCCCAAGAGCTGGAAGGCGCCAGTGGCCAGCTGCGCAGCATCGCCGGTGACATGGCGCGCGGTACCCATGACCAGTTCCAGCGCACCGATCAGGTGGCCACGGCGATGCACGAGATGTCCGCCACTGCCCAAGAGGTTGCCCGTCACGCCGCCGAAGCCGCGCGCGCGGCCGATGAAGCCGACCACAGTGCCCAGGCTGGCGAGCGGGTAATGCAGCAGACCATCGACATCATTGGCGTGGTCAACCGGGAGATCGCAGGTACTGCGGCGGTAATCCGCGATCTTGAAACTGACAGTTCGCGCATCGGCAAGGTGCTGGAAGTGATCCGTGGTATCGCCGAGCAGACCAACCTGCTGGCGCTCAATGCGGCCATTGAAGCAGCCCGTGCGGGTGAGGCCGGGCGCGGCTTTGCGGTGGTCGCCGACGAGGTGCGCAGCCTGGCTCAGCGCACGGCGGCGTCGATCGCCGAAATCCATCAGATCATCGAGGCGGTACAGTCTGGTGCCGTGGACGCGGTCAAGGCCATCGAAAGCGGGCAGCAGCGCAGCGAGGAGGGGGCCGAGCAGGTGCAGCAGGCTGGGCAGATGCTGCAGCGCATCACCACGGCGGTTGAGGCCATCCGTGACATGAACCGGCAGATCGCCACGGCCGCTGAAGAGCAGACCAGCGTGGCCGAGGACATCTCGCGCAACCTGGTCGAGATTACCCGCATCGCCACAGCCAACCAGGAGGCAGTGCAGCACACCGAGCAGGCGGGCCAGCGCCTGCATGGGCTGTCGGGGCAGTTGGGTGAGGTCACTTCGCGGCTTACCGCGTAGTGCTTATCGCGCATGACAAAAAGCCCGCACAATGGCGGGCTTTTTGAAGGATTTGGTCGGAGAGACAGGATTCGAACCTGCGGCCTTCTCGTCCCGAACGAGACGCGCTACCTGGCTGCGCTACACTCCGATGAACGAAATCCTACTGCATGGTTTTTTCGAACGCAAGCCCTTGTTGTTAAAAGGGCTTAGGCTCAAAACAGGCGCTCGATCAGAGCTCCTTGACGGTACGAACCTGGTCTTTGTTCAGGCGCGTACGCTTGCCATCAAGTTGCTCGAACTCGTAGAAGCCAGAGTCCTCGTCAAAGGACGGAGTGTCCACAGCCTGGATCTCACGACCGTCGTTCAGGGTGATCACGGTTGGCGAGGCGCAGCCAGCGAGGGCGCCCAGGCCCAGGGCGAGCAGAAAGGCGGGAAGGGTCCGTTTAATCATCGTGTTTCTCCAGTGCGATGGTGCTAGATGACGTTAAGACGCAAGGCGTCTGCGCAAGTTCCTTCTAGAGTGCAGCATAGCGCCAATCGCTGAGTATTGACCTGGGTCTGTCAAGGTTGCCGCAGGGCAGCCTGTGATATAAATGCGGCCATCCCTTTCCCCTGCGATGAACACTCATGAAAGCCAAGGCAGATACCCCCTTCGTGGCCCTGAATATTGCCGTGCTGACGGTCAGCGACACCCGTACCTTTGAAACCGACACCTCCGGGCAGATGTTCGTCGACCGCCTGACTGCGGCGGGCCACCAGCTGGCTGAGCGTAAGCTGCTTAAGGACGACCTCTACAAGATCCGCGCCCAGGTTGCCACCTGGATCGCCGATGACCGCGTGCAGGTCGTGTTGATTACCGGTGGCACCGGCTTCACGGGGCGCGACAGTACGCCTGAGGCCGTGGCCTGCCTGCTGGACAAGCAAGTGGAAGGCTTCGGCGAGCTGTTCCGGCAGATCTCCGTTGCCGACATCGGCACGTCGACCGTTCAGTCGCGCGCCTTGGCCGGCCTGGCCAACGGCACGCTGGTGTGCTGCCTGCCGGGCTCGACCAATGCTGTGCGCACTGGCTGGGACGGTATCCTTGCCGAGCAGCTCGATGCCCGCCATCGCCCGTGCAATTTCGTTGCGCACCTGAAGCAGGCAGCGGCTTGTGAAAGCCGTGGCTGAGGCGCCGCAGGCCCGGCCATTGATGCCGGTGGAAGAAGCGCTGGAGCGGCTGCTGGCCTTGGCCGAGGCCGCGCCGATCAAAGACACCGAAACCGTCCCGCTGGCCGAGGCCGAAGGCCGGGTGCTGGCGACCGACCTGGTTGCCTCGCTCGACCTGCCGCCCTGGCCCAACAGTGCCATGGATGGCTACGCACTGCGCCTGGCCGATTGCCAAGGCCAGCCGTTGCCCGTCAGCCAGCGCATTTTTGCCGGGCACGCGCCCGAGCCGTTGCAGCCCGGCACGTGCGCGCGGATCTTCACCGGCGCCCCGCTGCCGGCCGGTGCCGACTGCGTCGAGATGCAGGAAAACACCGAGGTGCTGGAGGATGGCCGGGTGCGTTTCCTCGAACCGATCAAGCCTGAGCAGAATGTCCGTCCCCAAGGCCAGGAAACACGCCAGGGCGAACAGGTGATGGTCGCAGGAACGCGCCTGGGCCCGATCGAACTGGGGTTGGCCGCAACCTTGGGGCATGCTCAACTGCAGGTGGTGCGTCGGGTACGGGTGGCAGTGTTGTCCACCGGCGACGAGCTGGTCGAGCCAGGTTTGCCACTGGGCCCAGGGCAGATCTACAACAGCAACCGCCGCCTGCTGGTCAGTTGGTTGCAACGCCTGGGCTGTGAAGTGCGCGACATGGGCATCCTGCCTGATGACCTGGTGCGGACTCGCCAGTGCCTGGCCAGCCTGGGTGATGTCGACCTGATCCTGTCCACCGGGGGAGTTTCCGTGGGCGAGGCCGATTACCTGGGCGCGGCGCTGCGTGAGGCGGGCGAGCTGGCCTTGTGGAAGCTGGCGATCAAGCCAGGCAAGCCGCTGACATTCGGGCATTATCAAGGTGTGCCGGTGATCGGTCTGCCAGGCAACCCTGCGTCGACGCTGGTGACCTTCGGCCTGCTCACGCGCCCTTACTTGCTGCGCCGCCAAGGGGTTGCCGAAGTCACTCCGCTACGTTTCGACGTACCTGCGGGTTTCGATTGGCCCAAGGCCGGAACCCGTCGCGAATACCTGCGGGCGCGGATCGACAACGGCCGGGTGCGCATCTACAAGAACCAGAGCTCCGGCGTGTTGCGCAGCGCCGCCTGGGCTGAGGGCTTGGTGGAGGTGCGCGAAGGCAGCACGCCGCAGCAGGGTGACAGCGTACCGTTCATACCGTTGAGCGAACTACTTGGTTGATCGCCCTAGCCACGGGTCTATAGGTTGCGGGGCGTTGGCAGGCGCTGACTGGGTCAGGCGCATGTGCACGTTCTCCAGTTGCTGCGCCGCCACGCTCCAGTCATGACGATGCCGGGCAAACTGGCGGCCGGCCTCGCTCAGTTGGCACATGCGCCAGGGTTGGTTGAGCAGTTGGGTAATCAGCAGTGCCAACTGGTCACCGTCATCGCTGCCCAGGTAATGCTCGCCGTTGTTCACGGCAAGGCCTGAAACGCCCTTGCTGGTGGTGATCACCGGCAGCCCGGCAGCCATGGCTTCGAGAATCTTGACTTTGGAGCCGCCGGCGTATCGCAGAGGGGCGAAGAACAGCGCCGAGCGCCGCTGCAGTTCGCGAAGGTCAGGGCGATAACCCAGCCATTCGATGCGGGGATCGTTCCAGTGCAGCTTCCATGAGGCCGGCATGGCATGCCCGGCTATGGCCAGGCGCACCGCAGGGTTGCTCATCCACACCTGCGGCAGGATTTCTTCCAGCGCCCATTCGATGGCCTCAAGGTTCGCACCGTATTCGAAGTTGCCGACGAACAGCAGTCGCTGACTGTGCAATGCGGGACATACCTGTTGGTAATACTCACAATCCACACCGTTGACCACTACGTTCACTGGGCGCCCGCTGATCTGGCTTATCAGTTCGGCGTCATGGGTGCTCACCGCAACCACTTCGGTGGGCTGGCAGAGTACGCGTTGCTCCCAGCGACGATAGCGCCAACGGTCGAACGCATTGAGCGGGCGCAGCCAAAGTGGCAGGCGATCATGGCAGGCGCCGCCCATCACCGATTCGAGTGTGTGTTCGCTGAGCATGTAGGGCAGGCCGCGGGCCTGCAGGGCTTTTTCGAAGGGTTGGAAGCCGTAGCTGTGCTCGATCTGGATGACATCCCAGGGCTCGTCCAGCAACTGCTCGAAGCGGTGGCGCAGGCAGGGCGCCAAGCCATTGATGATTGCCCGCATGGGGTAGTCGATGATCGGTGAGGCCAGCAGGTTGAGCGGGCTGTGCAGCGCCCGGCGGGGTAGCACGATCAGCCGCTCGACCAGTGGCTCCAGCGCTTCGCGGGTGGCATCGTTCAGCGGGACTTTCGACTGCACCAGCAAGGTGATCCGGTGCCCGTGCTGCGCAAGGGCGCGCAGCAGGTGGTATTGCCGGGTCTTGCTGCCGCTGGTGGTTGGCCAGGGTAGGTAGGGCAGCGTCCAGAGTATGCGCATGAACCACAATCCTCGCTAAAGGCTGCAGACAAAAAACGCGCCCGTGGGCAGTCAGCCGATGGCTGCAACCGGGACGCGTCCATACATTTGAGTAAAGCCCACGCTATCGTCTTCGCCCAGGTACTCGCTTGTGTCGATCATGCAGGGGATGAGAACGCTCATTTCACAGTCTCGACTCGGGCGCTGCACGTAGCGCTAATGGGCAGCTTGCGAACTGCCAAGGCTCTGGCGGCAAAAAGTCAAAAAACCGACTTGTTTATTGTGCCTTATCGGTTTTGGCCAAATATTTGTCGATCATGCGCCTGATGGCCGAAGCTTTCAATGCTGTTGATGTGGGCCTGACCGGTTTTTGTTCAAATGCGTGTCTGGCGTTGGCGCATGATCAACCAGTGCATGCAGCAATCTGCCTGCGCCTGTGGTCGAGATCTGCAATGAGCGGTCCCTTGGGAGAAGCGTGATGGGTAAGGCAATGGTGATCCTGCACGGCAAGCAGGCGATGAACGAAGATGTGCGCAAGGCCGTCCTCGCCCAGCGTGAGCGGGGCTGGACGCTGGATGTGCGGGTGACCTGGGAAGCAGGTGATGCCCAGCGGCTGGTTGCCGAGGCGCTGGCGGCTGGCTACACCCATGTGGTCGCAGGAGGCGGCGACGGTACTTTGCGCGATGTGGCCGAAGCCATGGGGCAGGCAAATACTCAGGCCAGCCTGGCATTGCTGCCTTTGGGTACCGCCAATGATTTCGCCAAAGCCGCTGGTGTGTCATTGCAGCCGGCTGAGGCGCTGGCGCTGCTGGATATGCCGGCACGGCCAATCGACTTGGGCAAGGTTGGCGACCAGATGTTTCTGAACATGGCCACGGGCGGGTTTGGCAGTCAGGTCACGGCAAACACCTCCGAGGACCTCAAAAAAGTGCTGGGCGCAGCGGCCTACCTGTTCACCGGGCTGTCGCGCTTCAGTGAGTTGCAGGCCGCGTCGGTGGAGCTGAAAGGCCCGGACTTCCACTGGCAGGGTGACTTGCTGGCGCTGGGCATCGGCAATGGCCGCCAGGCAGGTGGCGGTCAGGTATTGTGCGCCGATGCCCTGGTGGATGACGGCCTGCTCGACATCGCTATCCTGCCGGCACCGCAAGAAGTGGTGGGGGCGCTGCGTGAGCTGCTGGCCGGCGAAGGGCTGTTCGTTCGTGCGCGCTTGCCCTGGGTAGAGATCAAGAGCTCTCAAGGCCTGGACATCAACCTCGATGGTGAGCCGTTACAGGCTGACAGCCTGCGCTTCGAGGCCCTGCCTGCGGCGCTGCGCCTGCACCTGCCGCCAAACTCGCCGCTGCTCAGTCATCCAGGCTGATGATTTTCTCGCGCACGGCAAACAGTACCAGCCCGGCGACATCGTAGATCTGCAGGCGTTTCATGATCTGCGAGCGATGGGTTTCCACCGTTTTGATCGAAAGGGCAAGCCCGGCAGCGATTTCGCGAGTGGATTTGCCCCGTACGATCAGGCGCAGGATTTCCAGTTGCCGTGCAGTGAGGTTATGGCGGTCGATGTTTGGCTGCTTGCCCTGCTGCGCACGCATCAGCGCCTGGTTGATCACCGTGTGGGCGATGGCCGGGCTGAGGTAGCGCTCGCCACTGCGTAGTGCGGCCAGTGCCTGCTCCAGCTCCTTTGCGGTGGCGTCTTTGAGCAGGTAGCCGTGGGCGCCGCTTTCCAGGGCGCGCATGATCAGGTCCGGGTCGGTGTGCATGGACAGGATCAGTACTTTGCAGGTGCTGCCAGAGGCGCGCAGCAGGGTGAGGGCATCAAGGCCGCTGGTCGAGCGCATGGAAATGTCGAGCAGCACGATGTCGGGCGCCAGTTGCTGGGCTTGCTCGAGCAGTTGGCCGCCATCGTCGGCTTCGCCGACCACGGTGTAGCCGGGTATGTCAGACACCAGGGCACGGACCCCGGCTCGAATCAGCGAATGGTCATCGACCAGCAGCAGTCTACAGGTCATCGGATAGCAGGTGTCCTGGCGCGTTCATGGGTGCGTGGTGGCCATGGGAACAAGACCTCGATCCGGGTGCCGAGGCCAAGCTGGCTGGTAATTTTCAGTGTGCCCTGGAGCGCTGTGGCACGCTCCTGCATGCCAGCCATGCCGCGCTGGCCTGCCTCAGCCGGATTGGCGGCGGGGATGAAGCCTTGGCCATCGTCCTCTATCGACAAGCTCAGGCCGGTGGGGCTGCGCTGCAGGCGGATGGTCAGGTTGCGCGCCTTGGCATGGCGCAATATGTTGGTGACCGCCTCTTGCACGATGCGAAAAGCAGCCATGGTCACCTCCTCGCAAATGCCACCCAGCCTTTGATGGCATTCCAGGCTCCAATGCATGTCGGTGCTGCCTAGCGTGCGCACCAGATGGGCACGCAGGCTGGCTTCCAGGCCAAGGCTGGCCAACTGCCGGGGATTGAGGATGGCAGAGACGTCACGCACCTTGCTCAGGGTGTCATCGAGTGTGCTGTGCAGGGCGCCGCATTGCGCCTGCAAATCGCTTGGCAGCCGCCGCTGCAACCACTCCAGCTGCAATTTGGCAGCGGTCAGCAGTTGGCCGATGTCGTCATGCAGTTCGCGGCTAAGGTGCTGGCGTTCGCTTTCCTGGACTTTGAGCATGCGATCGGCCAGTTCTGCCGGGCGCAAGCTGATAGACCTGGCACCCTGGCTCAGGTGCCAGCCGACCCCGAACATTGCTATCAGCTGCAACAGCATCAGGCTGGCCGGTATGGCATGGCCGCCGGTGAACAGCAGCAGGTTGGCAAACAGCGACGCCACGCACAGCAATGCAGTCGCCCAGCGCAGCACAGTGGCGAGGGAGCGGCAACGCAGAGCATTCTTCAAGCGTGGGAGCATAGAGGGGAAGCCACTGTAACCTTGCTGATGGAGGCCTTGCGCATGTCTTGCCGCAGGCTTTGGCGTGGTGCTTTCAATATTTGCCAAGTGCGCGTTGAGGCGATCCATATACGGGTGACCGGTATTTGTTAGTGCGCATGGTATCACTTCAGGCCGGTTTGGTCGCGAGCGGGGAATGCTTTGAAACCTCAAGGTTTGCGGGGCGATCAGGGGGGAGCGATGCCTGATTCGAGCAGCAAATAGCCACCATCGATTGGCCTGCTCGGTTCAACTTGCGCGAATCCCGGTAGAACAGGGTGTGGCAACTTTTAGCCCTTCACAAGTTGGATCCTGATTCGGTAAAGCACCGTCGCCTTAGTTGCAAACCGTCAATGACTGCTAGTGCGTTTATCTGCGCAAGTTGGGCGACCGGCCATGGGGCCGGCCTGGTGCGTGTCAGCACATTCGCTACGTGTTTCCTGTCAAGGCGCACACGTTTGCGGCAATGGCTGGTCCAGTGCTTTTGCCAGTTCGGCAAGCAAGTTGGTTTGTTCGCTGGCATCAAGGGCGAGCCGCCCGGTGTGCGCATCGACAAGCTCCAGTTGCCAGGCCAGCAGGGTCAGGCAGGCCGCCAATGCAGGCATAGCATGATTGTGCAGGTGCAACTGCCTGCAGGCTGGAGCGAGCAGTTGCTGCAAGGCAGAGGCGTATTGGGCTACTTCAAGCAGCCCCAGGCCGCTGGCGCGCCGGGCAAGCGTATCGAGGGTGTTGATGAGGCAATGGCAGGCGTCGGGGTCATTGGCGATCAGTTCCAGGTGCTGAAGGCACTCCTGGGACTGGGTCAGCAACACTTGTGCATCCAGCAGAAAGTCCTGCAGGGCGCTGCTGTCGAAAGCTGAACTGTCCATCATGAGGTCCCGGGCCGCAGCGCGGGAGCGGGTGATGGCCAAGCCGTGTCGTTCGCTAGCAAAAGCCTGACTCCATTCATGCAGTGAGAATGGCGTCACATTAATGGCTAAAGGATAGCGCGAACATCAGGTTGCACCCGGTTGACGCTAAGGGTTTCCCTGATATTGCTCTAGGGGGCGACAGCTGCTCCAGGCAACGGGCCCAAGGCTGACTGGCTGCAGTAAAGCATGATGTTAATGTGATATCAATTGGCCCGCGAAGCATTTTCGCTCAAGGGTCAAGCTGCGTACGCAGCCGCCGATATAGGGTGGATGAACTCACATTATTCCGACTTGAGCCTGGGGGTTTTCCAATGGCTGGCATTCTCGACACGGTAGACCAACGAACGCAACTGGTGGGTGAGAACCGCCTGGAAATCCTGATGTTCCGCCTGGCCGGGCGCCAGTTGTTCGCCATCAACGTGTTCAAGGTGCAGGAAGTGCTGCAATTGCCCAAGTTGACCTTGATGCCGCAGCGCCACGCGTTTGTCTGTGGCGTGGTCAACCTGCGTGGGCAGACCTTGCCGGTCATCGACCTGTCCCAGGCAATCGGCATGCGCCCGCTGCAGCCGGGGCCAGACAGCACCATCATCGTCACCGAGTACAACCGCTCGGTGCAGGCGTTCCTGGTGGGTGGGGTCGATCGCATCGTCAATATGAACTGGGAAGCCATCATGCCGCCGCCTTCCAGTGCCGGCCGTCAGCATTACCTGACGGCGATCACCAAGGTGGACGAAAAGCTGGTGGAGGTCATTGACGTCGAGAAGGTGCTGGCCGAGATCGTGCCTTACAACGCGAAGGTCTCCAACGACAAGCTCGCTGACCCGATATTGGCTCGCGCCCGTGGCCGCGAAGTGCTACTGGTGGATGATTCCAGCGTGGCGCTGGCGCAGCTGCGTGACACCCTTTCGCAACTGGGGATGAAACTGCATGTTGCCAGCGACGGCCTGAAGGCCTTGCGCATGCTCAAGGGCTGGGCCGATGCAGGCGAAGATGTGTGCGAAAAACTGCTGATGGTGTTCACTGACGCGGAAATGCCTGAAATGGACGGTTATCGGCTGACCACCGAAATCCGCAGTGATGCGCGCCTGCGCAAGCTGTACGTGGTGTTGCACACCTCGCTGTCAGGCAGCTTCAACGAATCCATGGTCAAGAAAGTCGGCTGCGACAATTTCCTTTCCAAGTTCCAGCCTGATCGTTTGGTCGAAGTGGTCAAGCAGCGTTTGCTACTGGATTCGACCACTGCGTGATCCTTGCGGCTGCCGGGTATAATCTGGCATTTGGCATGGCACGAGGCAGGCAGGGATGTTTCTGAGCGAGCTGTATCGGTATCCGGTGAAGTCGGGGCAGGCGCAATGTCTGCAGTCTTCACTGGTCGATAATCTGGGTTTGTCGGGTGACCGGCGCTGGCTGGTGGTCGAGCAAGACAACGGACGCTTTCTCACCCAGCGCGCCTGGCCGCAGCTCGGCCAGCTCAAGGCTGGCGAAGGGGCGGCAGGTACGCTGCTGCTGGAGGCCCCGGGCCTGCCAGCTCTGCAGGTGGCGGTGCCGCCTGCAGATGACGGCCTGCGCGGTGTGACCATCTGGCGTGACACGTTGCGTGTGCCGGATGCCGGCGATGAGGCCGCAGCCTGGCTATCGCAATTGCTCGGCAAGCCAGTGCGACTGGTCCACTGCCCCGAGCATCGGGCGCGCTACCTGCCCAGCGGTTATGGCTTGAACAGCGACAGGGCGGCTTTCCCCGATGGTTTCCCGTTATTGCTGATTGGCCAGGGGTCGCTGCAGGAGTTGAACCGGCGCATTGGCCGGCCCATGGAGATGCTGCGTTTTCGACCGAACCTGGTGGTGCAGGGTGCAGAGCCGTTTGCCGAAGATGGCTGGAAGCGCATTCGTATTGGCGGGCTTGAGTTTCGCGTGCTCAAGCCGAGCGTGCGGTGCATCTTCACCACGCTGGACCCTGAAACCGGAGAGCGCAGCCCGGACCGGGAGCCGTTGGCCACGCTCAAGACCTTTCGCGAGCGCGAAGGTGACATCCTGTTCGGGCAGAACCTGGCGGTGGATGGCCGTGGTCGGCTTGAGGTGGGGATGGAAGTCGAAGTGCTGGAGTAGTGGTAGCAAGTACCTGCCTCTTCGCGAGCTGGCCCGCGAAGAGGCGGCATTGCTTCACATGTCGTCGAAATACCGCTCGTGCCAATCTACCAACGGCTGGGGTGCATTGAGCTTCTGCCCGTAGATCACCGAGTAAGACAGCACGTTCTGTACATACTGACGCGTCTCGTCGAACGGAATCGACTCCACCCACACGTCAAAGCTCAGGTGCTTGGCACCTTTGAGCCATTGGCGCACGCGCCCGGGGCCGGCGTTGTACGCCGCCGACGCCAGCACCCGATTGCCGTTGAACTGGCCGTGTACCTGACTCAGATAGGCTGCGCCCAGCCGAATGTTCGTGTCCGGGTTGAGCACCTGGCGCGGTGACGCCAGCGGAATGCTGAACTTGCGCGCGGTTTCCTTGGCTGTGGCCGGCATCAACTGCATGAGGCCGCTGGCACCTACACTGGAGCGCGCATCCTCCATGAAGGCACTCTCCTGGCGTGTGATTGCGAACACCCAGCTTGAGTGCAACCCGCGCACCTTGGCTTCACGCACCAGCGTGTCGCGGTGGGCCATCGGGAAGCGGATATCGAGGTCGTCCCAGTACTTGGCCAGGCTGATGGTGCGAATGGCCGGGAAATACCAGCGCAGGTCATAGGCCAGGCGCGCCTGGGCAACCATTTCGTCGCGGCTGAAGTGTCGGCTGACGTGATACCACTCGCGGCGACCGTCGACGATCTGGCCGCGGGCATGGAATTCCAGGGCACGCTGGATTCCCGGAGTGTTACGCACCTTGCTGACCAGTTGCGGGCTCAGCACCAGTGGCCGGTTGTTGAGCTGGTAGGGCGTTTGCGCCCGGTCGGCGGCGAGAAAGCCATAGAAGTCCCGTTCGCGTGCCACGTTCCTGTACAGCAGAAGGCTTTGCGGGTTGTTTGGCTGGGCCAGTTCCAGGCTGCGTGCTTGCCAGTATTGCCAGCGGCTGGTACTGGCCAGGTCCTGCGGCAGGCGCTTGGTCAGTTCGTAGGCATCTTCCCAGCGGCCCAGGCGCAGCAGCAGGCGCAGACGCCATTCGCTGACCGTATTGTCCCGCAACTGCGGGTCGTAGCGCGTCATCAGGTCAAGGGCACGCGGGTCGTAGCGGCGTGCCAGTGTCAAACCGATTTCGCGAGCGATCGCGACTTTTTCGTCCGAGGAAAAGTGCATGCGCTGTGCATAGTCGTCGAGCAGCGCCATGGCACGCTGCGGGTCCTGGCGAGCCAGGCGGCGCAGGCCCAGGCTGACGACATCGGACATGGCCTCGTTGACCGGTGTGAAGCGCGATGGCTGGTTGAGCAGTTCGGGCTTTTGCGCCACATCGATTAACAGGCGGCCTTGCGGGCCAAGCGTGGTCAGCGATTTGACCAGGCTGTTGGCCAGGGAGTAGTTACGCGCCTGGGCTGCCAGTTTGGCGCGGTTCCAGCGCTTGGCCTCGGTCAGCTGACCTTCGGCGGCCCACATGCCGAACAGGGTGTCGCAGGCGGCCGGTTGCGACTTGCCCACGTTCCACAGCTTTTCGGCGCTGGCATAACCTTCGGCGCGCAGGCCATGGCTCAGCTGGTACTGGCCGTTGAGGCAGTCCAGTTCGGTGAAGTTGAGCTTGGGGTCATAGTATTTGACGAAGGTGTTCCACTCGCCGCGTTCGGCAAGCCAGCGCAACCAGCGCAGTTTCATCCAGTTGGCCTGGGGAAGGTCGCCATGTTTGGCCAGGAACGCTTCGATTTCCTGGTTGCTGGCGCTTTTCAGTCGAGCGGTCAGTTCGTCGTAGGCCAGGTAGGGCGTCAGCGGGTAGTCGCGCAGGGCCTGGGCATAGCGCAGGTACGGGCCCTTGTCGCCCTTGGCCAATGCACGTTTGGCCTCGTCGTAGTACTGACGTTGCTGGGAGAGGTCGATGGCCTGTGCCGCGCTGGCGGTGGCGGCGGTAAGCAGCAGGCAGGAAGCAATCTGTAACAGGCGGCTGCGCATGATACGTCCGGGCAGTTGAACCATGGGAAAGTGACGGCGGAGCCAGCACTGTTGGAAGCTATTGTTCTAGCTTAGCTGTTTGCCGGCAGCGGGTGAAAGCGCTGTGCTTGTATCAAGGCATTAAGTTCGACCGGATGTCGCAATGCCCTGGCAGCGCGGTCAACTTAATGCCGGAACGGGCCAACTCAGGTAGAATGCGCGCCCGCTTTCTGGAGACGAACATGACCCTGCTCAAATTCAGCGATGTGTCCCTCGCATTCGGCGCGATGCCGCTGCTGGACAAAGTGTCCTGGCAGATCGCCCGTGGCGAGCGGGTGTGCATCATCGGCCGTAACGGCACCGGCAAGTCGAGCATGCTGCGCCTGGTCAAGGGCGAGCAGAAGGGCGACGACGGAGAGATCTGGCGCGCACCTGGCCTGAAGATCGGCGAACTGCCGCAAGAACTGCCAGTGGCTGACGAGCGGACAGTGTTCGACGTGGTGGCCGCAGGCCTGGATGGCGTTGGCGAACTGCTTGCCCAATTCCACCACCTGAGCCAGAACATCCAGGGCGACGATGACCTGGAAAAACTCATGCATGTTCAGCACGAGCTCGAAGCCCGTGACGGTTGGCGCCTGCAGCAGGTGGTGGAGAGCACCTTGAGCCGCCTGCAACTGCCTGCCGACAAAACCCTGGCCGAGCTGTCCGGTGGCTGGCGCCGCCGCGTGCTGCTGGCGCAGGCGCTGGTGTCAGAACCCGATCTGCTGCTGCTCGACGAGCCGACCAACCACCTGGACATCGGTGCCATCGCCTGGCTCGAAGAGGCCCTGCGCGGTTTCAACGGGGCGGTGCTGTTCATTACCCACGACCGTTCCTTCCTGCAGAACCTGGCAACCCGCATCCTTGAGCTGGATCGCGGCGGGCTGATCGACTGGAACGGTGACTACGCCAGTTTCCTGGTGCACAAGGAAGCGGCGCTGGCCGCCGAAGAGACGGCCAACGCGCTGTTTGACAAGCGTCTTGCCCAGGAAGAAGTGTGGATTCGCCAGGGCATCAAGGCCCGCCGTACCCGTAACGAAGGCCGCGTGCGCGCACTCAAGGCCTTGCGTGTCGAGCGCAGCGAGCGGCGGGATCGCCAGGGCAAGGCGAACATCCAGATCGAGGCCGCCGAGAAATCCGGCAAGCAGGTGATGGTGCTGGAGAATGTCAGCTTCCACCACGCTGGAGGGCCGATGCTGGTCAAGGACTTCTCCATGGTCCTGCAGCGTCAGGACCGCATCGGCCTGCTGGGCGCCAACGGTACCGGCAAGACCACGCTGCTCAAGCTGATGCTCGGTGACCTGGAGCCTACCTCGGGCAAGGTCGAGCGCGGCACCAAACTGGAAGTCGCCTATTTCGATCAGATGCGCCACCAGCTCGATCTGGAAAAAACCGTGATCGACAACCTGGCCGAGGGCCGCGATTTCATTGAAATCGACGGCCAGAACCGTCACGTGCTCAGCTACCTGGGCGATTTCCTGTTCAGCCCCCAGCGTGCGCGCACGCCGGTCAAGGCGTTGTCGGGCGGTGAGCGGGCGCGCCTGCTGCTGGCCAAGCTGTTCAGCAAACCGGCCAACCTGCTGGTGCTGGACGAACCGACCAACGACCTGGACGTCGAAACCCTCGAGCTGCTTGAAGAGGTGCTGTGCAATTACAAGGGCACCGTGCTGATGGTCAGCCACGACCGGGCCTTCCTCGACAACGTTGTCACCAGCACGCTGGTGTTCGAGGGCGAGGGCAAGGTGCGTGAATATGTTGGCGGCTACGAGGACTGGATCCGCCAGGGCGGTTCGCCGAAGCTGTTGGGCGTGACCGAGAGCAAGGGCGGCAAATCCGAGCTCAACAGTGCGGTGGTGGAGAAGCAGGACGAGCAGGTGGCGCCGGCGCCAGCCGCAGCCGCAGCGGATGCCTCGAAGAAGAAGCTCAGCTACAAGCTGCAGCGCGAGCTGGAGATGCTGCCTGGGCAGATCGATGCGGTCGAGCAGCGTATGGCGGCGGCCCAGGAAGAGGTCAACGCGCCGGGCTTCTATCAGCGGCCGATCGAAGAGACCTCGGCGGTGCTGGCCAAGCTGGAGCAGATGCAGGGCGAGCTGGATGCCTTGGTAGAGCGCTGGGCCGAGCTGGAAGGCTAAGTCAGTCCTGGCCTCATCGCCGGCAAGCCGGCTCCCCCAGGATCTCTGTGGGAGCCGGCTTGCCGGCGATGAGGCCGGGCAGCCTGGATCATTCTTTCTTCTGCAACCGCACCGCCAGTACATCGCACGGCGCGCCATGCAACACGTCATTGGCCGTTGAGCCCAGCAGCAACGCCAGGCCATGGCGGCCATGGCTGCCAACCACGATCAGGTCGCAGTTCTGCTCCTTGGCCAGCTGATGAATTTCTTGGCGCGGTTGGCCATAGGTCAGGTGAGAATCACCGCGGTTGATCTCGGGGTATTTGTTGAACAGGCGTTCCATGCGCTCCTTGGCCTGGTCGAACTGTTGCTGTTGCAGTTGCGACAGGTCCATTGGCACGTCACCGCCAAAGGCCATGGCCATGGGTTCGACGATATGCACCAGCGAGACCTTGGCGCCTGTGGGCTCGGCGAGCTTCATGGCTCGCTTGATCACCGGGTCGCACTCTTCGGTGAGGTCGACGGCGACCAGAAGATGTTCGTAAGGCATGAGCTGTACTCCTGACAATCGCGATAGTAGAAGTATGGTCGCTTCGGGCGGGTCTTGCGTGAAACCGAGTAACCCGCTCATTTGCAACGCTTTATGGGATCTACAGATATGACGGTATTGCTGGTGGTGTCAATCCTTGCGCTGATTCTCAGCCCGTTTGCCTGGCTGCGCCAGTCGCGCAAGCAAGGCGAGCAGATGAGCCTGCGCCTGGAGGCGCGGCGCATGGGGCTGGCCATGCAACTGGCACCGCAGCAGTGGCCGCACTGGCTGGAAAAAGAGCCGCCCAGCCCCTGCCCGCAGTACCACCGGGCGCGCCGGCGTGGGCGTGAAGACAGCTGGTGCTACTGGCAGGTCAGCCCTGGTGTGTGGTGGAACCAATGGCGTGAAGTGTGTGAGGAACCGCGTCTGAATGATGTTTTCTCACGGCTGCCGGGGACTGTTTACAAGGTCGAAGCCGACAAGCGCATGCTCGCGCTGTACTGGAGCGAGCGGGGTGACAAATCTGTGTTGCAGGATATTGCCTACGCCTTCGAAACCCTCGCCTGACATCGTTTCAACGACAAAGCGGCAACTTGGCAGGACCCCATCAGGGGCAGATGCCAAGTTGCCGCTTTGTCGTTTCTGCAGAGCAGAAAAGGCCAGGCAGGCCGGGAAATTCTTGAAGCCAGTCGCAGTGTAGCCAACCTGCAGCGGTGTGCATCGAAAAATGCTGCGGTGTACTTCTTGTGGTCAATCGCTGACATGAATGATCAGCAATCACTGTCATCATGATTTATACCCAGACGCTAGAAAATGACCGGAAAGTCGCGTTTCCACCATGCCTGTGAGCATTTGACAACGCCGACCTTTTCGGAGAATGTGTGCATACCCAAATCAAACGGGCGTATGAATTGAGCGTTTGTATGTCACAGCGCTCATCCAGAATCCCGACTAGCGCGCTGACGGGTGTGCCTGGGCAAGAGCAGCGAAGCGCTGCTTTTCCACCAGCGATCGGCGTGTACAGTTCAGCTTCCATATCGTGGAGATCAGTTGATGATTTACGAAGGTAAAGCCATCACGGTTAAGGCTCTTGAAAGCGGCATCGTCGAACTGAAGTTCGACCTCAAGGGTGAGTCCGTCAACAAGTTCAATCGCCTGACCCTGGACGAGCTGCGCCAGGCCGTCGATGCCATAAAGGCCGACGCCTCGGTGAAGGGCGTGATCGTCAGCAGTGGCAAGGACGTGTTCATCGTCGGCGCCGACATCACCGAGTTCGTCGACAACTTCAAGCTGCCCGAGGCCGAACTGGTTGCCGGCAATCTGGAAGCCAACCGCATCTTCAACGCGTTCGAAGATCTCGACGTGCCGACCGTTGCCGCGATCAACGGCATCGCCCTGGGCGGCGGCCTGGAAATGTGCCTGGCGGCCGACTATCGGGTCATGTCCACCTCTGCCAAGATCGGCCTGCCGGAAGTCAAGCTGGGTATCTACCCAGGCTTCGGCGGTACCGTGCGCCTGCCGCGTCTGATCGGCTCGGACAACGCCATCGAGTGGATTGCCGCCGGCAAGGAAAACCGCGCTGAAGACGCCCTGAAAGTCGGTGCGGTCGACGCCGTCGTCGCCCCTGAACTGCTGCAGGCCGGTGCCCTCGACCTGGTCAAGCGCGCCATCAGCGGTGAGCTGGACTATAAGGCCAAGCGCCAGCCCAAGCTGGAAAAGCTCAAGCTCAATGCCATCGAGCAGATGATGGCCTTCGAGACTGCCAAGGGCTTCGTCGCTGGCCAGGCTGGCCCGAACTATCCGGCGCCGGTCGAAGCCATCAAGTCGATCCAGAAGGCCGCCAACTTCGGTCGCGACAAGGCGCTGGAAGTCGAGGCAGCAGGCTTTGCCAAGCTGGCCAAGACTTCGGTTGCCCAAAGCCTGATCGGCCTGTTCCTGAATGATCAGGAGCTCAAGCGCAAAGCCAAGGCCCATGACGAAATCGCTCACGATGTGAAGCAGGCTGCCGTGCTCGGCGCCGGCATCATGGGTGGCGGCATCGCTTACCAGTCGGCGGTCAAGGGCACCCCGATCCTGATGAAGGACATCCGCGAGGAAGCCATCCAGCTGGGCCTGAACGAGGCGTCCAAGCTGCTCGGCAACCGCGTCGAAAAAGGCCGCCTGACTCCGGCGAAGATGGCCGAGGCACTCAATGCCATTCGCCCGACACTGTCCTACGGTGATTTCGCCAACGTCGACATCGTCGTCGAGGCCGTGGTCGAGAACCCGAAGGTCAAGCAGGCAGTGCTGGCTGAAGTGGAAGGCCAGGTGAAAGAGGATGCGATCCTTGCGTCCAACACCTCGACCATCTCCATCAACCTGCTGGCCAAGGCGCTCAAGCGCCCCGAGAACTTCGTCGGCATGCACTTCTTCAACCCGGTGCACATGATGCCGCTGGTCGAAGTCATCCGTGGCGAGAAGTCCAGTGAAGTGGCGGTCGCCACCACCGTGGCCTACGCCAAGAAGATGGGCAAGAACCCGATCGTGGTCAACGATTGCCCGGGCTTCTTGGTCAACCGCGTGCTGTTCCCGTACTTCGGCGGCTTCGCCAAGCTGGTCAGCGCTGGTGTCGACTTCGTGCGCATCGACAAGGTCATGGAGAAGTTCGGCTGGCCGATGGGCCCGGCCTACCTGATGGACGTGGTCGGCATCGACACCGGCCACCACGGCCGCGATGTGATGGCCGAAGGCTTCCCGGACCGCATGAAGGACGAGCGCCGCTCGGCCGTCGACGCCCTGTATGAGGCCAATCGCCTGGGCCAGAAGAACGGCAAGGGTTTCTATGCCTACGAAACCGACAAGCGTGGCAAGCCGAAGAAGGTCTTCGACGCCACCGTGCTCGATGTGCTCAAGCCGATCGTCTTCGAGCAGCGTGAAGTCACCGACGAAGACATCATCAACTGGATGATGGTCCCGCTGTGCCTGGAGACCGTGCGCTGCCTGGAAGACGGCATCGTCGAAACCGCTGCCGAAGCGGACATGGGCCTGGTATACGGCATTGGTTTCCCTCCGTTCCGTGGTGGTGCGCTGCGTTACATCGATTCGATCGGTGTGGCCGAATTCGTTGCCCTGGCTGATCAGTACGCCGATCTGGGGCCGCTGTACCACCCGACCGCGAAGCTGCGCGAAATGGCCAAGAACGGCCAGCGCTTCTTCAGCTGAGCAGCCAACGCCTTTGAGAGAGTAGAGCGAGATTATTGATATGAGCCTCAATCCAAGAGACGTGGTGATTGTCGACTTCGGTCGCACCCCGATGGGCCGCTCCAAGGGTGGCATGCACCGCAACACCCGTGCTGAAGACATGTCTGCGCACCTGATCAGCAAGCTGCTGGAGCGCAACGGCAAGGTCGACCCCAAAGAAGTCGAGGACGTGATCTGGGGCTGCGTCAACCAGACCCTGGAGCAGGGCTGGAACATCGCCCGCATGGCGTCGCTGATGACCCAGATCCCGCACACCTCGGCCGCCCAGACCGTCAGCCGCCTGTGCGGCTCGTCGATGAGCGCGCTGCACACCGCCGCCCAGGCGATCATGACCGGCAACGGCGACGTGTTCGTGGTCGGTGGTGTCGAGCACATGGGGCACGTCAGCATGATGCATGGCGTGGACCCCAACCCGCACCTGTCCTTGCACGCTGCCAAGGCTTCCGGGATGATGGGCCTGACTGCCGAGATGCTCGGCAAGATGCACGGCATCACCCGTGAGCAACAGGACCTGTTCGGCCTGCGTTCGCACCAGCTCGCACACAAGGCGACGGTCGAAGGCAAGTTCAAGGACGAGATCATCCCGATGCAGGGCTATGACGAGAACGGTTTCCTGAAGGTCTTCGACTTCGACGAGACCATTCGCCCGGAAACCACCCTTGAAGGCCTGGCATCGCTCAAGCCTGCGTTCAACCCCAAAGGTGGTACGGTCACAGCCGGTACTTCGTCGCAGATTACCGATGGCGCTTCGTGCATGATCGTCATGTCTGGCCAGCGTGCGATGGACCTCGGTATCCAGCCGTTGGCGGTGATCCGCTCCATGGCAGTGGCTGGTGTGGACCCGGCAATCATGGGCTACGGCCCTGTACCGTCGACCCAGAAAGCCCTGAAGCGTGCCGGGCTGACCATGGCCGATATCGACTTCATCGAGCTCAATGAAGCCTTTGCTGCACAGGCCCTGCCAGTGCTCAAAGATTTGAAAGTGCTCGACAAGATGGATGAGAAGGTTAACCTGCACGGCGGCGCCATTGCCTTGGGCCACCCGTTCGGTTGCTCCGGGGCACGCATTTCCGGCACCCTGCTCAACGTCATGAAGCAAAATGGCGGTACGTTGGGCGTGGCCACCATGTGCGTCGGCCTCGGTCAGGGCATCACCACTGTCTTCGAACGCGTCTGATCGCGTAGCGGGACAGCAGCCGGGGCCTTGTGCCCCGGCTTTTGTTTTTTTACAGAATTTGTTTCAAGAGGGAAGGCGACATGCAGATACAACCAGGCGTATACCGGCATTACAAAGGGCCTGAGTACCGTGTCTTCAGTGTCGCACGGCACTCCGAAAGCGAAGAGTGGATGGTTTTCTACCAATGCCTGTATGGTGACCACAGCTTCTGGGTACGACCACTTTCGATGTTCCAGGAGTCGGTCGAGGTTGACGGCGAGCAGGTGCCACGCTTTGCTTTGGTCAAGGCCGAAGAAGGGTTGCCTGAACGGCTTGGCAAGGCGCACGAGTGAACGACCGCGCTTGACCTCACTCTATTGCCACTATATATAGCGGTGCCGCGTCCGGCACCTGACGCGTTTTTCATCTTCAGATTCAGGAATACTCCGATCCATGGGCAAATCGCTGGTCATTGTGGAATCCCCGGCCAAGGCCAAGACCATCAACAAGTACCTGGGCAACCAGTACGTGGTGAAGTCGAGTATCGGCCACATCCGTGACCTCCCCACCAGCGGTTCGGCCAGCGCCAGCAAAGAGCCGGCCGCCAAGCGTGGCAAGGCTGCGGGTGAGGCGCCGGCCCTGTCGCCGAAAGAGAAGGCCCGTCGCCAGCTGGTGGCGCGCATGGGCGTCGACCCCGAGCACGGCTGGAAGGCCAAGTACGAGATCCTGCCTGGCAAGGAAAAGGTGATCGAAGAGTTGCGCCGGCTGGCCAAGGATGCTGACACCATCTATCTCGCGACCGACTTGGACCGCGAAGGGGAAGCCATCGCCTGGCACCTGCGCGAGGCCATCGGTGGCGACGACACCCGCTACAAGCGTGTGGTGTTCAACGAAATCACCAAAAAAGCCATCCAGGATGCGTTCTCGAAGCCCGGCGAGCTGGATATCGATCGTGTCAATGCCCAGCAGGCGCGCCGTTTCCTTGACCGCGTGGTGGGCTACATGGTCTCGCCACTGCTGTGGGCCAAGATCGCCCGTGGCCTGTCGGCCGGGCGTGTTCAGTCGGTGGCCGTGAAGCTGGTGGTCGAGCGTGAGCGCGAGATCCGTGCCTTCATCCCCGAAGAGTACTGGGAGGTGCACGCCGACCTTGGCACTGCCAAGGACGCCAAGGTGCGTTTCGAGGTGACCCGCGAGAAAGGCGAGGCCTTCAAGCCGCTGAACGAAGCGCAGGCCATGGCTGCACTGAGCAAGCTCAAGGCGTCCAGCTACAGCGTGCTCAAGCGTGAAGACCGCCCGACCAGCAGCAAGCCGTCGGCACCGTTCATCACCTCCACCCTGCAACAGGCTGCAAGCAACCGCCTGGGCTTCGGCGTGAAGAAGACCATGATGATGGCTCAGCGGCTATACGAAGCGGGCTACATCACCTACATGCGTACCGACTCGACCAACCTGTCGGTCGACGCGCTGGACATGGCGCGCAGCTACATCGAGCGTGAGTTCGGCAAGCAGTACCTGCCCGAAGCACCGCTGGTGTACGGCAGCAAAGAAGGCGCTCAGGAGGCCCACGAAGCGATTCGTCCTTCCGACGTCAACACGCACCCAACCAAGCTCAGCGGCATGGAGCGTGACGCCGAGCGCCTGTACGAGCTGATCTGGCGCCAGTTCCTCGCCTGCCAGATGCCGCCTGCGCAGTACCTGTCCACCAGTGTGACCGTGGCTGCCGGTGATTTCGAGCTGCGTGCCAAAGGTCGCATCCTCAAGTTCGACGGTTATACCCGTGTGCTGCCTCAGCAGAGCAAGCCGGGCGAAGATGACGTGTTGCCCGAGATGGTCCAGGGTGAAGCGCTCAAGCTGATCCAGATCGACCCCAGTCAGCACTTCACCAAGCCACCTGCGCGCTTTACCGAAGCCAGCCTGGTCAAGGAAATGGAAAAGCGCGGTATTGGCCGCCCGTCGACCTACGCAGCCATCATTTCCACCATCCAGGATCGCGGTTACGTAACACTGCACAATCGCCGCTTCTACTCCGAGAAGATGGGCGACATCGTTACCGAGCGCTTGTCGGAAAGCTTCGCCAACCTGATGGACTACGGTTTCACCGCCGTCATGGAGGAGAGCCTGGATGACGTGGCGCAGGGCGAGCGTGACTGGAAGAACGTTCTGGACGAGTTCTACGGCGACTTCAGCAAGAAACTGCTGACGGCAGAATCAGCCGAAGGCGGCATGCGTGCCAACCAGCCGACCATGACCAACATTCCGTGCAAGGAATGTGGGCGGCCGATGATGATCCGGACGGCCTCCACTGGCGTGTTCCTGGGTTGCTCGGGTTACAGCCTGCCGCCCAAAGAGCGCTGCAAGGCCACGGTCAACCTGGTGCCGGGCGATGAAATCGCTGCGGACGACGAAGGTGAATCGGAGTCGCGCGTGCTGTTGGGCAAGCACCGCTGCCCGATCTGCGCAACGGCCATGGATGCCTACCTGCTCGACGAGAAGCACAAGCTGCATATCTGCGGTAACAACCCTGATTGCGTCGGCTACGAGATCGAAGAGGGCAGTTACCGCATCAAGGGTTACGAAGGGCCGAGCCTGGAGTGTGACAAGTGCGGCAGCGAGATGCAGCTCAAGACCGGCCGGTTCGGCAAGTTCTTCGGTTGCACCAACCCTGCGTGCAAGAACACCCGCAAGCTGCTCAAGAGTGGCGAGGCGGCACCACCGAAGATGGACAAGGTGGACATGCCAGAGCTCAAGTGCGAGAAGGTCGACGACACCTACGTGCTGCGTGACGGTGCTTCTGGGTTGTTCCTGGCAGCCAGCCAGTTCCCCAAGAATCGCGAGACCCGTGCGCCGCTGGTGCTGGAGATCGTGCCGCACAAGCATGAGATCGACCCCAAGTACCACTTCCTGTGCGATGCGCCGCAGAAAGACCCCGAGGGTCGCCCGGCAGTGATCCGCTACAGCCGCAAGACCAAAGAGCAATACGTGCAGTCCGAGGTCGATGGCAAGCCTACCGGGTGGAAGGCGTTCTACGACGGTAATGCCTGGAAGGTTGAAGACAAGCGCTGATCGTTTCAGTGATGTAATTGGGGCCGCTTAGCGGCCCCAATTCATTGGTGACAAGTACACGCCGATCCCTGAAACTGCAGGTATTCGCCTTGCAGCCTTAGGGAGGTCACTCAAGATGGCCCAGGAACTCTACACCCGCACCAACCAGAAGCTCTTCTTCGCCGGCCTTGCCCTTGAGTCCATGGCCAAGGCTGTCGACAGCCAGGCCATGAATGCACAAGGCCTGGCGCAGGCCGAGCGCGAATCTGCGCTGTTCCACCTGTATGGCGCGCTACTGGGCTTGTGTCACGAGATTGGCGGCTTCTACCGCCTGCCGGCCGCGCCCAGTGTCGAGCAATTGCTCGCCGATGACGCCCTGAATGACATCGCCATTCCCGAGGTGGCTGAGTTGCTGGAACTGGCCAGGCAGCGGGAAACCTGGCTGGCACAATTGCTCACCGCTTATGCCGATTTGTTCCGACCACCGGTCGCGAAAAAAACCGCGAAAACCGATGTCACTCAGCCACTCATCCAGGCCGTCAACCTCGACGAACCCGAGCAGGCTGCGCTGTCGCGTGAAGAGCTGGAAAGCTGGCGCAACAACCTCAAAGGCCTGGTGAGACGATTCCGTGACGCGTTGAGTGAGTGCTGATATTCGCCTTGGCTGGTACAATACTGGCCTTTCGCGGAGAACAGCCCTTTATGTCTACGTCTTTTCTGGAAATTGTCGAGTTGCCTGATGGCCGAATCGAACTGCGTCGTGCCGAGGACGAAGGCTCCCTGGTAACCCTGGATTTCTCGGAAGACGCCAAGGTATTCCTGCAGGGGCAACACGTTGAGGTTGCAAAGGCCATGCTGAGCGTGGGCGTGCAGATGGCGGGGCGCCTCATGGATGGCGAACTCGAGCGCGACGAAGGGCCGCGCGTACTTCACTGACACCCAGGTTGTTTCGGGTTACAGGCAAAGCCTGAACATCAGCCGAGGCGGATGTTCAGGCTTTGTGCGTTTCCGGCACTGGCTGCACGCAACAGTTGCTGTCGCGCGGTGGCATTTACGCTGCCAAGCCAGCTGACAACCGTGTGGCTACGGCCAAGGCGCAGGGCGTCACAGGCCAGTTGCAGTGCGCTCTGATTGCCGCGCGGCTGCAGCAGCAGAATGCGCTCGCGGTTGAGGCCGGCATCGCGCAACCAGGCCTGGGTCAGGCTGCCCGGCGGTGCGATAAGCGTCAGCCAGCGGGCCTCTTGCTCTTCGCTCAGTTCGCGTAGCACCGGTGCCAGCAAGGTCTGGCAATGTTCGGGTGCGCCACGCAGGGACAGTTCACTGAACAGGTCCGGTTCGCTGTTCTTGCGCGCCTGCTCGCTGGCCTTCAGGCCTGGCAGTACAGGTTGGGCGAGGAAGGCTTCGAACAAAGGAAGCTGTACCTGCTGTTGTGCTTGGACGAACTGTTGCATGACGCCTCCTGGTTCAGCGGCGAATTACGCCGACACTCAAACCTTCGATCACCATTTCCTGCTCTTTCAGGTCGACTTCGATGGGGGCGAAATCGGGGTTTTCGGCGATCAGCCAGACCTTGCTGCCTTCGCGTTTGAAACGTTTGACGGTCACTTCGTCGCCGATACGGGCGACGACGATCTGCCCGTTACGGGCCTCGCGGCAGGTGTGCACGGCCAGCAGGTCGCCGTCGAAGATGCCGACGTCCTTCATGCTCATGCCGTGTACGCGCAGCAGGTAGTCGGCGCGGGGGTGGAAGAAGGATGGATTGATGTTGCAAGATTGTTCGATGTGCTGCTCGGCAAGGATCGGTGCACCGGCCGCTACCCGGCCGATGATCGGCAGGCCGTTTTCTTCGGCCTTGGCTTCAAAGCCGGGGATGCGGATGCCGCGGGATGCGCCTGGGGTCATCTCGATCGCGCCTTTGCGCGCGAGGGCCTTGAGGTGCTCCTCGGCGGCGTTGGGCGACTTGAAGCCCAGCTCCTGAGCGATCTCTGCGCGCGTCGGCGGGAAGCCGTTGTCTTCAAGGCAACGTTTGATGAAGGCCAGGATTTCGGCTTGGCGGGGCGTCAGTTTCAACATGGCGGGCGCTCTGTCTTTTTATACAGTGACTGGGATTATATACAGTACTGGATGAGCTGCAAGCTCCACGCGACAAGAAAAAGCGGCGCGCCACCCCTCTTGCGGCTTGCAGCTTGCAGCTCGGGGCTTTCTAATGGCGACCGCACAGTCACCGAGCCTTGACATCCGCAGGCCTGAAACGTATGTTTCAAACACCTGTTTGTCTGTCTGGCGGAGTAGTCATGGCCCAATCGGAAACCGTTGAACGCATTCTCGATGCTGCCGAGCAATTGTTCGCGGAAAGGGGGTTCGCGGAAACCTCGTTGCGGCTGATTACCAGCAAGGCCGGGGTTAACCTGGCGGCGGTCAATTACCATTTCGGTTCCAAGAAGGCGCTGATCCAGGCGGTCTTTTCCCGTTTCCTCGGGCCGTTCTGCGCCAGCCTCGAACGTGAGCTGGAGCGGCGCCAGGCCAAGCCGGAACAAAAGCCCAGCCTCGAAGAACTGCTGGAAATGCTCGTGGAGCAGGCACTGGTGGTGCAGCCACGCAGCAACAACGACCTGTCGATCTTCATGCGCCTGCTGGGCCTGGCCTTCAGCCAGAGCCAGGGGCACCTGCGGCGGTATCTGGAAGACATGTATGGCAAGGTGTTCCGCCGCTACATGTTGCTGGTCAATGAAGCCGCGCCACGCATCCCTCCCCTCGAACTGTTCTGGCGCGTGCACTTCATGCTCGGTGCCGCGGCGTTCAGCATGTCCGGCATCAAGGCATTGCGCGCCATTGCCGAAACCGACTTTGGTATCAACACCTCCATAGAGCAGGTTATGCGCCTGATGGTGCCGTTTCTGGCCGCTGGCATGCGCGCCGACAGCGGTGTCACCGACGAGGCGATGGCCACCGCACAGTTGCGCCCGCGCAGTAAAACCGCCAGCACCACCGCCAAGGCCTGAAGGCTGGGCGGGGCAGGGCGCTTGGGCTAAGCTAGCGCCCATGCCCGACCTCGATCTCCTGCACATTTCCCTCGCTGACCAGCGCCTCTATGGCTTTGCCAATGGGCAGTTGTGCGTGCGCCTGGCGGTGTCGACCGCACGCAATGGCGCCGGTGAGCGCAATGGCTCCGGCTGCACGCCACGCGGCCTGCACCAGGTGCGAGCGAGGATCGGGGCGGGCTTGCCGCTCAATGCCGTGCTGCGTGGCCGGCGCTGGACCGGTGAGGTCTGGTCGCCGGCGTTGCACGCACAGCATCCCGGGCGTGACTGGGTGCTTACCCGCATCCTCTGGCTCAGCGGTTGCGAGGCCGGGGTCAACCGTCTGGGCGCCGTGGACACGTTCCGCCGCTATATCTATCTGCATGGCACGCCCGACACGGAACCCTTGGGCATGCCGCTGTCCCATGGCTGCATTCGCCTGCGCAACACCGATCTGCTTGGCCTGTTCGAGCGCGTACCGGCGCATTGCCCGGTGCGTATCGAGGAGGCCGCATGCCCCCAGTGGGCTTCTTTAAGTCTGTAATGAAGGATTGCCTATGACCGTCAGCCTGCAAGGCTCCCTGATGGTGGATATCGCCGGTAAATGGCTGACCGCCGAAGACCGCCAGCTCCTGCGCCAGCCGGAAGTGGCTGGCCTGATCATCTTTGCCCGCAACATCGACAGCCCGCGCCAGGTGCGTGAACTGTGCGCGTCCATTCGCGCCATTCGTCCCGATCTGATTCTGGCCGTCGACCAGGAAGGTGGGCGTGTGCAGCGTTTGCGTCAGGGCTTCGTGCGCCTGCCAGCCATGCGCGCGATCGCCGATAACGCCAATGCCGAGTACCTCGCCGAGCAGTGCGGTTGGTTGATGGCCACTGAGGTGCTGGCGGTTGGCCTGGACCTGAGCTTCGCCCCTGTGCTCGACCTGGATCACCAGCGTAGCGCTGTGGTCGGCAGCCGCGCGTTCGAAGGCGACCCGCAACGTGCCACGCAGCTGGCCGGCGCCTTCATCCGCGGGATGAATGCAGCGGGCATGGCCGCCTGTGGCAAGCATTTCCCGGGGCATGGCTGGGCGGAGGCGGACTCCCACGTGGCCATTCCGACGGACGAGCGCAGCCTCGAGCAACTGCGCCAGGCAGATCTGGTGCCGTTCTCCCGCCTCAGCGGGCAGCTGGCGGCAGTGATGCCGGCGCATGTCATCTATCCGCAGGTAGACAACCAGCCGGCCGGGTTCTCGCGTCGTTGGTTGCAGGACATCCTGCGCGGCGAACTGGGCTTTGACGGGGTGATCTTCAGTGACGACCTGTCGATGGCCGGTGCGCATGTGGTCGGCGATGCGGCCAATCGGATCGAGGCGGCGCTGAGTGCGGGTTGTGACATGGGCCTGGTGTGCAATGACCGGGCGGCAGCAGAGCTGGCTTTGAGCGCGGCGCAGCGGCTGAAGGTAAAGCCATCGCCGCGGATTGCACGCATGCGCGGGCAGGGTTTTGCGCGGACCGATTATCGCCAGCAGCCTCGTTGGCTGGAGGCGCTAGGGGCGTTGCGCGAGGCGCAATTGGTCGATTGACTGTGCCGGCCCCCACAGGTATCTCGCTGCTGTCCAAGGCAGTGAAAGTCCTGTGGGGGCTTGCCAGCGAAGTAGCCGGGACTGACTGCTAGCGCGCCCGCTTTCCGGGTAGCGGAGCAAACAACGCTTCGATTTCCTCATCCCCCAGACGCCACTGCCCAGCCTCTGCCCCGTCGAGCAAGCTTGCTGCCAGCGCTGCTTTTTCCTGCTGCAGCTGCTGAATCTTCTCTTCAACGGTACCGCGCGTGATCAGCTTGAACACGAACACCGGCTTGTCCTGGCCGATGCGGTACGCGCGGTCGGTGGCCTGGTTCTCGCTGGCCGGGTTCCACCACGGGTCGAAGTGAATCACGGTGTCGGCAGCCGTCAGGTTCAGCCCCACGCCGCCGGCCTTGAGGCTGATCAGAAACACTTCGCTCTCGCCCTGCTGGAACTGTTGCACCGGTGTGCGCCGGTCACGGGTGTCGCCGGTGAGCAGGCTGTAGCGGATCTTGCGCTTTTCCAGCTCTTGTTCGATCAGTGCCAGCATCGAGGTGAACTGCGAGAACAACAGCACCCGGCGCCCTTCGCTGAGCAGTTCTTCGAGCATGTCCAGCAGCGCGCCGAGCTTGCCCTTGTCAGCCTGATTGCCCTTGGTCTCGACCCCTTTGACCAGGCGTAAATCGCAACATACCTGGCGCAGCTTGAGCAGGGCATCGAGGATCACGATCTGGCTGCGTGCCGCGCCATTGCGCGCGATTTCGTCGCGCACTTTCTTGTCCATCGCCACGCGTACGGCCTCGTAGGTATCACGCTGGGCGTCGCTGAGCTCGACCCAATGGACCATTTCGGTCTTGGGAGGCAATTCGGTCGCTACCTGCTCCTTGGTGCGGCGCAGCAGGAACGGGCGGATGCGGGTGACCAGGTGCGCCAGACGTTCCGCGTCGCCATGGCGTTCGATAGGCGTACGGTAATCCTGATTGAAGCGTTTGAGCTCGCCCAGCCAGCCGGGCATGAGAAAGTGGAAGATCGACCACAGCTCGCCCAGGTTGTTTTCCATTGGCGTGCCGGTCAGGCACAGACGCTGGTTGGCCTGCAGCTCGCAGACAGCCTGGGCGGCCTTGCTGGTGCTGCTCTTGATGTTCTGCGCCTCGTCCAGCACCAGTACGCTCCACTGCTGCGCGCGCAGGTGCTCGAGGTCGCGCGGCACCAGGGCGTAGGTGGTCAGTACCAGGTCGTATTCGTGCAGCTTGGCGAAATGCTTGCTGCGGCCGGGGCCGTGCAGGGCCAGGACGCGCAGGTCGGGGGCGAAGCGTTGGGCTTCGTCGAGCCAGTTTGGCACCAGGCTGGTCGGCATCACTGCCAGGGCAGGGTGGGCGAGGCGCCTGTTCTGCTTTTCCAGCAGCAGGTGGGCCAGGGCCTGCAAGGTCTTGCCCAGGCCCATGTCGTCGCCAAGGATGCCGCCGGTGCCCATTTCGCGCAGGGCCTGCAACCAGTTCAGGCCCTGCTGCTGATAGGGGCGCAGGGTTGCGTTGAGCGCTGCGGGCGGCGCGACCTGCAGGTCGCGTGCATCGCGCAGGCGCCGGCCCAGGTCGCGCACATGGGCGCCACCTTCCCAGTGCAGGGGCAAATGTTCGATGTCGTTCAGGCGTGCCGCGTCGGCGCGGTCCATGCGCAGGGTGGGGCCGACGTTGTCCTCGTGCAGGTACAGTTCACCCAGGGTGCCCATGACCGACTTGATTCGCCCGTAGGGCAGGGCGACGCGCAGCGCGGGGGCGTCCAGCCGGCCGCGGTTGAGGTCGATCAGCAGGTGTTCGTCGTCGCTGCGCCGGGCCAGCTCGCTGGGCCGCAGCAACTCGGGGTTGCTGCGCAGCAGCTGCAGCACGATGGGCAGCAGGCTATGGCGCTGGCCTTCGACGAAGATGCCCAGCTCCAGGTCGAACCATTCATGGCCTGGTGCTTCCTCGATGCTGGCGTACCAGTCGTCCACCTCATGCAGGTTGAAGGCGAAGTCGCGGTGGATGTCGACTTCCCAGCCTGCCTCGCGCAGGCGCGGCAGGCCGTCGCGGGCGAAGCGTAGCCAGGCTTCGTCGTCGGGCAGCTGAAGCATCTCGCCCGCGCTGTCTGGCAGCGCCTTGCTTTGCCGGGTGGCGGGCTTGAAACCCAGTTCGCGCAGTGCCTTGCGCAGTGCCTGCTCGGCCGGGGGCTGGCGGCGGATGCGCTGGCTGGTGGTATCCACCAGTCGGGTCAATGGCTTGTCGTCGCTGCCACTGGCGCGCAGCCCATCGTAGTCGAAGGAAAGGGCGGCGCGGTGTTGCATCTGGCGCTGCATACGCCCGGTCTTAGGCATGTAGGCGCTGAATTCGAGACTGCCAAGGGTCAGCCGGCCCTTGGGCTGGACGTTTTCGATCTGCTCGGTGACCACGGCGGTGGGGGTCGGGACTTGCCGGTTCAAGGCGTTCAGTCGATGACTCAAAGGTACTACCAGGTGTTCAGGTACGGTTGGCGCGCGTGCCAGCTGGCTGGCGATGAAGGGGTCGAGATCATGCTGCAGCTCGCCGGCCTGATGCGAATGCCGGTCGATGTAGTGCAAAGGCTCGGTGGGCAGTACCTGCAGCTGCAGGTGCTGGTCATGGTGCCAGGCGCCCCTGTAGCTGCCGTTGTCCAGCCTGACCCAGCGGAACTCGGCATGCAGTTGCGGCCCGGCATGCAAAGGCGTGGGGTCGTCTTCATACAGCAGGCGCCCGGTCGCCAAGGCGTAGCTCAAAAGCTCCGCCCCTTGCTTGCCTTCCAGTTGCGCCACGGGTGTCAGCGTTTTGCTGCGGGCATCGATCAGGCGCAACAGCCGAGCGTCATCTTCCGTAACGTAACGGGGGGTGTAGTAGATCATCTCCGGCATTGAGGTGATGCGGCCGATTTTCAGCGTACCGTCGGTTTGTAGCGTGCCCTTGATTGGCTCGAGCTGAAAGTGTTCGCTATCGCTGTGAATGCGGTAGTAGATGGCCGGACCTTTGCGTGCCGGTTCGCTACTGGCTGCAGCCTTGGAGGGCGATTCGAGCCCCTGCACCCACAGGTTCAGGTCGGGCGGCAGCGACAGCGCGGCTTGCTCCTGAGTTGCGGCTGCCTCAAGGTTTCCACCTTCCAGTTCCAGTTGCAGCAACGCAGCGACGCAGTGCTTGCAATTCAATCCTACCGGGCAGGAGCAGCTCCCAAAGACGCGCAGGTCGCCGTAATTCAACACCAGCTTGATATCCTGATGGTAAATCTGGCCCGCCGAGCCCTCGCACCTCGCCTCGATGGAATGGCCCTGCAGCGAAAGGATTCGCGTTCGTTCCTGCGCTGCATATTTACGGCCTCGGGCCAGTGCGCCCGCGTCGATAAAATCGACCCAGTCCGGATGGGCTCTGAGCAGTTGCCGTGCGTCGCCCTCAGTCACATCACTGCTCCATCATCTCCGGGTCCATCACCGGCATCTTCCGTGTACCTGGCGGGGTGACCTTCAGCAGCACCGCCAGGTGGCCGCCATCGAGGAAGGTCAGCTGGCCGCCCTTGATGGTGCTGTTGCTCTGTTTGAACTGCTCGCTCTTGAGCACATTGCCGTTGCTGTCGAGCTGGTTGACCCAGAAATTGGCCTCCACGGCAATGAAGCGCCCTTCGGTGATGCTCAGGTTGCCTTCGATCGGGAAGTGGCCGAACTGCTCCTGGCCATCACCCAGGGCGATGCGGCTTGGCGTGCTGCCGACATGCTGCTGCCAGGCCTTGTGCAGCAGCACGGTGTAGTCGGCCGTGGCTTGCAGGCGGGTGGCTTCATCTTCCAGCGCCAGTGGGCGTTCGGCGCTCTTTTCCAGGCGCAGGGCGCCGGCGCTCCAGTCTTCAGGGGCGTACGGGCTGGTGAAGGCCGGCACGCTGTTCTGCCGCACAAGGATCATTTCCACCTGATAAAGACCTTCAGCGAAGGCGGCCGGCGCGAACAGCGCAAGCAACAAGGTCAGGCAACGGATGGCACGCATGGATCTTCCTTAGGCTGTCTGTGGGGTCAGGCGCTCGAACAGCGCCTCCAGAGTGTTGAAGCGTTCGTCGGGCCGTTCCATCGGTACCAGGAAGCGGAACTGCGTTGCGCCTTCGAACTTGTAGCGTTTGGGTTGGCCCTGGATCAGCTTGATCAGGGTCAGCGGGTCGACTGGGGTTTCGGCCTCGAACTCGAGCTTGCCGCCGTTCGGGCCGGCATCGACTTTCTTGATGCCGAGCTTTTCCGCCTGCAGCTTGAGCTGGGTCAGGCGCATCAGGTTCTTGGTCGGCTCGGGCAGCAGGCCGAAGCGGTCGATCATCTCCACCTGCAGGTCCTTGAGGCCCTCTTCGTCAGCCGCCGAGGCGATGCGCTTGTAGAGGATAAGCCGCGCATGCACGTCGGGCAGGTAGTCCTCGGGGATCAGTGCCGGCAGGCGCAGGTTGACTTCCGGGCCGCCGCCCAGCGGCTGTTCCAGGTTCGGCTGGGTGCCCTTGCGAATGGCCTTGACCGCCCGTTCGAGCATTTCCATGTAAAGGGTAAAGCCCACGGCCTGGATCTGCCCGCTCTGGCCTTCGCCCAGCAGCTCGCCGGCGCCGCGGATTTCCAGGTCGTTGGTGGCCAGCACGAAGCCGGCGCCCAGGTCCTGGGTGTTGGCAATGGCTTCCAGGCGTTTCTCGGCGTCGGCGCTCACTTTTTGCCGCGCCGGTGTCAGCAGGTAGGCGTAGGCCTGGTGGTGGCTGCGGCCGACCCGGCCACGCAACTGGTGCAACTGGGCCAGGCCGAACTTGTCGGCGCGCTCGATGACGATGGTGTTGGCGCTGGGCACGTCGATGCCGGTCTCGATGATGGTCGAGGCGATCAGCACGTTGAAGCGCTTGTGGTAGAAGTCGCTCATCACCTGTTCCAGCTCGCGCTCGCGCATCTGCCCATGGCCGATGCCGATACGCGCTTCGGGGACCAGTTCGGCAAGGTCGGCGGCGCATTTTTCGATGGTTTTCACATCGTTGTGCAGGTAGTACACCTGGCCGCCGCGCAGCAGTTCACGCAGCAGCGCTTCTTTCACCGTGCTGTTGTTGTGCTCCATGACGAAGGTGCGCACCGACAGGCGCCGGGCCGGCGGCGTGGCGATGATGGACAGGTCGCGCATGCCGGCTACGGCCATGTTCAGCGTTCGCGGAATCGGTGTCGCGGTCAGGGTGAGGATGTCCACCTCGCTGCGCAGGGCCTTGAGCTGTTCCTTCTGGCGTACGCCAAAGCGGTGCTCTTCGTCGATCACCACCAAACCCAGGTCCTTGAAGCGCACATCGTCCTGCAGCAGCTTGTGCGTGCCGATCAGGATGTCGATCTTGCCTTCGGCCAGGTCCGCTGCAGCGCTGGCCACTTCCTTGGCCGATTTGAAACGGCTCATCACCTCGACCGTCACCGGCCAGTCTGCGAAGCGGTCGCGGAAGCTGTTGTAGTGCTGCTGTGCAAGCAGGGTGGTAGGCACCAGCACCGCTACCTGGCGGCCGCTGTGCACGGCGATGAAGGCTGCGCGCATGGCGACCTCGGTCTTGCCGAAGCCGACGTCGCCGCACACCAGGCGGTCCATCGGCTTGGCGGCGAGCATGTCGGCGCGTACCGCTTCGATGGCATTCTGCTGGTCGGGGGTTTCCTCGAAAGGGAAACCTGCGCTGAAGGTGGCATAGTCGGCGGCCGGGTCGGCGAAGGCGTACCCTTTGCGGGCGGCGCGGCGGGCGTAGATGTCGAGCAGCTCGGCGGCCACGTCGCGGACCTGTTCGGCGGCTTTGCGCTTGGCCTTCTGCCAGGCTTCCGAGCCCAGCCGGTGCAACGGCGCCAGGGCGTCATCGCTGCCGGTGTAGCGGGCAATCAGGTGCAGGTTGGCCACTGGGACGTAGAGCTTGGCGCCCTCGGCGTACTCCAGGGTCAGGAACTCGGCGGCCTGGCCGTCGATCTCCAGCGTGGCCAGGCCCAGGTAGCGGCCCACGCCATGGTCGATGTGCACCACCGGGGCGCCTTCGCGCAGCTCGGTAAGGTTCTTGATCACTGCATCATTGGCGGCCTCGCCGCGCTTGTCGCGGCGCCGGCGCTGCATCACGCGCTGGCCGAACAGCGGGCTTTCGGCGACCAGGGCGATGGCAGGGTCTTCGAGCAGCAGGCCTTCGTCCAGCGGGGCGATGGTGATCGCAAGGCGCTGGCTGCCGGTGATGAAGTCAGCCCAGCCCTCGACTGTCTGCGGCCTCAGCTTGAGGCGCTCGAGCAGCTCCAGCAGCACCTCGCGACGGCCCGCCGATTCGGCGGTGAACAACACCCGGCCGCTGAACTGGTCGAGGAAGTCGGACAATGCCGCCAGCGGCTGGTTGGCCTTGGCTTCGATGGCCAGGTTGGGCAGGGTGCAGGCGGGGAAGCGCTCACGGCCGGTACCAGGCTCGACATCATCGGCACTGACCACCACGCGCGGCCACTGCTTGAGCTGGGCGAAGCAGTCTTCCACCGGCAGGAACAGTTCAGAAGGCGGCAGCAATGGGCGGCTCAAGTCGCCGCGGCGGTCTTCGTAGCGCCCGCGCACGTCGTTCCAGAAGTGCTCGGCAGCCTGCTCGACGCCCGGCAGCGAGAACACCTGGGTGTCGCTTGGCAGGTAGTCGAACAGGGTCGAGGTTTCTTCGAAGAACAGCGGCAGGTAGTACTCGATGCCGGCGGGGATGATGCCGCTGGCCAGGTCTTGGAAGATCGCGCTGCGGCGGAAGTCGACATCGAAACGCTCGCGGAAGCGTGCCTTGAAGCGCGTCACTTCCTCTTTCTGCATGGGGAATTCGCGTGCCGGCAGCAGGCGGATCGAGTCGACCTTGTCGATCGAGCGCTGGGTCTCCGGGTCGAAGGTGCGCAGGGTCTCGATCTCGTCGTCGAACAGGTCGATGCGGTAGGGCAGCTTGCTGCCCATCGGGAACAGGTCGATCAGCGCGCCGCGTACGGCGAACTCGCCATGTTCGTAGACCGTGTCGACGCAGCGGTAGCCAGTGGCCTCCAGGCGTGAGCGCATCTGCTCTACATCGATGGTCTGGCCGACGTCCAGCACCAGGCTGCTGCCGAGCAGGAAGCGCGTGGGGGCCAGGCGGTGCAGGGCCGTGGTGATCGGCACCACGAGGATGCCGTGGCTCAACTCCGGCAGCCGGTAGAGACTGGCGATGCGCTGGGAAATGATGTCCTGGTGTGGCGAGAACAGGTCGTAGGGCAGGGTTTCCCAGTCTGGGAACGGCAGCACCGGAAGGCCGGGGGCGAAGAAGCGCAGCTCCTGCTCCAGACGGTCGGCAGCCTGGCTGTCGGCGGTCAGCAGCAGGGTGAAGCGGCCAGCACTGCTGGCGGCCTCGGCGATGGCAAGGCTGAGGGCGGCACCGGGCAGGTTGCCCCAGGTTTGTTTGCCGGCCGTGGCCGACATTTGCGGTAGGCGCAGAACTGACACGGGAGATTGCACTCCAAGCGTTGCGGCAAAGAGACCGATTGTACCGGTGCCGGTGCGTGCTGTCAGGCTCGGAAAGGGCATGAGCACGGGCTTTGGCTCCCACGACAGGCGCTCATTGCCGGTTACGCGTTGGGGCGTCATAATGTAGCCCCTTTTTTCTCCCCCTACATGTGGAAGGTTCCCGTGACTCAGAAGCCCGACCAGTGTCTTGGTGAGTGGATCGATCGTGAAGCTCTGGCTGAAGCGATGATCCCGCTTATCGGTCAGCTCTACCGCAACAACAACGTGGTGAGCTCGATCTATGGCCGCAGCCTGATCAACCGTTCGGTTATCTCGATCCTCAAGGCCCACCGCTTTGCGCGTCACCGTCAGACCGACGAAACCGAACTGTCCGTCCACGAGACATTCCCCCTGCTCAAAGCCATGAGCGAGCTGAAACTGGGCGCCGCTTCGGTCGACCTGGGCAAGCTGGCCAACAAGTTCAAGCAGGAAGGCAACGGCAAGACCGCCGAGCAGTTCGTGCGTGAAGAACTGGCCGACGTGGTTGGCCAGCAGAACGCTTCGGCGCGCAAGGGCACCGACGTTGTCCTGTACGGTTTCGGCCGCATCGGCCGCCTGCTGGCGCGCATCCTGATCGAGAAGACCGGTGGTGGCGACGGCCTGCGCCTGCGTGCAATCGTTGTGCGCAAGGGTGCCGAAAACGACCTGGTCAAGCGCGCCAGCCTGCTGCGCCGTGACTCGGTGCACGGCCCGTTCGATGGCACCATCACCATCGACGAAGCCAACAACACCATCACTGCCAACGGCAACCTGATCCAGATCATCTACGCCAAGAGCCCGAGCGAAGTCGACTACACCCAGTACGGCATCGACAACGCCCTGATCGTCGACAACACCGGCGTATGGCGTGATGCCGACGGCCTGGGCCAGCACCTGGCCTGCCCGGGCGCTGCCCGCGTGATCCTCACCGCACCTGGCAAGGGCGCGCTGAAGAACATCGTGCACGGCATCAACCACGGTGACATCACCGCCGAGGACAAGATCATCTCGGCAGCTTCGTGCACCACCAACGCCATCGTGCCGGTGCTCAAGGCCATCAACGACCAGTACGGCATCGTCAATGGTCACGTCGAAACCGTTCACTCGTTCACCAACGACCAGAACCTGATCGACAACTTCCACAAGGGCAGCCGTCGTGGTCGCGCCGCGCCGCTGAACATGGTCATCACCGAAACCGGTGCTGCCACTGCTGCCGCCAAGGCGCTGCCGGTGCTCAAGGGCAAGCTGACCGGCAACGCCATTCGCGTACCGACGCCGAACGTGTCGATGGCCATCCTGAACCTGAACCTGGAAAAGGCCACCAACCGCGAAGAAATCAACGAGTACCTGCGCCAGACCGCCATGCACTCGGAGCTGCACAAGCAGATCGATTACGTCAGCTCGCAGGAGGTGGTTTCCACCGACTTCGTAGGCTCGCGCCACGCGGGTGTGGTTGACGCCGAAGCGACCATCGCGAACGACAACCGCGTTGTCCTGTACGTCTGGTACGACAACGAATTCGGTTACAGCTGCCAGGTGGTTCGCGTGATGGAAGACATGGCCGGTGTGAACCCGCCAGCGTTTCCACGCTAATTCGCTTGTAAGGCAATGAAAAAACGGGAACCTTCGGGTTCCCGTTTTTTATGGCTGCACCGGCCAGCAATTTGTAGGAGCGGCCTTGTGTCGCGAAAGGACCGCAAAGCGGCCCCAGGTCTCAGCTGAGCAACACAAATTGGTGGGGCTGCTGCGCAGCCCTTGCGCGACACAAGGCCGCTCCTACAAGGTCGCGCCGGTGCTGGCAACCGAGAACTCAACTTTTGCGCACAGCCCTCCTGTTCATCCTCATGCTGCTGACCGCCTGTAACCAAGGCCCCACCCTGGAGCGCCTCGGTGGCCCTGCCATGGGTAGCAGCTACAGCATCCAGTACGTCCGCGAGCCAGGCGGGCCGGCGCCTGTCCAGGTACAGGCGGCGGTGGAAACGATCCTGCAGGGCATAGATCAGCACTACTCGACCTACCGCGGCGACTCTGCGGTGAGCCAGTTCAATCAGCTCCCCGGCAACCAGTGCCTGGCCTTGCCGTCAGACATGCTCGAACTGGTCACCTTCGGCCAGCACTTGGCCGAACAGAGCGATGGTGCCTTTGACCTCACTGTCGAGCCGCTGCTCGACCTCTGGGGTTTCGGCCCCCAGGCCCGCCATGAGCAGGTGCCAGAACCGCAGGCGCTGGCCAATGCCCGCCTGCGTGTGGGCTACCAGCACTTGCGCATCGAGGGCCAGGCATTGTGCAAGGACGCCCCGGTGCAACTGGACTTCAACAGCATCGCCGCTGGCCACGCCCTGGACCTGATTGCTGCACGCCTGCGTGCCATGGGTATCGCCAGCTTCATTGCCGAAGTTACCGGCGAGCTCAAGGCGGTGGGCGGCAAACCCGATGGCAGCCCATGGCGCATCGCCCTGGAATTGCCCCGCGAAGACCGTCAGATCGCCCGCCAGGTAATACCGGTCAATGGCCTGGGTGTATCGACCTCGGGTGACTATCGGCACTATTTCGAGCAGAATGGCCGGCGCTATTCGCACACCTTCGATGCCCGCCTCGGGCGCCCGGTCGATCATGACCTGGCTGCCGTCACCGTGCTCGATGCCTCGGCGCTGCAGGCCGACGGCTACTCGACCCTGTTGCTGATCCTCGGGCCTGAGCGCGGCTGGGATTTTGCCATCGCTCATGACCTGGCGGCGGTATTGGTGACTCGGGCAGAGGGTGGCTTCGTCTCCCGAGCTACGCCTGCTTTCGAGCGGGCGCTCACAGGCAAGTGAAAGCGCAAGCAGGGACGGTAGCTGCCAGGGAATCGGTGGATGCACATGTAGTGCAGGCAAAATTGGCCTACGACGCGACCAAGGGTTAATGTGCGCGGCGTTCACGCTTGATTAGACTGCACCCGAATTTTCTCATGGCGCCCCGGCGGCATGATCGAGTCCCGCGGCGACCGTGGCCAGCGGGCCAGTTCTGAAGGAGTACGCATGGCTGTCTACAACTACGACGTAGTGGTGTTGGGTTCCGGCCCGGCCGGAGAAGGTGCGGCAATGAACGCCGCCAAAGCAGGGCGCAAGGTGGCGATGGTCGACAGCCGTCGCCAGGTCGGTGGCAACTGCACCCACCTGGGCACCATCCCGTCCAAGGCACTGCGTCACTCGGTGCGGCAGATCATGCAGTTCAACACCAACCCGATGTTCCGAGCCATCGGTGAGCCGCGCTGGTTCTCCTTCCCGGACGTGCTCAAGAGCGCCGAGAAGGTGATTTCCAAGCAGGTCGCTTCGCGTACCGGCTACTACGCCCGCAACCGCGTCGACCTGTTCTTCGGTACCGGCAGCTTCGCCGATGAGCAGACCGTCGAAGTGGTCTGCCCCAATGGCGTGGTGGAAAAGCTCAACGCCAAGCACATCATCATCGCCACCGGCTCGCGTCCGTATCGCCCGGCCGACATCGACTTCCATCACCCGCGTGTCTATGACAGTGACACCATCCTGAGCCTCAGCCACACCCCGCGCAAACTGATCGTTTACGGCGCCGGCGTAATTGGCTGCGAATACGCCTCGATCTTCAGTGGCCTGGGCGTGCTGGTCGAACTGGTCGACAACCGCGGCCAGTTGCTGAGCTTCCTGGATTCGGAAATTTCCCAGGCGCTGAGCTACCACTTCAGCAACAACAACATCACCGTGCGCCACAACGAAGACTACGAGCGGGTCGAGGGCCTGGACAATGGTGTGATCCTGCACCTGAAGTCTGGCAAGAAGATCAAGGCCGACGCCTTGCTGTGGTGCAACGGCCGCACCGGCAATACCGACAAGCTGGGCCTTGAGAACATCGGCATCAAGGTCAACAGCCGTGGCCAGATCGAAGTCGACGAGGCCTACCGCACCAGCGTGCCGAATATCTATGGTGCCGGTGACGTGATCGGCTGGCCGAGCCTGGCCAGTGCCGCCCATGACCAGGGCCGCTCGGCGGCAGGCAGTATCGTCGACAACGGCAGCTGGCGTTTCGTCAACGACGTGCCGACCGGCATCTACACCATTCCGGAGATCAGCTCGATCGGCAAGAACGAGCAGGAGCTGACCCAGGCCAAGGTGCCGTACGAAGTGGGCAAGGCATTCTTCAAGAGCATGGCGCGTGCACAGATCGCCGGCGAGCCACAAGGCATGCTGAAGATCCTGTTCCACCGCGAGACCCTGGAAATCCTCGGCGTGCACTGCTTCGGCTACCAGGCTTCGGAAATCGTCCACATCGGCCAGGCGGTGATGAACCAGCCGGGCGAACTGAATAACCTGAAGTACTTCGTCAACACCACGTTCAACTACCCGACCATGGCCGAAGCCTATCGGGTAGCTGCCTATGACGGCCTGAACCGGCTTTTTTGAGCGGCTCCGGCCGGTGGCCTGAGCCGGTCGGGGAGACCGATTTCAGCCCTACCCGAGGGTGGTCTTGGCCAAACCGGGAAAGTCTGTAATCAGGCTGTCCACGCCAAAATCAGCGAGCCGGCGCATCAGTGCCGGCTCGTTGACCGTCCACACCGACACATGCAAACCCTGGCCCTGTGCTTTGAGCAGGCGCTCGGGAGTGCACAATGTCCAGTTCAAGGCCAGCAGATCGCAGCCATAGTTCTGCGCGACCTTCAGCGGGTCGAGCCAGGCGTACTCGGCGACCAGGCCGCGCTTCACGTCAGGCACCAGTTCCAGCGCAGCACCCAGTACTTCCCGCGAGCTTGAGGTGATGGTCACCTTGTCCAGCAGGCCGTACTGCTGTGCCAGTTCCCGAATCGCCAGCACCGTGGTGGCGGCACGGGTCCGCGAGGCGCTCTTGACCTCCAGTTGCCAGTGCTCGAAGGGGCATTTTTCGAACAGTTCTTCCAGCCGTGGGATAGGGCAGGGCTGCACATGGCCCGGGCCGCCCTTGCGTGCGTCGTAGGTAACCAGGTCGGCTGCCGGGTGTTCGACCACCTTGCCGCGCCGGCCTGTTGTGCGCTTGAGGGTAGGGTCGTGGATGACCATCAGCTCATTGTCGGCCGACAGGTGCAGGTCCAGTTCGCAGCGGGTCACGCCGTGGGACAGGCACTGACGGAAGCTGTGCAGAGTGTTCTCGGGCGCTTCGCCCTTGGCGCCGCGGTGGCCATAGATGAGGGTCACGTTCGTTCCTTCAGGTCAAAAATGAAAAGGCTCAGGAGGCAGGGTCGCCCTGTTCCAGCTGCTGGCGCCGTTGCTGCTGTTGGCGCTGCAGGATGTAGCGGGCCAGCAACTGGCGCTGGGCATCGGTCATGTCGGTGAATTCGGTGCCAAGTTCGAAGCTGCCATCGGCACGCGGGTCGCAGTGGGTAACCTTGCCGCGCAGCAGCAGGCCGTGGGCGCGGGGCATCAACACCATCTTCACTTTGACCCGGGTGCCCGGGGCGATTTGCTGGGCTTGTGCGAATTCGATGCCGCCTTCGGAGATGATCACCCGCTGGGGCTGGCCGATCTCGCCGATCAGGGTTTGCGCGACCACCGCGCTGAGCAGGTCCAGGCGCTTGTTCTGCGCCCGCAGGAACGCCGCCAGGGTGCGGTCCTTTTCGCTTAGCTGACGCAACAGGTGCTGGGACTCGAAGTCGGACAGGTGCAGCTCGCTGAGCAGGTTGAACAGTGGTGAATCATCCTGCAACAGTTCTGGCTCAAGGGCTTCGGCCGCGCTCAGGGGGCTGATTTCCAGTGCGATCCGATCTTCGATGCGGTAGTATTCGCGGCGATCTTCTTCGTCTAATGTCGTCATGGCGAACCCATGGTAGCGGCGGTGGTCCGAGTGTAAAGCCGCCGCAGGCGCCTCGCCACAAGGACGTTCCCTTTCATCCGAACAAGCCCCGACATGTTCAGACCTCTTTTCGCATTCATTGGTACGCGCTACACCCGTGCCAAGCGCCGTAATCACTTCGTCTCGTTCATTTCCCTGACCTCGATGATCGGCCTCGCCCTGGGCGTGGTAGTGATGATCGTGGTGCTCTCGGTAATGAACGGTTTCGACCACGAGATGCGTACCCGCGTGCTGGGCATGGTCCCTCACGCCACGCTCGAGAGCGGCCAGCCGATCAACGACTGGCCTGCCCTTGCCCAACAAGTAAAGCAGAATCCGCAGGTGCTGGCCGTTGCGCCCTATACCCAGATGCAGGGCCTGCTGACCCATGATGGCAAGGTGCAGAAGGTGTTGCTCAACGGTATCGACCCAGGCCGCGAGCGTGAGGTGTCGATCATCGACAACTTCATTCAGCAAGGGCGCCTCGACCAGCTGGCGCCGGGCGAGTGGGGCATCATGATCGGTGACAAGGCGGCCGCCAAGCTAGGGGTGGCCATCGGCGACAAGCTGACCTTCGTCGCCCCTGAGGTCAGCGTGACGCCGGCCGGCATGTTCCCGCGCATGAAGCGCTTCACCGTGGTCGGCACCTTCCACGTCGGTGCCGGCGAGATCGACGGTTACCTGGGCCTGACCAACATCGCTGACCTGTCACGCCTGCACCGCTGGAAGCCGGACCAGGTGCAGGGCCTGCGCCTGAAGTTCGACGACCTGTTCCAGGCACCACGCGTGGCCTGGAGCATCGCCCAGCATTTGGGTGAGCAGGAGTACTACAGCCGCGACTGGACCCGTACCCACGGCAACCTGTACCAGGCGATCCGCATGGAAAAAGCCATGATCGGCCTGCTGCTGTTGCTGATCGTTGCGGTGGCGGCGTTCAACATCATTTCCACCCTGGTGATGGTGGTCAACGACAAGCGCGGTGACATCGCCATCCTCCGTACCCTGGGCGCCACGCCCGGGCAGATCATGGCCATTTTCATGGTCCAGGGTACGGTGATCGGGGTGATTGGCACCCTGATCGGTGCAGTGGTCGGTATCCTCGCTGCGCTCAACGTCAGCGCGGCGATCGCCGGCATCGAGAAACTGATCGGGCACAAGTTCCTCAACGCTGACGTGTATTTCATCGATTACCTGCCCTCGCAGATCCAGGCCCAGGACGTGTACATGGTCTGCGGTGCGGCGCTGGTCCTGAGTTTCTTCGCCACCCTGTACCCGGCCTGGCGTGCGGCCCGCACCCAGCCTGCAGAGGCGCTACGTTATGAGTGATTCGCGCATGAGTGATAAAGCCGTTCTGAGTTGCCGCAACCTTGGCAAGTCCTACGACGAGGGGCCGGAGTCGGTACAAGTGTTGGCCGGGCTCAACCTCGAACTGCACGCCGGGGAGCGGGTGGCCATTGTCGGCAGTTCGGGTTCGGGCAAGAGCACCTTGCTCAACCTGCTGGGCGGCCTCGATCGGCCGACCCAGGGCAGCGTCTGGCTGGCCGGCGAAGAGCTGTCGGCGCTTGGCGAGCGCGCCCGCGGCCTGCTGCGCAATCGCGAGCTGGGCTTTGTCTATCAGTTCCACCACCTGCTGCCCGAGTTCACCGCCATGGAGAACGTGTGCATGCCGCTGCTGATCGGCCGCACCGCGATCCCCGAGGCGCGGGAGCGCGCCGAGGCACTGCTCAAGCGTGTCGGCCTGGGCCACCGCCTGCACCACAAGCCGGCCGAGCTGTCCGGTGGTGAGCGTCAGCGGGTGGCCATTGCCCGGGCGCTGGTAAACCGGCCGGGCCTGGTGATGCTCGATGAGCCGACCGGCAACCTCGACCACCACACCGCCCAAGGCATCCAGGAATTGATGCAGGAACTGTCCAGCGCATCGCGCACGGCATTCCTGGTGGTGACCCACGACCTCAACCTGGCGCGCCAGATGGACCGCGTGCTGAAACTCGACGACGGTCATCTGGTGGCGATCTGAGCCGCTTGCACGGGGTGGCCTGAGCCGCCCCGCAACTTTTTCAGTGGGTGTTTTACATGTTCAGACCCTTGCCCTTGTTCATCGGTGCGCGCTACACCCGTGCCAAGCGCCGCAACCATTTCATCTCATTCATCTCGATGACTTCGATGATCGGCCTGTCCCTGGGTGTGCTGGCGATGATCGTGGTGCTGTCGGTGATGAATGGCTTCCAGCGCGAAATGAGCTCGCGCATCCTCGGCCTGGTGCCACACGCCAGCATCCTCGGTGTGCAGCCGCTGGACGACTGGCGCAAGGCTGCCGATGCGGCACTGCAGAACCCGGCAGTGATGGCCGCTGCGCCGATCACCGAGATGGAGGGCATGCTCTCCTACAAAGGTGCGATGCAGCCCATCCAGGTCAGCGGTATCGACCCGGCCGAAGAGGGCAAGGTCTCGATCGTCGGCCAGCACATCGTGCAGGGGCGCCTGCAGGCCCTGCAACCGGGTGAGTATGGGGTGGTGATCGGCGAGCTGACTGCGCGCCGGTTCCGCCTCAATACCGGCGACAAACTGACCCTGATCGTGCCGGAAATCAGCAAGGAGCCGGGCGGCATCACCCCGCGCATGCAGCGCCTGACGGTGGTCGGCATCTTCAAGGTGGGTGCCGAGCTGGACGGTTCGCAGGCTTACATGCACGTGGCCGATGCCGGCGAGATGCAGCGCTGGGCGCCAGGCCAGGTGCAGGGCGTGCGCCTGAAACTGCACGACCTGTATGCCGCACCGCAGGTGTCCAAGGCCATTGCTGCCAGCCTGGGCGATGCCTACCGCGCCGATGACTGGTCGCACACCCAGGGCAGCCTGTTCAGTGCCATGAAGATGGAAAAGACCATGATCGGCCTGCTGCTGATGATGATCATCGCCGTGGCGGCGTTCAACATCATCGCCACCCTGGTGATGGTGGTGAACGACAAGGGGCCGGACATCGCCATCCTGCGTACCCTGGGCGCCACCCCGGCACAGATCATGGGCACCTTCATGGTCCAGGGCAGCCTGATCGGTATCGTCGGCACATTGATCGGTGGCGTGCTCGGGGTGATTGCTGCGTTCAATGTCAGCCAGATCGTCGGCTGGCTGGAGCGGGTGAGCGGGCAGCACATCTTTACCTCGGATGTGTACTTCATCAGCAGTTTGCCGTCCGAGCTGCAGTGGGGTGATGTGGCGATCATCTGCACCGCCGGACTGGTGATGAGCTTCCTGGCGACCATCTACCCGGCATACCGCGCTTCGCAGGTGCAGCCGGCGATCGGGTTGGCTGGTTGATTGCACTGTGGGGGCGCTTTGCGCCCCTTTCGCGACACAAGGCCGCTCCTACCGCGATCACGTCAGCTTTGTGAGCGGCCTTGTGTCGCGAAGGGGCTGCAAATCAGCCCACGCGATCTAAAGCGGCTCGCTGAACTCGATTACAAACCGCGTCCAGCCGTCCTTGCACTGTGCCCGGATGCTCCCGCCATGGGCCTGGATGATCGACCGGGTGATTGCCAGGCCCAGCCCCGCATGTTCGCTACTGCCCTCGCGCCGCGCCGGGTCCACCCGATAAAACCGGTCAAACAGCCTAGGCAATGAAGCAGCTTCGATCGGCATGCCGGTATTGGCCACGCAAACTTTCCCCCCAGGCTCCAGCGTCACGCGTATTTGCCCGCCTGCCGGCGTAAACCGCAGTGCATTGTCGAGCAGGTTGGACAGTGCCCGGCGCAGCATATGCCGGTCGCCCTTCAACGTCGCCTCACCCTCACGCAGCAGCTGCACTTCGTTGTCCTCGGCGAGGGGAGCGTAATACTCCAGCAGCGCGTCCACCTCTTCATGCAACGCCAGCATCGCCTGCCCTGGTGCCAGCAGCCCATGGTCGGCCTTGGCCAGGAAAAGCATGTCGTTGATCATCTGTGCCATCCACTGCAGCTCCTCAAGGTTGCCGTGCAGTGCTTCGCGGTATTCCTCGAGGCTACGGGGGCGGGTGAGGGTGACCTGGGTGTGGGTCAGCAGGTTTGACAGCGGCGTGCGCAGCTCGTGGGCGATATCGGCCGAGAACGCCGACAGGCGCTGGAAGGCGTCATCCAGGCGCTGCAGCATGGCGTTGACGGTGCTGCCCAGTTCCGCCAGCTCTTCCGGCAGCTGCGCCACCGGCAGGCGGGTGGTCAGCGAGCGCGCCGACACGCTGGCGGCCACCTGGCCCATCTGCCGTAACGGCTTTAGCCCGCGGCGCGCGGCCCAGGCGCCGAGCAGTGCCGTGGCCAGCGCGGACAGGCCGACGGTGAGCCAGATGAGCCGCTGCATGCCCTGCAGAAAGTGCTGGTGATGGGTGATGTCGAGAAACAGCGTCAGTCGGGCGCTGTCGTTCAGTTGCACGGCCAGGCTGCGGTAATCGACACCGTCGGCATGCACCGTTGCCAGTCCTGGGCCGGCCGGCGCGTCTGGCAGCGCGGAGCGGCTGGCGTACCAAGGGCTGCCATCGCTGCCATTGATGCGCAAGGCCAGGTCGGCCTGGTGGCTGAGCTCGTTGCGCAGGGCTGCCAGCTGTGCTTGCAGGTCGGCAGGGCGTTGCAGGCCGCAAAGCCGGGTGCGTAAAAGCGACACGCGTGATTCGAGCAGTTGCTGGTCCAGCTCGACGAAATGTTGCTCGCTGGCGCGGTTGAACAGCAGCCCCGCCCCCAGCGAAACGGCAGCGGTACACGCGGCGAACAACAGGGCCAGGCGGCTGCCAAGGGAAAGCCTGCGCATCAGGCGTGGCGCTCCTCGAGCACATAGCCCATGCCGCGCACGGTGTGAATCAGCTTGTTGCGGTGCGGGTCGTCGATTTTCAGGCGCAGGCGGCGGATGGCGACCTCGATGACGTTGGTGTCGCTGTCGAAATTCATGTCCCAAACCTGCGAGGCGATCAACGATTTGGGCAACACTTCGCCTTGGCGGCGCAGCAGCAATTCAAGCAGGGCGAACTCCTTGGCGGTCAGGTCGATGCGTTGGCCTGCACGCTCTGCCCGGCGGCGGAACAAGTCCAGGCGCAGGTCGGCCAAGGCCAGCTGCGTCTCTTGGCTGGGGCTGGCACCGCGGCGTAGCAGGCTGCGCACCCGGGCCAGCAGTTCGGAAAAGGCGAAAGGCTTGACCAGGTAATCGTCGGCACCCAATTCCAGGCCGCGCACGCGGTCCTCCACTGCATCGCGAGCAGTGAGGAACAGTACCGGCGTGTCCAGGCCGGCCTGGCGCACCGCCTGGAGGATCTGCCAGCCGTCGCGGCCTGGGAGCATCACATCAAGGATCAGCAGGTCGTGATCGCCGCTCAGGGCCAGGTGCTGGCCGGTTTCGCCATCAGCGACCAGCTCAGTGGCGAAGCCGGCCTCGCTGAGGCCTTGGCTCAGGTACTGGCCGGTGCGGGCCTGGTCTTCGACGATCAGCAGTTTCATGCGGTGTCCAGAGTGGGCGCTGTAATGGCTGAAATGATACGTGACTATCCCGGCCTCCACCCAAGCTGACAAAGTTGTAATCTTGCCGTCAGGTAGCTGCCAGTCAGCCCTTTCTAAAGTGGCCTCATATCCGCTGCAAGTACTGGAGTCATCATGAAGCACCTGTTCGTCGCCGTTGCGCTTGCCCTGTTGAGCCTGCCCACCCTGGCGGGCACCGGCAAAAGTTTCGCTTTCGGCGAGCCGGCCCCGGCGGCCAACGCCACGCGCACTGTCGAGGTCGTGCTCAAGGACATCGCCTTCGAGCCCGGGAACCTGCAGGTCAAGGCGGGCGAGACCGTACGGTTTGTCCTGATCAACGAAGGCAAGCTGCCCCATGAGTTCAACCTGGGTGACAAGGCCATGCACGCCCAGCACCAGAAAGAAATGATCGCCATGCAAGGCAAGCTGTTCACCGCCGGCATGAGCCACGAGGGTATGGGCCATGGCCAGATGGACCACGGTGCCCATGGCCATGATGCTGGCAATACGGTGCTGTTGCAGCCCGGCCAGCGCGCCGAGCTGACCTGGACCTTCCGCCAGTCGGCGCCCATCGAATTCGCCTGCAACGTACCTGGGCACTACCAGGCTGGCATGGTCGGGCCATTGACCATCGAGTGACTGGCGCTCCAAGGCGGGATGTAAAACCGGTAGACTAAGGGTATTTCCGAACCTTCAGGTCAGTTTCCATGCATCCCGCCGCCGAACATTCCCCGCTGGGCAAATCCAGCGAATACATTGCCACCTACACGCCTTCGTTGCTATTCCCCATCCCGCGCACGGCCAAGTGGGCCGAACTGGGTGTGACCGCCCAGACCCTGCCTTGGTACGGCGTGGATTACTGGAACTGCTTCGAGCTATCCTGGCTGTTGCCGTCCGGCAAACCTGTGGTGGCGATAGGGGAGTTCGCCATCCCTGCCGATTCGCCGAACATCATCGAGTCGAAGTCGTTCAAGCTCTACCTGAACTCACTGAACCAGACGGTGTTCGCCACCATTGGCGAGTTGCAGGCATGCCTTGAGAAAGACCTGTCGGCTGCCGCGGGCAAGCCTGTGAGCGTGCAGGTGCGCACGTTGGCAGAAGTGGAGGCCCAAGGTGTGGTTGCGCTGCCGGGGCAGTGCATTGATGCACTGGATGTGGCCATCAGCAACTACGAGCAGCCGCAACCAGAGTTGCTGCGCTGCAACCCCGAGCGGGCGGTGGAGGAAACCCTGCACAGTCACCTGCTCAAGTCGAACTGCCCGGTGACCGGCCAGCCGGACTGGGGCAGTGTTGTTGTTGAGTACAAGGGTAGGGCGCTGGACCATGCCAGCCTGCTGACCTACCTGATCAGCTTTCGCCAGCATGCGGACTTTCATGAGCAGTGCGTGGAGCGGATCTACCTGGATTTGAAGAGCCTGCTGCAGCCGGAGCATCTGACCGTGTACGCGCGTTATGTGCGCCGGGGTGGGCTGGATATCAATCCGTACCGTAGTACTGGGGCGATCAGCCCTGAAAACGTGCGGCTGGTGCGTCAGTAAGGTTCGAGTGATTGGGGCCGCTTCGCGCCCCTTTCGCGACACAAGGCCGCTACAATGGATTGTGTCGCGAAAGGGGCGCGAAGCGGCCCCAGCTATTACTAAATACCCATACTGTGCAGCGAGTTGGCAATGCTGCGCAGGGTGGCGGTGAGGTCGGGGTGGTCGGCCTCGAAACGCTCTATGGCCAGGTTCACACCATCGACCAGGTTGTTGTCTGGGGTAGCTTCCTCAAGCTTCAGTTGCGCCTCGATCTGTCTGGCTTCCTCATGCAGCGCGGCCAGCTCCTCATCCGTAAGCGGTATGTTTCGATCCAGTTGCTCGCGCAAGCTGTTCAGGCGCTCTTGCAATTCGCGGGCAGGCATTGGCTGTTCTCCATCAATGGCTTGGCAAGGCATGGACCTCAGCGAAGCGGCAAAGGTTCGCACCTGTCTTCTAGCGTAATCCACTCGCCGTTGCTTTGCATGATCCGTATCAACGCTGCTGTGTCAGGGTTTTTCGCCTTTGCGCCGGCGCAGGGCGATGTCGGTCAGGCAGGTGTCCAGCGCTTCGAGGTGGTCGATCACCGAGTGCACGCCCAGGCGAAACAGGTCCAGCGTGGCCTTGCCCCGTGCCAGCTCCTGCTCCTGCGGGGTCATGGCTTGCCATTGCTGTGAGCCGAGGTCGCAGGACGGGCTGCAGGCGGCCAGGCCGATGGTCCATAGCCCGGCGTTGAGGCCTGATTGCAACAGCCGCGGCTCGCCGCTGACCAGCACGCAGCCGTCCAGGCGTTGGCTGTCCAGCGCCATCAGTGCCTGCCAGCAGGCGTTGGGCGCGGGCCATCGCACGCCATTGGCAGTGTGCCCCGGCAACCAGTCCGGCAGCACGCTGGCCAGGCGTTTGCCCTGGGGGCTGCTAAGGTCATCGAGCCAGATACATGGCACCTGTCGGCGGCGCAGGCCGGCCAGGGTTTCGAGGGCGCCGGGGGCGGGCAAGGGGCTGCCGTTGGCAGCCTGGACCAGGCAACCACGCAGGCCGAACAGCACAGCGGTGAAGGCAGGTGCATCATGCATGGCAGCGTCCCTAAATACACCGCAGGCTATTGGGCGATTGTTACGTCTCTGTGACTTGTAATAGCTGCTCACAAATATTTAGGAAAAATGTGTAAAGGTGTTTATCAGCTCGCAAGCCTCTATACTGCCGCCTTACCTGCGGCGCATGCGTTGCGCCAGCGGCCGAGAAATTCGATGGAGAAACATCTATGCGTAGGATCGGTGCCGGTGTGATCGAGCGAGTCACCCAGGCCTGTGTCTGTGCCAGCTTGCTGCTGGCACCTGTGGCGGCTACCCAGGCTGCCACCGAGGATGATCCCTGGGAGGCGGTCAACCGGCCGATCTTCCGCTTCAACGATGTCCTCGACACCTATGCCCTCAAGCCATTGGCCCAGGGCTATCAGGCTGTCACCCCCCAGTTCCTCGAAGATGGCATTCACAATATCTTCCGTAACCTGGGCGATGTCACCAACCTGGCCAACAATGTGCTGCAGCTCAAGCCCCATGCGGCGGGTGTTGATACGGCGCGGCTGATCGTCAATACCACCTTCGGCCTGGGCGGCTTCTTCGATGTGGGCACCAAGATGGGCCTGCAGCGCAGCGACGAAGACTTCGGCCAGACGCTGGGTTACTGGGGCTTGCCCAGCGGCCCGTACGTAGTCATTCCGCTGCTGGGCCCGAGCACCGTGCGCGACGGCCTGGCGAAGTACCCCGACGGCTATACCAAGCCGTACCGCTACATCGACCATGTGCCGACCCGCAACTCTATCTTCGCCCTGGATGTGGTCGATACCCGTGCCAGCCTGTTGTCGGCAGAAAAGCTGATTCAGGGCGACAAGTACATCTTCATTCGCAACGCCTACCTGCAGAACCGCGAGTTCAAGGTCAAGGATGGCGAGGTCGAAGACGACTTTTGATTCATGCGTGCACGAAAAAAGGCGACCTTCGGGTCGCCTTTTTCGTAACAGATCAATGCATGGCCAGGATGCGCAGGCCAAATTTCTGCTGCCCACCGGGTTGGTCGGCGATCCAGACCACTTCGGTGCTGGCATGCAGGCCTTTGAGGGCAGGGTGGTCGGAGTCGATCCGTACCTCCAGGGTGTCGCCTACCTGAAAGCGCTGCGGCGCCTGCACCTGCATGCCGCTACTGGACAGGTCCAGGCATACCGCTGCGATCACCTGGCCGGCATGCAGCAGGCTGACTTCGGTGTCGATGCGCATGCGAATGAAGTCGCGTTTCTCACTGTGGTTGGAGGGCGTGTTTGGCATGCTGCATCCTTCTCATCGGGTTGCACAGGTCGCATTCTTATAACTCTCGGTGATTTAGCCTGTAAAGAGCACCAGACTCGACCCATGCATGCTTGAAACGCCTGGCGGATGGGAGTACCGTCTGCGCCTTACACAGTACCTCTGCCGGTTGCCTGGGCCGTGTTCTTGGCCTACAACTCAAGTAGAGTGTTACCACAGAGTATTCCAGCAGTTGGATGTCAGCCTTGCAGACGCCCCTGCACCAACCCAAATCGGCGCCGTTCGCCCACATGCAGAAAATCAGTGCAACGCTGCTGATCATCGATGATGACGACGTGGTCCGTGCGAGCCTCGCCGCCTATCTGGAAGACAGTGGCTTCAGCGTCCTCCAGGCCGGTAATGGCCAGCAGGGGCTCCAGGTCTTTGAAGAACACCAGCCCGACCTCGTGATCTGCGATCTGCGCATGCCGCAGATGGGCGGCCTGGAATTGATCCGCCAGGTCAGTGAGCGCGCGCCGCAGTTGCCGGTGATCGTGGTATCGGGTGCCGGCGTGATGAGCGACGCAGTCGAGGCCTTGCGCCTGGGCGCCGCCGATTACCTGATCAAGCCGCTGGAAGACCTTGCCGTGCTCGAACATTCGGTGCGCCGTGCGCTTGACCGTTCGCGCCTGGTGGTGGAAAACCAGCGTTACCGCGACAAGCTCGAGGCTGCCAACCGTGAACTGGAGGCCAGCCTGCACCTGTTGCAGGAGGACCAGACTGCCGGTCGCCAGGTGCAGATGAACATGCTGCCAGAGAGCCCCTGGGTTGCCGGGGAGTTTGCCTTCGAGCACCAGATCATCCCGTCGCTGTACCTGTCAGGCGACTTCGCCGACTATTTCCGCGTGGATGAGCGGCGCATCGCTTTCTACCTTGCCGACGTCTCCGGGCATGGCGCGTCGTCGGCTTTCGTCACCGTGCTGCTGAAGTTCATGACCACCCGGCTGATGTTCGAATTCAAGCGCAGCAGCAAGCTGCGCGAATTCAAGCCTTCGGAAGTGCTCAGCCACATCAACCGTGGCCTGATCAACTGCAAGCTGGGTAAACACGTGACCATGGTCGGTGGTGTGATCGATGAAGAAACCGGCCTGCTGACTTATGCCGTGGGCGGCCACTTGCCACTGCCGGTGCTGTATACCCCAGGCCAGGCCCGCTACCTGGAAGGCCGCGGCCTTCCGGTGGGCCTGTTCGATGAGGCAACCTACCAGGACCTGGTGATGGAACTGCCACCGCAGTTCAGCCTGACCCTGATGTCAGACGGCATCCTGGATCTTTTGCCAGGGGACACGCTCAAAGATAAAGAGGCCGCCTTGCCGGACATCGTCAAGGCAGCGGGTGGTAGCCTGGATGGGCTGCGCCAACGATTTGGATTGGCTACGCTTGGGGAGATGCCGGATGATATCGCCCTATTGGTGTTAAGCAGGAACCTTCAATGAGTACCGGTAGAATCCAGTTCGCCGAGCAAAGTGGTACCTTCGTGCTGAAATTCGTCGGTGAAGTGCGCCTGACCTTGTGTTCGGCGCTGGATGCGACGATCGAGAAAATCTTCACCGCGCTGAATTTCTCGGCCATCGTCATCGACCTGACCGAAACCGAGAGCATCGACAGCACCACCCTGGGCCTGCTGGCCAAGCTGTCGATCCTGTCGCGGCAAAAGGTCGGCCTGCTGCCGACCGTGGTCACCACCAACCCGGATATTTCGCGCCTGCTGCAATCGATGGGCTTCGATCAGGTGTTCAATATCGTCGATCGCCCGGTGCCGTGCCCGGAATGCCTGACCGACCTGCCATCCCAGGACCAGAACGAAGAGGTGGTGCGCTCCAAGGTGCTGGAGGCGCACAAGATCCTCATGGGCCTGAATGACTCCAACCGTGAAGCGTTCCATGACCTGGTGAACGCGCTGGAGCGGTCCTGATCTACCGCCTCCCTGGGCCTCTTGGTGGTTAAACCCGCGAAGCGGCCCGCAACGGCAACCCTATCGATTAATCCGGCCGCGCAAACTCCGTAGCTTCACCCCCCCAGGCATCCAACTGAAGCACTCGTGCCGGCCGCCCCTGTTCATCGAAAAACACTTGCCCCAGCCCCGCCCCATTCCACAGACGTTCCCCGGCCTTGCTGTGGCTGGGCGTACGCGGCACCACTTCCATCTCCCGCCGCCGGGTAAACCAGTTCAGCGGCGAGCGCGGTGAATAAAGCCAACGGTTGAGCCGGTCCAGCACGTCCAGCAAGCGGCGGGGAAACTCGTTCTTGATCCCGCTGCTGGTTATCTGCCACAGGTGCGGGCTGCGCTGGCGATGGCGGATCAGCACCTCGTACACGAACGAATAATGCACGTCCCCTGACAGGATCACGTAATGCCCCGGCGTGCGCGAGTGGCGGAAGATATTCAGGATCACCCGGGCGGCACCGCGGTGTGCCATCCAGTTCTCGGCATCCACCAGCAGCGGGTGGCCCAGCCAGCTGAACACTTTCTGTACCGTCTCGATCAGCTTTACCCCGAAGATCGGCGCCGGTGACACGATGATCGCCGAAGGGTGGTCCAGCAACGCTTGCTGCAGTTCGCACAACGCCTCCCAGTCGAGCAGGCCGGAAGGCTTGGCCAGGTCGCTTTCGCTGCGCCAGCGGCGTGTGCGGGTGTCCAGCACCAGCAGGGGCGGGTTGCTGGGCAGGCTGAACTGCCAGCCCTGAAAGCGCAGCAGTTCACCGATCAGATGGTCCTGTTGCTCGCTGTCCAGTTGTGGGCTGGCCAGCGCCTGGCACTGCCCGACCATAGCCTTGCAGCCTTGCGGGTCGTTGCCCCAGGCCTGGCACAGCAGGTAGCTAAGCAGGGCATTGCCGATGATTCGTCGCGAGAATGGGTGGCCGTAGGCTGTTTCTTCCCACTGCGCCGAGAGATTCCAGTCATCGGTGATATCGTGGTCGTCGAAGATCATCAGGCAAGGCAAATGCGCCATTACCCGCGCCACTTGGCCCAAGTCGTCGGCGAACGCCTGAATCAGCGGCAGTTCCTTGCGGTAGCGCGCCTGGTACGGGTCGGCAAGGCCCGCAGGCATGTCGAGTGCGACCAGTTGCCAAGGTGTTGGTGACCAGACCAGCAGGTACATGGCCATGACCTCGGCGAAGGTCACCAGATGGTTGTCGGCATTGCTTGAGGAGAAGATCGGTTTGCGCTTGCCGCCGAAGAATCGCTCACGCAGGGTTTCATTGCGTTCCTGGGCAGGCAGCAAGTCGGCGCGGTGGTAATAGCTGGCCGGGTGGTCATAGAGCGACCTGCTGTCGGCCACGACCGCGCCGTCCAGGTGTTCATCGAACAGGCCAAGGCGCTCGATCAGCGAATGAATCGCCCGTAACATCGGCCCTGCGACATCATCGGCATAGACTTGGTCGCCGGTCATCAACAGCACGGCCGGGCGCTCTTCGGGGCGCGTACAGGCCTGCAGCAGCCGGTCGGCGCAAAGCAGGCCATCGGCAGCGGGGTGGTGCGGCTTGCGGCAAGAGCCGTGCAGCAACTGGTCCAGGCGGTCGCGCAGCACCAGGCTCGGGCGCCGGCGGCCTGGGTAGAGCAGGTGCGGCGCCCAGCCAGCGATACCTTGGCCGTTGATCAGCAGGTCGTATTCGAGTTCAACGTTGCTGGGTAGCGGCTGGGCAAAGTGAATGTCCAGCAGGTGGATGAAGGCGTGCTGGCCGATCGGTACGACCTGGCAATCCACCTTGGCCGCGCCGTCCAAGGTGAACTCGGGCTGCAAGGGTTGGCTGCCGACCAGCCAGATGGCCAGGCGCTGAGGCTCCAGGCGGCGCAGTACAGGGCCGGCGAGAACAAGGGGCAAAGGGGAGGAAGTCATGGACAGCTCTGGTGGCTAATCGGCCCATTCGCGTCGAACCGTCGCGAACAGGCCCTTGAATTCAAGACGCTTTTTGAACGGCTAAAGCAAAGCGGGCGGAAAATGCTGAACATTCACCGCCCGCCTGGCAAACCGGATATGTATCAGGCTTTGTCAGCCATCAGCTTTTCCAGCTTCTCCTGGTCACGGGCGAACTGGCGAATGCCCTCGGCCAGCTTCTCGGTACCCATGGCGTCTTCGTTCATGGCCCAGCGGAACTGGCTTTCGCTGAGCACCTGCTTGGCCTCGCCGGCATTGCCCGGCTTGAGCACCTGGGGCAGCTCGCCCTGGTCATCGCTCAGTTGCTGCAGCAGCTCCGGGCTTATGGTCAGGCGATCGCAGCCTGCCAGTTGTTCGATCTGGCCGATATTACGGAAGCTGGCGCCCATGACCACGGTGTTGTAGCCGTTGGCCTTGTAGTAGTTGTAGATGCGCGTGACCGACTGTACGCCCGGGTCTTCGGCACCCACGTACTCCTGACCGGTGCTTTTCTTGTACCAGTCGTAGATACGGCCCACGAACGGCGAAATCAGGAATACACCGGCATCGGCGCAGGCCTGGGCCTGGGCGAAGGAGAACAGCAGGGTCAGGTTGGTCTGGATGCCTTCCTTCTCCAACTGCTCGGCGGCGCGGATGCCTTCCCAGGTGGAGGCCAGCTTGATCAGCACGCGGTCTTTGGAAATGCCGGCGGCCTGGTAAAGCTCGATCAGTTGGCGTGCCTTGCTCAGCAGTGCCGGTTCGTCGAACGACAAACGCGCATCCACTTCGGTGGAGATGCGCCCAGGGATCACTTTCAGAATGCCAGCGCCCACCGCCACGGCGAACTTGTCGCACGCCAGGTCGACATTGCCCTTGGCATCGCTTTTTACCTGCTTTAGCAGGTCGGCATAACCCGGGATGGCGGCAGCTTTTAGCAGCAACGAGGGGTTGGTGGTGGCATCGACCGGCTTGAGGCGGGTGATGGCGTCCAGGTCCCCGGTGTCGGCGACCACGGTGGTGAACTGCTTGAGTTGTTCCAGCTTGGAAGTCATGGCGTGCTCTGTCCTGTGCGATGTTTCGACATTACCCGAGCCCCGACGGCCGCTCAAGGGGCCAGTGGTGCGGTGGCGAATTGTCTGGGGTGATGATTCGAGTCACCAGCCAGCACGAGGTTCCCCACCGCCCTTGAAAGCTTCCCCCACCCTCTGTGGGAGCGGGTTCACCCGCGAAGCAGACGCCACAAGAGCAGTGCGGCCCCTGTGGCAGCCGGCTTGCCGGCGATAGGGCCCGCCAGACCACCTTACCGCCCCTGCAACAACTCCGCCGCTTGGTCAAACACCACCAGCGGCTCCGGCGCCTTGTGAATATCCGCCGACAGCAACTGCCGGAACCGCCGCGCCCCTTTGAAGCCCTGGCCCAACCCTAGAATATGCCGGGTGACGTGATGCATCGCACCGCCACTTTCCATATGCGCCACGATATAGGGCCGCAACTGCGCCATCGCCTCGCTACGGCTGACCACCGGCGCATCACTGCCAAACAGCAGCTGATCCACCTCAGCCAGCACATACGAGTTGTGGTACGCCTCGCGCCCCATCATCACCCCATCGAACGTCTCCAAGTGCATCTGGCACTCGGCCACGGTCTTGATGCCACCGTTGAGCACAATCTCAAGGTCCGGGAAGTCCGCTTTCAACTGCGCGGCCACGTCGTAACGCAGCGGCGGAATCTCACGGTTCTCCTTCGGCGACAACCCCTCCAGAATCGCGATGCGCGCATGCACGGTGAAACTGCGACACCCGGCGTCACGTACCTGCCCGACGAAGTCGCACAGCTCGGCATAGCTGTCACGGCCATTGATACCAATGCGGTGCTTGACCGTCACCGGCGTCGACACCGCATCACGCATGGCCTTGACGCAATCGGCCACCAGCGCCGGGTGGGCCATCAGGCAAGCGCCGATCATGTTGTTCTGCACCCGGTCGCTCGGGCAGCCGACGTTGAGGTTGACCTCGTCATAGCCCGCTTGTTCGGCCAGGCGCGCACAAGCCGCCAGGTCGGCCGGCACACTGCCGCCCAGCTGCAGGGCAAGCGGATGCTCGGACACATCGTGGCGCAGGAAACGGTGCGCGTCGTTGTGCAGCAGGGCGCCAGTGGTGACCATTTCGGTGTAGAGAAGGGTGTGCCTGGAGAGCAGGCGCAGGAAGAACCGGCAGTGGCGGTCGGTCCAATCCATCATGGGTGCAACGCTGAAGCGGCGTGACGGCTCAGGGCGCGTGGTTTGTGGGGTTGCGGTATCTAGGGGCATTCAGGTCTACGCACTTTTGTACCAATTTATTCGGGGTTTTGCTGTGAACCAGCCTCATTCACGTGAGTAACGCCGAAAAAAATGGCAAGGAATACAAGCAAGGAACAAGGCCGATGTGGCGGTGAGCTACCCCGTCGATACCAGCCTCATAAAAAGGATGTCCTAGTTTACCAAGAGCGCTGGATGTTCGCCTGTTCATAGGCAAGTGAGGGGCGCGGAAAGCGTGAGTGAACGAGGTGAAAATTCTTTGTCCGTCTTTTCGGGGCGATGGTTTTAACGGTTTCCTACAGATGTGGGATCAGATTTTCCCTCTAGCCTGTAGTCCATTTCTGAATCACCCTTTCCGCGCCCTTGAGCCATTGCGATGGAAAACTGAGCTCCCTAGTCTCGCTGGGCCGCTGCAAAAAACAGCGGCCGGGTCTGCAAGTCCGAACTTGGTTTTGGCCTCAACTATCACCTGCGAAACCCCTCCACAGAGGATCAGCATTGGCCCTGGCAATGAAACCCGCTAATGTGTCGCCCCCCAGCAAGGAAAGCCGCGACCCCAGGGAGTATTCGATGTCGCTTTTACACCAGGCCAGCCTGCCATTTGGCCTGCGCAGTGGCAGCAACTTCACGCCTGCCCATTCACTGAAACCGTTGCTGGACGGCATCTCGGAGCTTCAGGTGCCTGGCCCGGAAGCGGTCTGGGCCATTGGCGAGGTCGACCTCGGCCAATCGGTGCGCCTGTTGCGTTTCTACCTGGACAACGAAGACTACTGGTTGCAGGTGCTGATGAACGGCGCCGTACCGGGCGATATCGTGCTGTTCGGCTACCACAGCGCAGTACCCGTCCATGACCAGGCGCACCTGCAACGCCTGACCGGCAGCGTGCCCAAGGCCGGAATGCCGATCTTCGAGCACGAAGGCAGTTTGTACTCCCGGCAATGGGGCCGCGAAGCGGGGCTCGCCGAATGGGTTGCGCTATGCGAAGCGGTTACCAGCCCCGAGGCACGCTACCGCATCCAGCACCGGTCCATGCTGTATGCCCGTGACACCGGTTTGCCAGGGCGGCGCGAATTTCTGCTGCTCTCGGTCGAAGAAGATGAGCACGGAGCGCTTACCTACACCACCTCGCTGGGTATCACCCTGTTCCCCACGGACTTTCACGTAACCTGACAAGGATCTCCCATGCTCGACGCTTTGCGCCTGTCCCTCAACGCCTCGGCGGTGACTGGCTTCATCCTCTATATCAGTGTGGCCCTGCTGATGTTCTGGCTGTTCCAGTTCATCTATACCCGCCTCACGCCGCACCGCGAGTTCGCCCTGATCCGCGAAAACAACCCGGCGGCCGCTATTGCGCTGGGTGGTTCGCTGATCGGGTTTTCGCTGCCGGCCAGCAACATCATCGCCTACAGCGTCAGCATTCTCGATTTTGTCGCCTGGGTGGTGATCGCAGCTGTGGTGCAGTTGATTGCCTTCGGCCTCACCAGCCTGGTGCTGCGTGGCCTGTCACGGCGCATCGCCCAGGGCGAGATGGCAGCTGCCATCTACGCCGCCAGCGTGGCGATCAGCGTGGGCTTTCTGAACTCGGCCTGCATGACGCCTTCGGCCTGAGCGGGAGGATGCCAATGAAATCGCCGATGAAACGTAGCTCCTTCAAGCTGGTACTGGCCGGTTCGTTACCACTGGCGCTGACGGCCTGTGGTCCGCAGGAACAACTGTATACGGTCAGCCAAAAGGTCAATTACGACACCGTCGCTGCCTGTGTAGATGACAGAGTGCCGAACGCTATCTGCACCGATGCCTACCAGCAGGCGCAGAGCGACTATCAACGCCAGGCGCCAACGTTCGCGTTCCAGAGCGAGTGTGAGGCGCAGTTCGGTGCAGACAATTGCCAGGCCACCGTCGGTGGGCGATACATGCCGCTCATGAATGGGTTCGAGTTGGAAAGTGCCGCTGAGGTGACCCAGTCACAACTTGACGCTGGCTACGCTCAGGGCGGGGGCTATGGGCATGTGGCCAGCGCAGCGGTGGCCGGTATCCTGCTCGGGCAGGTGGTCAGCAACAGCGACCGTCGTTTTCGCGCACAGCCTTTGTATGCCAACCGCAGTGGAACGCGCCTTGGGCCGCACAATGGGGCCTTGGGTGGAATCCAGCGAGCCAGGGAGGATGAACAAAACAGCAGTGGAGGTTCGTCCGGCGGTGGCGGCGGTGGCGGCAGATGGAGCCGCAAGGAATCTCATCCAGCCTCGTCGGCATCGATCACCCGTGGTGGTTTTGGCAGCCAGGCCACAGCCCGTAGCGGCTGGGGTGGCAAGTCCGGCAGCTTTTTCGGGGGGTGAGCATGCGCAAGGTCGAGCTGGCAGAGCGCCCCGACTGGCGCGCGACTGCCGAGCGTGAGGGGTTCGCCTTCCACACCATCGATGGCGAGCGTTACTGGGACGAGCGCGGTTACTACCAATTCAGCGAAGCCCAGGTGGTGCGCGACCTGCAAGCTCCGACCGAAGCGCTGCACGCCATGTGCCTGGAGGCGGTCGGGCGCATTGTCGACAGCGAAGCGCTGATGGCCCGCCTGGCTATCCCGCCGGCCTTCTTCGACCTGGTGCGCAGGTCTTGGAAGCAGGCACAGCCCCACCTGTACGGGCGCTTCGACTTCAGTTACGACGGCAATGGCCCGGCGAAACTCATCGAAGCCAATTACGATACGCCAACCTCACTTTACGAGGCGGCCGCTTTCCAGCTGATCTGGCTGGAGGAGCAGATAGCGCGTGGGCTGCTGCCTGCACACGCCAGCCAGTTCAATACCCTGGCTGAAGACCTGGTGCAGGCGTTTGCCGCTATGCCGGGGCAGGGCGCGTTCTATTTTTCGACCATCTCAGGCTCGCTGGAAGACCGTGGCACCACGGATTTCCTGCGCAGGATGGCCGAGCATGCGGGTGTTCGCACACGGCATATCGACCTGGAAGACATCGGCCTGCACGACAACGGCCGGTTCGTCGACCTGCAGGGCCAGCCCATCCAGCGCCTGTTCAAGCTGCATGCCTGGGAGCATATCTTTCATGAGGACTTCGGCCAGGCGATCACCGGCTGCGACACGCAGTTCGTCGAGCCGCCGTGGAAGGCACTGATCTCCAACAAAGGCATCCTGCCGTTGTTGTGGGAGTGGTTCGAGGGGCATCCGAACCTGCTGCCGGCCTTCGTCGACGACAACCCGCAGGCCCCGGTGCCCAAAGGCTGGGTGCGCAAGCCGTACTTCTCCCGTGAGGGCGCCAACGTGGATATCCGCACCGAGGATGGCCGGCGGGTTTTTGAAGACGGGCCTTATGACGATGCGCCCTATATTCTGCAGGCTTTTGCACCTTTGCCGAAGTTCGCTGACAGTTACACGCTGATTGGTTCGTGGGTGATTGGCGACAAGGCCTCGGGGCTTGGCATTCGTGAAGATGATTCGCTGATCACCAAGGACAGCTCGCGCTTCTTGCCGCATGTGGTATTGGGCTGACCGGCCCTCTGGTCGGTTTCAGGATGCGCCTGGTCGTTCGCGTGCATCCCTTCGGCGCCACAAGTGCCATGCTTGTGGAATGCCCCTGAGCCCAGTGCGCGCAGACGCACGGCCACCGGCAAGGAGGCCACCGACAACCACGCAACCGTGACGTGGGCGGTGTGCCGCAGCAGAACACGCCGGTCACCTGCCCACTACAACAACAGGCGGGGGCCGTGATGCCGAGGTCCGCTGTATGCCTGATCAATTGCCCCGCCTGCCCGTGATCCACAGTATCCTGAGTCGCCACCAGGACACCCCCGGCGCGCTCTTGCCGATCCTGCATGCCGTGCAGGAAAGCATCGGTTTCATCCCCGATGCCGCCGTCGCCGATATTGCCCATGCCCTCAACCTCAGCCTGGCCGAGGTGCGCGGGGTAATCAGCTTCTACCACGATTTCCGCACCGCGCCGCCGGCCCGCCATACCCTGCGCTTGTGCCGCGCCGAGTCATGCCAGAGCCGTGGCAGCGAGGCACTCGCCGCGCAGCTGCGCGAACAGTTGGCGCTGGACGACCATGGCACCAGCGCCGATGGCGCCATCAGCCTGCGCCCGGTGTACTGTCTGGGCGCGTGCGCCTGCTCGCCGGCACTTGAGCTCGATGGCCAGGTGCATGCGCGCCTGACCCCTGAGCGCCTGCGCTCGCTGGTCAACGGTTGCCTGGAGGACACAGCATGCTGAAGCTGTTCATCCCCTGCGACTCGGTGGCCCGCGCCGTGGGCGCAGATCAGGTTGTCGAGGCGTTGCAGCGCGAGGCCGAGCAGCGCCAGTTGGCGCTGGACATCCAGCGCACCAGTTCGCGTGGCCTGTATTGGCTCGAACCACTGGTAGAGTGCGAGCGCGCTGGAGGGCGGCAAGGCTTCGGCCCGGTCACCCCTGAGGATGTGCCTGCGCTGCTCGATGCATTGGCGGCAGAACCCGGCAGCCATCCATTGGCGCTCGGGCCGGTGGAAGCGCTCCCTTACCTCAAGACCCAGCAACGTCTGCTGTTCGCCCGCGCCGGCATCACCCGGCCATTGTCGCTGGAGGACTATCGCGCCCACGGCGGCTTTGCCGGCCTTGCGCAAGCCGTTGCGCTGGGCGGCGCCGAAGTGGTCGCCGCCGTGCTCGATTCTGGCCTGCGCGGCCGCGGCGGCGCAGCGTTCCCGGCAGGTATCAAATGGCGCACCGTGCGTGACGCCGGGGCAGGGCAGAAGTATGTGGTGTGCAACGCCGACGAAGGCGACTCGGGTACCTTCGCCGACCGCATGCTGATGGAAGGGGACCCCTTCTTGCTGATCGAAGGCATGATCATCGCCGGCCTCGCGGTGGGTGCCGACAAGGGCTTTATCTACGTGCGCTCGGAATACCCCGACGCCATCCGCGTGCTCGATGAGGCCATCGTCATCGCCCGCGACGCCGGTTATCTGGGTTTCGACGTGGCCGGTAGCGGTCAGGCCTTCGACCTGGAAGTACGCGTGGGCGCGGGTGCCTATATCTGCGGTGAGGAAACCGCGCTGCTCGAATCCATCGAGGGCAAGCGCGGCATCGTCCGTGCCAAGCCACCGCTACCGGCCCTGCAGGGCCTGTTCGGCCTGCCGACGCTGGTGCACAACGTACTCACCCTGGCCTCGGTGCCCACCATCCTGGCCAAGGGCGCAGCGTTCTACCGCGACTTCGGCATGGGCCGTTCGCTGGGCACCATGCCGTTCCAGCTGGCCGGCAACATCCGCCATGGCGGCCTGGTAGAACGTGCCTTCGGCCTGACCCTGCGCGAGCTGGTGGAAGGCTACGGGGGCGGCACCGCCAGCGGCCGGCCGCTCAAGGCTGCCCAGGTCGGTGGCCCGCTGGGTGCCTGGGTGCCGCCCAGTCACTTCGACACCCCACTGGACTACGAGGCCTTCGCTGCCATGGGCGCGATGCTGGGCCACGGCGGCGTGGTGGTGGCTGACGACACCCTGAACATGGCCGGCATGGCGCGTTTCGCCCTGCAGTTCTGCGCCGAAGAGTCCTGCGGCAAGTGCACGCCTTGCCGCATCGGTTCTATCCGCGGCATGGAGGTGGTCGACCGCTTGATCGCCAGCAGCGACCTCACCGACCGCCATGACCAGGCCCTGCTGCTGCGCGACCTGTGCGACACGATGCAATACGGCTCGCTATGCGCCATGGGCGGCATGACCGCCTACCCGGTGGCCAGCGCCCTGAAGTACTTCCCGGCCGATTTCGGGCTGACCACCACGGAGGCCGCGCAGTGATCAATTACTTCGACCCCGAGACCGATCTGGGCACCCCTGAACGCTACGGCGATGTGCAGATCAGCCTGAACATCGACGGGCGCAGCGTGAGCGTGCCGGCGGGCACCTCAGTGATGCGCGCCGCCGCCCTGCTGGGTACCAGCATCCCCAAACTGTGCGCCACCGACAGCCTGGAGGCCTTCGGCTCCTGCCGCATGTGCATGGTCGAAATCGACGGCATGCGCGGATACCCGGCGTCCTGCACCACGCCTGTCAGCGAAGGCATGGTGGTGCGCACGCAGACGCCACGCCTGGCCGACCTGCGTCGCAATGTCATGGAACTGTATATTTCCGACCACCCGCTCGACTGCCTGACCTGCTCGGCCAACGGCAACTGCGAACTGCAGACGGTCGCCGGCCAGGTCGGCCTGCGCGAGGTGCGCTACGGCTACGACGGCGCCAATCACCTGGCTGAGCAGAAGGACGTGTCCAACCCGTACTTCGATTACGAGCCCAGCAAGTGCATCGTCTGCAGCCGCTGCGTGCGTGCCTGTGAGGACATCCAGGGCACCTTCGCCCTGACCATCACCGGGCGCGGCTTCGAGTCGCGGGTGGCGGCAGCCGGTGGTGACAACTTCCTCACCTCCGAATGCGTGTCGTGCGGCGCCTGCGTGCAGGCTTGCCCGACGGCTACCCTGACCGAAAAAAGCCTGGTGCAGAGCGGCCAGCCGGAACGAGCTGTGATCACTACCTGCGCCTACTGCGGCGTGGGCTGCTCGTTCCGTGCGGAAATGAAGGGTGACCAGCTGGTACGCATGGTCCCGGACAAGAACGGCGGCGCCAACCACGGCCATGCCTGCGTCAAGGGCCGCTTCGCCTGGGGCTATGCCACCCACCCTGATCGCATCACCAGACCGATGATCCGCAAGCATGTGGATGACCCGTGGCAGGAAGTCAGCTGGGACGAGGCCGTCACCTACGCGGCCAGCGAGTTCCGGCGCATCCAGCTCAAGTACGGGCGTGACTCCATCGGTGGCATCACCTCCAGCCGTTGCACCAACGAAGAAGCCTACCTGGTGCAAAAGTTGGTGCGCACGGCGTTTGGCAACAATAACGTCGACACCTGCGCGCGGGTTTGCCATTCGCCCACCGGCTACGGCCTCAAGCAGACCCTCGGCGAGTCGGCGGGTACCCAGAGTTTCGATTCGGTGATGCAGGCCGACGTGATCCTGGTGATCGGTGCCAACCCTACCGATGCCCACCCAGTGTTCGGCTCGCAGCTCAAACGCCGCCTGCGCCAGGGCGCGCGGCTCATCGTCATCGACCCGCGGCGCATCGACCTGGTGGATTCGCCCCACGCCCGTGCCGAGTTGCACTTGCAACTGCGCCCTGGCACCAATGTGGCCATGCTCAACGCCTTGTCCCATGTGATCGTTAGCGAGGGGCTGCTGGCCCAGCGCTTCATCGACGAGCGCTGCGAGAGCGAGGCCTTCGCCCGCTGGCGCGACTTCGTCAGCCTCGCGCAAAACGCCCCTGAAGTGCAGGGCCCCGTGTGCGGCGTGCCCGCCGAGCAGATCCGCGCCGCCGCCCGGCTGTATGCCACAGGCGGCAACGCTGCGATCTACTACGGTTTGGGCGTGACTGAACACAGCCAGGGCAGCACGGCGGTGATGGGCATCGCCAACCTAGCCATGGCCACCGGCAATATTGGCCGCGAAGGGGTAGGGGTAAACCCCCTGCGTGGGCAGAACAATGTGCAGGGCTCGTGCGACATGGGGTCGTTCCCGCATGAGTTGCCAGGCTACCGGCATATCTCCAACGAGGCCGTGCGTGCCGAGTTCGAGCAGGCCTGGGGTGTGACTCTGCAGCCCGACCCGGGCCTGCGCATCCCCAACATGTTCGAAGCGGCGCTGGACGGCAGCTTCAAGGCGCTGTACTGCCAGGGTGAGGACATCGCCCAGAGCGACCCCAACACCCAGCACGTCACTGCCGCGCTGCGGGCCATGGAATGCGTGGTGGTGCAGGACATCTTCCTCAACGAGACGGCCAAGTTCGCCCATGTGTTCTTGCCGGGTAGCTCGTTCCTGGAAAAGGACGGCACCTTCACCAACGCCGAGCGCCGTATTTCGCGGGTACGCAAGGTGATGCAGCCGCTGGCCGGCAAGGCTGACTGGGAGGCCACCGTGGCCTTGGCCAATGCCCTGGGCTACCCGATGAGCTACCGCCACCCGTCCGAGATCATGGACGAAATCGCCCGCCTGACACCAACCTTTCACCGCGTCAGCTACGCCGAACTCGACCGCCATGGCAGCCTGCAGTGGCCGTGCAACGACGCCGCGCCCGACGGCACGCCGACCATGCACATCGATCAGTTCGTGCGGGGCAAAGGGCGCTTCATGCTCACCGGCTATGTGCCCACCGACGAGAAGGTCAACAGCCGCTACCCACTGCTGCTGACCACCGGGCGCATTCTCAGCCAGTACAACGTCGGTGCCCAGACCCGGCGCACCGCGAACGTCGCCTGGCATGCTGCCGACTGCCTGGAGCTGCACCCCACCGACGCCGAAAGCCGCGGCATCCATGACGGCGACTGGGTCGGCATCGGCAGCCGCGCCGGGCAGACGGTCCTGCGTGCCAAGGTGAGTGAGCGCGTGGCGCCGGGGGTGGTGTACACCACCTTCCACTTCCCCGAGTCCGGCGCCAACGTGATCACTACCGACAATTCCGACTGGGCCACCAACTGTCCGGAGTACAAGGTTACGGCGGTGGAGGTGGTCAAGGTGTTCCACCCGTCGCAGTGGCAAAAGCGCTACCAGGACTTCCGCGATGAACAGCGGCGCCGGCTCAAGGAGCGCCGCACGGCCGACAAGCCCGAGCAGGCCGAGGTACGCCGATGAGCATCGAAAACCTGGTCAAGATGGCCAACCAGATTGCCCATTACTTCGACAGCGAGCCTGATCATGCGTTGGCGGTGAAAGGGGTGCAGCAGCATTTGCAGAACTTCTGGACCCCGGCGATGCGCAGGCAGTTGGGGGAATGGGCCCAGGCCCATGCAGGGGAGGGTTTGGACCCCAAGGTGGTGGAGGCCTTGGCTTAGCGTTTGTCTGCGCTGCCCCCGTCGCCAGCAAGCGGTGGGACTCCTGGACTGCCCTCGAATCGAGTGCAATTCCTGTGGGGCCGGCTTGCCGGCGATAGGGGCGGTGCCGACAAAATGAAATGTCCGTCATGAATGCCTGACCAAAGCCGGCGCAATGCTACGCTCGCGTAAACACTCGTCACGGATACCCACCATGGACATGAACTGGCACCAGGCCCTGCAAGAGAGCCTGAGCTGGCTTGCAATCGCTTCGTTCATCACCCTGATCGGCTTCACCGCCGCCGCTGCGCTGGCTGTGCGCTACACGCGCTGGGGTAGCCAGTTCTGGCAGCTTGCCGGGCCCTATTTCTCCTTCAGGCGCAGCTGGCGACCGCTGCTGGTGTTTGCCGCACTGCTGGTGCTGACCCTGTTTTCGGTACGCATGAACGTGCTGTTCTCGTTCTGGTACAACGGCTTCTACAGCGCCCTGCAGGCCCTCGACCAAACCGCCTTCTGGTACTTGCTGGGCGTGTTCGCGGTATTGGCCACCCTTCATGTGCTGCGTTCGCTGTTCACCTTCTACGTGACCGAGGCCTTCAGCATCCGCTGGCGGGTCTGGCTGACCGAGCGCCTGACCAACGACTGGCTCCACGGTGACGCCTATTACCGCGGCCAGTTCCTCGCCGAGCCTGTAGACAACCCCGACCAGCGTATCGAACTGGACGTCAACGCCTTCGTCACCAACTCGGTAACCCTGGCGCTGGGCGCGGTCAGCGCGCTGGTGTCGCTGGTGGCGTTCACCGCCATCCTCTGGGGGCTGTCGGCGCCGCTGGCGATAGCGGGTGTGGAAATCCCCCGGGCCATGGTGTTTGCCGTGTATGTGTATGTGCTGATCGCCACCTGGATTGCCTTCCGCCTCGGGCAGCCGTTGATCCGCCTGAACTTCCTCAACGAAAAACTCACCGCCAACTTCCGTTATGCGCTGATGCGCCTGCGTGAAAACGCTGAGAACATTGCGTTCTACCAGGGCGCGCAGGTGGAGCGGGGGACCTTGCTGGGCCGCTTCGGGGCATTGATCGTCAATGTCTGGGCACTGGTGTTCCGCAACCTGAAGTTCAGCGGTTTCAACCTGGGCGTCAGCCAGGTGGCAGTGGTGTTCCCGTTCATCCTCCAGGCGCCGCGCTTCTTCAGTGGCGCGATCAAGCTGGGCGATGTCATGCAGACCTCCCAAGCGTTTGGCCAGGTGCAGGATGCGTTGTCGTTCTTCCGCGAGTCCTACGACACCTTTGCCCAGTACCGCGCCACGCTCGACCGTCTGACCGGGTTTCTCGATGCCAACCAGCAGGCCAGCACCTTGCCGCGGGTCAGCACCCAGGAACAGGCGCAGGCCCTGGATATCTCGGGTTTGCAGGTGATGCGCCCCGACGGCCACGCGTTGATCGCCGACCTCGACTTGCGCTTGCAGGCCGGCCAGGCGCTGCTGATCAAGGGCCCGTCGGGCAGTGGCAAGACCACCTTGTTGCGCGCCCTGGCGGGGCTGTGGCCTTACGCCGAGGGTGAGGTCAGGCGGCCCACCGGCACCGAGGCGCTGTTCCTCTCGCAGCGCCCGTACCTGCCCCTGGGGGACCTGCGAACCGCCATCGCCTACCCGGCTGACAGCAAGCCGGAGGACGAGGCGCGCATGCAGCAGGCGCTGCGCCAGGTCAACCTGGCCCACCTGGCTGAGCGGCTGGCGGTCAGTTGCGACTGGTCGCATATCCTCTCGGTCGGTGAGCAGCAGCGGCTGGCGTTTGCCCGGGTGCTGTTCAACCGGCCGCAGGTGGTGTTCCTCGACGAGTCCACCTCGGCGATGGATGAAGGCCTGGAGCATGCGTTGTATTCGCTGCTGCGCAATGAAATGCCGCAAACCTTGCTGGTGAGTGTCGGCCATCGCAGTACGTTGGCCGGGTTCCATACCCACCGGCTGGAAGTGGACGGGCAGGGTGGTTGGTCGCTGCTGGAGCAAAAGCCGGAGGTAGCGTTGCAGGTCTAGGAGGCCTGTACCCTGTTCAGGGCTGCATCACGATCAACTGCGCGCCTTCATTACGGACATTCCCCACGGCCTCGCCTACCGCAAACCATTCAAAGGCTTCTACCGGCAGGCACCGCTCCCGTGCCAACCGCTCGGCCTCCTCGGCAGGCACTTCCAGGTCGATCCACGCCCGCGCATCCGCCGGCCCCAGTACCAGTGGCCGGCGGTCATGGATATCGACCATTCCTGCATCACTCGCTGCGGTAATGATCACGAACCCATCCCCTTCGTTCGGCTCCAGCCCAGAACGTACCTGAGCCAGCGCGGCCATGAACATCGGAGCCTGGCTTTTCAGGCGGATGAAGTAGGGTTGCTTGCGCCTGGGGTCGTGCGGGTCGCTCACCCATTCGTACCAGCCGTCTGCCATGACCAGGGCTCGCCCTTGAGGCCAGAGTGCCTTGAAGAACTTGCCCGTGGTCACGGTTTCCACCCGTGCGTTGATCGGCGCGGGCCTCGGGCCCTTGGCCCAGAACGGTGCCCAACCCCAATGGCAGGGGTCGATGCGCAGGCCATTGGCGGCGTTGTGCAACACCAACACGCGGCTGCCAGGGGCCACGTTGTAACGGCCAATGGGCACGTTGTCGTAACCGCTGATCACGTCCTGCTCGGCGTTAAGCTCACGCAGGTAATCGGCCTGGCCTTGATACTGGGCGAAGCGTCCGCACATGGCATGTCCCCCACTCGTCGAAATGTCTTGCGCCCGATCGACCCTACAACGGCCCCAGTGTTATCTGTTCATTCATACAAATGCCCGCCGTCGGCCGCTGATCACAAGGAGCATTCCATCTCGCTGGTTGCGTTGTTCAACCTGCGTGCGCTGCACAGGTACCAGGTCAGGATAGACGGCGACAGCATGTAGGGTGCCGGCATCTTCAAATACCGACCAGTTCACCAGGCCGATGTAGGGCGCGCCCAGAACTGCCGTGTTACCTAAAGCCCCCGCCGACACCAGCGTTGGAGTTGTTCTTTGTATGTCGAGTTCTCAGAACCACATGCGAATGCCGGCAACGAAGCGCGCTTCGTCCACGTCTCCGCCTTCATCACGGATGAAGTCGGCGGTTTTGCCGTAGGAACGACTCCAGGCGATGCCTATGTAGGGGGCAAACTGGCGGACAATTTCGTAGCGTAAGCGAAGTCCGACTTCCGTGTTGGCCAGGCCAGTGCCGACCGCGCGTTGCGGATCGTTCTTGCCATAGAAGTTGGCCTCAGCGGTTGGCTGAAGGATCAAGCGATTGGTCAGCAGTATGTCGTACTCACCCTCCAGGCGGACGGCAGTCTGACCGTTCTCACCTATGAAAGCCGTCGCTTGCGCTTCGAAGTCGTACAGCGCCATGCCCTGAATACCGAAGGCTGCCCAGGTCTGGGGCGATTCCGGCTCGAAGTCCTGCCGCAGGCCGGCGACTACGTCCCACCATGGGCTGATCGAGCGGCCGTACAGGAGTTGCAGCTGCGCATCTTCAGTTACCCCGTTGGTGCGCTCGCCCTCCGCGCGAATCCAGAGCCGGTTGACGTCGCCGCCCACCCATCCTGATGCATCCCAGGCAAGCGTGCTGCCTTCATCGGCGTTTTGGTATTCCAGCTGGTCCAGCAAGAAAAACCCGTTGATCCCGCTGTCGTCCATTTTGTGCCCGTCAAGCGGGGGAAAGGCAGCCTGGCGGTCGGCGTCGGTCAGCACTGGGATCGGCGTGCGGGCGGTCGAGGCGGGGGTGGCTTTGGGCTGGCTGTGACCCATTGCCGAGTGATCCATCCCGGAATGATCCATTTCAGCGGCGATGCAGGGCGAAACGGCCAGCACGCCAAGAGAAACGGTCAGTGCCAGCAACGATGGTCGTGCAAAGCTATCGGCCATTTTTCCCTGCCTCAGCTATGTCGCTACCCTGTGATTCCGGCATCATGCTGGGATTGATGCCTTCATGGTTCAGGGAAAAGGCGCTTCGCTTCATTGGTTTGCTCATCTCGTCTCTCCTGTTCATTCGTCTACGCGCACTTCCCGGAACATGCCCGTTTCCATGTGGTACATGAGATGGCAGTGATAGGCCCAACGCCCTAGCGCATCGGCGGTTACCCGATAGCTTCGTTTCGCGCCGGGAGGCATATCGATCGTGTGCTTTCGGACCATGAAGTTGCCATTCTCATCCTCCAAGTCGCTCCACATGCCGTGCAGGTGGATGGGGTGAGTCATCATGGTGTCGTTGACCAAGGTGATGCGCAGGCGCTCGCCGTATTTGAGCCGCAGCGGCTGGGCATCAGAGAACTTGATGCCGTCGAACGACCAGGCGAACTTTTCCATATGGCCGGTGAGGTGCAGTTCGATAGTCCGGCCCGGTTCACGGCCATCCGGGTCGATGAAGGTGCTTCGCAAATCCGAATAAGTGAGCACACGACGGCCATTGTCACGAAGCCCGATTCCTGGGTCGTTCAGCTTGGGCGTCGGGGTCATGGTCTGCATGTCGACCAGCGGGTTGTTTGTTTCCGAGGCGGGATGGCTTTGCATGGCACTGCCAGTCGTCATGCTGCCGTGATTCATGCCGGCCATGCTGTCATGGTCCATACCCGCCATATTGTTGTGCTCCATGCCGGCCATGTTGCCGTGGTCCATCCCCATGTCGCTCATGGAGATCAAAGGCCTTGGGTCTAAAGCAGGCACCGGGCCTTGCATGCCCTCGCGAACAGCCAGGGTGCCTCTGGAATAGCCAGTGCGATCCATGGATTGGGCAAAGAGGGTGTAAGCCTGCTCGTTTTCAGGCTCGACAATGACATCGTAGGTTTCGGCAACCGCGATGCGGAATTCATCGATCGACACAGGCTTGACGTACTGCCCGTCGGCTGCGACGACCGTCATCTTCAAGCCGGGTATACGCACGTCGAAATAGGTCATGGCGGAGCCGTTGATAAAGCGCAGCCGGATTTTCTCGCCTGGCTTGAATATTCCAGTCCAATTGTCATTGGGCGCCTTGCCGTTCATGAGGTAGGTGTAGGTATACCCACTCACGTCAGCAAGATCGGTTGGGCTCATCTTCATCTCAGCCCACATCTTCCGATCGGCTACAGCGCCAGACCAGCCTTTCTCACTCACGTCATCGACGAAATCGCCAACCGTCCGCTTGTGGAAGTTGTAGTAGTCCGACTGTTTTTTGAGCTTGGACATGACCTGCGCCGGATCTGCGTCGGTCCAGTCGCTGAGCATGACGACGTAGTCACGGTCGTAGGTGAAAGGCTCTGGATCCTTCGCATCGATCACCAGCGCACCGTAAACACCGACCTGCTCCTGCAAGCCCGAGTGGCTGTGGTACCAGTAGGTGCCGTTCTGGTGGACCTTGAACCTGTATTCATACATGCCATCCGGGGCGATGCCATGGAAGCTCAGGCCCGGTACGCCGTCCATGTTTGCCGGCAGAATGATCCCGTGCCAGTGGATGGACGTATCCTGTTTCAAGCGATTGCGCACGCGCAGCGTGACTGTGTCGCCCTCTCGCCAGCGAAGAATCGGTCCCGGCAGCGAGCCGTTGATGGCCATTGCCGTACGCGCTGCGCCGGTAATGTTCACCGGGAGCTCACCGATGTACAGGTCAAAATCGGTGCCGGTCAGTACGTTGGGTTGGCCAGGGCTGGTCACGGCCCAGACCGGCGTGCGCCACATGCCCAGCCCACCCAGTAGTCCGGTAGCAGCGAGGCCCGTGACGAATGAGCGTCTCGTGGTTTTGCTTTGCATGCCGTTGCGTCCAGTCAGGTAGATCACTGATATCCAGGCTGCGACTTGGGCAACCATCCCGTTTCAATTGAGCTCTCACTCCGCCTGATAGGCGCTGGTCTCGGGTTCAGGCTAGCTACCGGGCGCTGTCAGCAAGCTGAGCCCGACATTACTTTTCCGTCAGCTTCTGGTTGAGTGCCATTTTTGTTGCACACTGAAGGGCAACCAAGGGGGGAAAGGTCTGACCTAACTGGAGCGCGCACAAAACGTTGAAGACCCATTCGATGCCGATTCGGCGGTATTCAAAGTGAGCAGGCCATGAGCACGACTGATTTCGAACATAGCCACAACTTCTTGGGCACCGCCCACGATGACAATGCCAAACGAACATTGTGGGTAGTGATGCTCACCGTGGTGATGATGGTCGGTGAGATTGCCGCAGGCTATGTCACGGGATCGATGGCGCTTTTGGCAGATGGTTTCCATATGGCAACCCATGCGGGCGCGCTGGGAATTGCCGCTGCGGCCTATGCTTACGCCCGCAAGCATTCGGCAAGTGCTGCCTACAGCTTTGGTACCGGTAAAGTGGGTGACCTTGGAGGGTTCGCTTCTGCGTTGATTCTTGGTTTTGTCTCGTTAGGCATCGGTATCGAGTCGGTTCTGCGGCTATTTCAGCCTACCCAAGTGCAGTTCGGGATGGCGACTCTGATTGCGATCGTTGGTTTGCTGGTCAATATCATTAGCGCCCTTCTTCTGGCCAGCGGCGGTCATGATCACAGCCATTCGCATGGGCATCACACCCATTCGCATGGAGATAACAACTTGCGGTCGGCTTACGTCCATGTGCTCGCCGATGCGGTCACGTCGGTCATGGCGATCGTCGCGCTGCTGGCCGGTAGATACCTTGGCTGGATATGGCTCGATCCGGTCATGGGGATCATTGGCGCTGTTGTGATTGCACGCTGGGCGTGGTTGCTGATGAAGGATACTGCGGCCGTATTGCTTGATAAGACCGATAACCCTGTCGCCGAAGAAATCAGGGAGTTGCTTGGCCAAGCCGGCGATTTGCAGATCACCGACCTGCATGTCTGGAAAGTGGGGCCTCAAGCGCATGCTGCCATCGTCAGTGTGCATGGCCCAGAGGTGCTCTCTGCCGATGACGTTCGGGCTGCGTTGAGGCCTGTACATGAGGTCACTCACCTCACGGTCGAATACAGGGCAGTGCCCTGCGGCGTTTTCAAAGGCTCAGGCGCACCGCCAACGCTGCCAAGGTCACCAGCAACACCGGCACCGTCAACAACACCCCAACCTTGAAGTAATACCCCCAGCCGATGGTCACGCCCTTGCGCGCCAGCACATGCAGCCACAACAGCGTGGCCAGGCTGCCGATCGGGGTGATCTTCGGCCCCAGGTCGCAGCCGATCACGTTGGCATAGATCATCGCTTCGCGCACCACACCCTGCGCCTCGCTGGCATGAATCGACAGCGCGCCGATCAGCACGCTGGGCATGTTGTTCATGACCGACGACAGCAGCGCCGCAATCAGGCCGGTACCCAGCGAGGCTGCCCACAGCCCGTGCCCGGCCAGCCAGCTCAGCACATTGCCGAGCGAGTCGGTGAGGCCGGCATTGCGCAAGCCGTAGACCACCAGGTACATCCCCAACGAAAACACCACGATCTGCCACGGTGCCTCGCGCAGCACGCGGCGGGTGGAGATCACATGGCCCCGGGCGGCAACGGCGAACAGTACCGCCGCGCAGGCTGCGGCCACGGCACTGACCGGAATGCCCATGGGCTCGAGCACGAACAGGCTGGCCAGCAATGCCAGCAGCACCGCCCAGCCGACACGGAACGTTGCGCGGTCGCGCACGGCCATGGCCGGCACCTTGAGGTCCTCGGTGGCATAGCGCAGCGCAATGTCGCGGCGAAAATACAGCCACAGCACCAGTAGCGTGGCAGCCACTGCTACCAGGTTCACTGGCACCATCACCGAGGCATAGGCGTTGAACCCCAGATCGAAGTAGTCCGCCGAGACGATGTTCACCAGGTTGGATACCACCAGCGGCAGGCTGGCGGTGTCGGCAATGAAGCCTGCACCCATGACGAAGGCCAGGGTCGCCGCCGGGGAGACGCGCAGCGCCAGCAGCATCGACATGACGATCGGGGTGAGGATCAGCGCCGCGCCGTCATTGGCGAACAGCGCCGACACCGCCGCGCCCAGCAGCACCATGAAGGCGAACAGGCGGCGCCCGTCCCCTCGCGCCCAGCGCGCCACATGCAGCGCCGCCCATTCGAAAAAGCCCGCTTCGTCCAGCAGCAGGCTGATGACGATCAGGGCGATGAAGGTGGCGGTGGCGTTCCAGATGATGGCCCATACCGTGGGGATGTCATGCAGCGATACCACGCCGAACACCAGGGCCAGCACGGCGCCAAGTGTGGCGCTCCAGCCAACGCTGAGGCCTTTGGGCTGCCAGACGACCAGGGTCAGGGTGAACAGGAAGATCAGAGCGGCTGGGAGCATGGAAACGCTGTCTCATCTCAGGGGAGAGGGGCAAAAGTGACTGTACACGGGCTGGCTACGCGTCGGAAAAGTTCCGGTGCAAACATGTAAGTTTCGTAAATAAGATTTAAACCCATTTGAGAATCACTATATTTACCAACCCTGTTGGCCCCCGAACAGTGTTTGCGAGGCCGGTGGGCGCGGGCCTTCCGGCTTCCTGGCAGGGATGTGCCCTTCGCTTACCCATCGCAGGAGATGTGTCAATGCAGTGCAGAACTTCACCCAACAGCCTGGCCCTGGCGTTTGTCGCGTTGGCGTCACCGGCCATGATGGCGACCGCCGCTGAAACAGTGGAGCGCAGCCCTGGTGAGGTGCTGGAAATGCCGGTGGCCGACGACGCACTGGTGATCCAGGACACCCTGGTCACTGCAGAGCGTGAGGCACGTCAGGCGCTGGGTTCGTCGATCATCACTGAAGAAGACATCAAGCGTCGCCCGCCGGCCAACGACCTGTCCGACATCATCCGTCGGGAGCCGGGGGTCAACCTGACCGGCAACAGCGCCAGTGGTGCGCGTGGCAACAACCGGCAGATCGACCTGCGCGGCATGGGCCCGGAGAACACCCTGATCCTCATCGACGGCAAACCGTCCAGCGCGCGCAACGCCGTGCGCTACGGCTGGAACGGCGACCGCGACACCCGCGGCGAAACCAACTGGGTGCCGGCCGAGGCGGTCGAGCGCATCGAAATCCTGCGCGGCCCCGCGGCGGCGCGCTACGGCTCGGGCGCCATGGGCGGGGTGGTGAACATCATCACCAAGCGGCCCACCGAGGCGTTCAAGGGCAGCCTCAACCTGTTCACGCAAATGCCGCAAGACAGTGCCGAGGGTGTCAGCCGTCGTGCCAACTTCAACCTCAGCGGTGGGCTTACCGACAACCTCGGTTTCCGTTTGTACGGTGGCCTGGCCAAGACCGACGCCGACGACCTGGACATCAACGCCGACCACGCCAACAGCGCGCTGGTCGCCGGCCGTGAGGGCGTGCGCAACAAGGACATCAACGGCCTGCTGAGCTGGCGGCTCAACGACGAGCACCGCCTTGAAGCCAGCGCCGGTTACAGCCGCCAGGGCAACCTCTATGCCGGCGATACCATGAACAGCAACGGTGGTAGCAATGTCGACCTGATCTCCAGCCTGTATGGCCACGAGACCAATGTCATGCAGCGCAACACCTATGACCTGACCCACCTTGGCGATTTCAGCTGGGGCACCAGCAAGACCAGCCTGGCTTACGAATACGTACGCAACTGGCGTCTCAACGAAGGCCTGGCCGGTGGCCCGGAAGGTGCGATCAACGACAGCGGTGCAGCCATGTCGCGGCTGCGCAACACTCGCCTGAGCAGCGAAGTGAACCTGCCGTTTGCCATGGGCAGTACTGAACATGTGCTGACCCTGGGCGGCGAGTACCTTTACGAATCGCTCAACGACCAGGGCTCGTTCCGCCCCCAGAGCTTCGACCCCAGCGGCGGTGGCAGTGACGTCATCAGTGGCTTCGATCGCAGCAACTCGAAGATGACCGCCAAGAGCTACGCGTTGTTCGTCGAGGACAACATTGTGCTGGGCGACACCACCGTCACCCCGGGCCTGCGCTTCGACCACCACGAAACCTTTGGCGACAACTTCAGCCCCAGCCTCAACCTGTCGCACAAGCTGACCGATGCGCTGTCGGTCAAGGGCGGTATCGCCCGGGCCTACAAGGTGCCGAACCTGTATCAGTCCAACCCCAACTACCTGCTCTACAGCCGTGGCAACGGTTGCAGTGTGCAGCAGAGCAACTCCGGGGGCTGCTACCTGCAGGGCAATGCCGACCTCAAGCCGGAAATCAGCGTCAACAAGGAAATCGGCCTGTTGTACGACCGCGGCACCTGGCGTACCAGCGCGACGTACTTCCGCAACGATTACAAGAACAAGATCATCGGTGACACCGATGTGCTTTACACCATCAACAGCGGCCGCCGCGTGACCCAGTGGGAGAACGCCGGCGAGGCACGTGTGGAAGGCATCGAGGGCAACCTGTTCGTCGAACTGACCCCGGTACTGGACTGGAACACCAACCTGACCTGGATGCTCGACAACGACAACCGCGAGACGGGCGAGCCGCTGTCGGTGATCCCCGAATACACGCTCAACAGCACCCTGGACTGGCGCGCCACCGACAAGCTTTCGTTCCAGGTGGCCGGGACCTACTACGGCAAGCAGAAGTCGCCGACCTACAACTACCGCACCCAGGAAGACTACGACGCCGAGGCGCAGCAGGATGTCGAGGCTTACGGGCTGGTGGATGTCAGCACCGGGTACAAGTTCAACGCCAACTATGACGTGCGGGTGGGCGTGAACAACGTGTTCGACAAGCAAATCTATCGCGGTGGCAATGCCAGCAGCTCGGGTGCCAACACCTACAACCAGCCGGGACGTGCGGTGTTTGCTTCCTTGAATATCTCGTTCTGATACTGGGGCCGCGCTGCGGCCCATTCGCGGGGCAAGCCCGCTCCTGCAGATACCCCACGGGCGCAAGCGAAGTGGCGTACCTGGGGAGCGGGCTTGCCTCGATGTGACTACCAGGAAATACCCCAATGAACACTAAGACCGCCTGGTTGCAGATCCTCTCGCGCAGCAGCGCCGCGCTGTTGGGGGGCTACGCGCTTAGCTATGCGGCCACCGCCTGCCTGGCGCGGCTGCTGCCCCTGTCACCTGCCGATGCGGTCATCGTCGCGACCCTGCCGGCCTTCATTTTCTACACCGCAGCCATCCTATGGGCCTTTGCCAGCCGTGACGCGGTGCGCGCCTGGCTACCGCTGGCCCTGGCTGCGCCCCTGGCGTTGATCGGCTTCTGGCCCCAGGCGCTGGAGTGGCTGGCATGAAGAACACCTTCACTCAATCGATGGCCTGGCTGCACACCTGGGGCGGGCTGATCTTCGGCTGGCTGCTGTTCGCCATCTTCGTCACCGGCACCCTGGCGGTGTTCGACAAAGAACTGAACCACTGGATGCAGCCGGAAATCCCGGCCAGTGAAGTGACCCAGGCCGATGCCGCGCGGCGCGCCATTGCCTACCTGCAAGCCCATGAGCCGCAGGCCGGCAACTGGGGCGTCAGCCTGCCCACCGATCGTTCGCCCGGGCTGCGGGTGTCTACCGGTGAGCGGCGCCATGGCGGCGGCGTACAGCTCGACCCGCAGACGGGCGAGGCCATCGAGGTACGCGACAGTGTCGGCGGCAATTTCTTTTTCCGCTTCCATTTCACCCTCGACCTGCCGCGCAACTGGGGCATCTTCGTGGTCGGTGCACTGGCGCTGGTGATGCTGGCGGCGCTTGTCACCGGCATTGTCATCCACAAGAAGATCTTCAAGGAGTTCTTCACTTTCCGGCCGAACAAGGGCCAGCGCTCCTGGCTGGACTTTCACAACGCCAGTGCAGTGCTGTTGCTGCCATTCCACCTGATGATCACCTACACGGGGCTTGTGATCTTCATGCTCATCTACATTCCTGCAGGTGTCGATGCGCTGTTCGCCGGGGACAACCGGGCCTACTTCAAGGCCCAGGGCAACGCCCGCCTGGAGCAGCCAAGGGGCCTTGCCAGGCAACCTGCGGAGCTGGCCGATGTGGTGCCGCTACTGGCCCAGGCGCAGGCACGCTTGGGGCCCATAGGCGGTTTCAATATCCGCAATCCCAACACTGCCGGGGCACGTATCGAGGTCCGCCCTGAACTGGGTAACCGCATCGCCCTGTCCAAGGGGCAGGCCATGGTATTCGATGGTGTCAGCGGCCAGTTGCTCAGCGATGTGACCGAGTGGCGTGCGGCCCCCTTGACCCAGCGGGTCATGGTCGGCCTGCATTTTGCCCAGTTTGGCGGGTACCCGATGCGTTGGTTGTACTTCGTTTGTGGCGTTATCAGCTGCGTGATGATCGCCAGTGGCCTGGTGCTGTTTTGCGTGAAGCGTGGGCGCAAGTACGCCAGCGCGCAGTTGTCGGCGCGGCGTTGGTACCGGGTGGCCGAGGTGTGCAATGTCGGTTTCGTTGCCGGTTTGCTGCTGGCCTGTGCCGGCTTGCTCTGGGCCAGCCGCCTGCTGCCGGTCGAGCTGGTACAGCGCGAAGCCTGGGAGGTGCGGGCGTTCTTTGGTGTATGGCTGCTGGCGCTGTTGCATGCGGGTATCAGGCCTGCGCGCCGGGCGTGGGTGGAGCAGTTGGGACTGACGGCACTGCTGTGCATGGGCCTTGGGCTGTTCGGTGGGCTGGCGGATGCCTTGCGCCTGGGCGTGGCGGCTTGCGCACTGGTGCTGGGGGTATTGCTCGGTGTGGTGGCGTGGCGCGTGCAGAACGCCGAGCCGGCGCCGCTTGCACGCAAGGCAGGGCGCAGCGTGGAGGCAGGCGCATGATGATGCTGATCGCGGGCGGCACGCTGTTCGCCTATGCCGGCATGCTTGGCCTTTGCCAAGGCCTGGAGCGGCACTACAAGCAGGTATGGCAGCGGGCTTGCCCGCGGCCATTGCGCGTGGTGCTGCGTGGCGCTGGCTGGCTGGCACTTATGATCAGCCTGTTGCTCTGTGCCCAGGCCTGGGGCTGGGCCATGGCGCCGGTGGCCTGGTTGGCGATGATGTCGCTGGGGGCAATGCTGCTGGTCGTGCTGTTGCCGTATTGGCCGCGGCTGGCGGTCGGGCTGGCGGGGTTGGTGCCGGGGTGGGTGCTGCTGCAGCTGTTTGCCTGAGCGGGCCCCATCGCCGGCTTGCCGGCGGCAGGGTCAGAGCAAACAGGCCTCTTTAGCCGGGTTTTTGGTTCAGCACGTTGCGTTGCCCGAGCCAGCGCTCGAAGCACTGGAATGTTTCGATGGCCGCCTGCACGGTGGCGGCCTGCGCTGCAGGTGCTGTCGAGGCCTGGCCAAGGCGGTCGAGAAAGCTGCGCCAGTAGTTGCCGGTCCGCGCACCGTATACATCTAAAAAACCTGTGCCGCTGGCCGGGTCGAGACCCAGGCGTTCGGACATCGCCTTTTTGAGTACCTGACCGCCCAGGGTCGAGCCTTCCATTACGTACATCACACCCAGCGCGCTTGCCTCATCGTTGATGGCAGGCAGCGCCTGGCACAGGGGCAGGGCATCGATGTCGGCGGCGCTCAGGTGCAAGGCTTGCAGGTCCAGGGTGAGAGCCGGTGTCTTGGCCCTCACGGGTTCCTGATAATCGCCCAGCCGCGCTTCGAGAGGGGCGTGGAACCCGTAATAGGCTTGCAGTAGCCGGCTGTAGGCAGCGGCATCGAAGTGCGCTTGAAAGAACGGCAGGCGGGCTTCGAGCGACTTGTGGCAGTCGCGTGTGCCCTCGCGCAGGGCTAGCAGCAACGGGCTGGGAGAGGAGGAGCTGGCTGGCATTCGGGTCGGCTCTAGTGGCATTTCGCCTAATTTGGACTGGCCATCGTAACGCAGTGTTCCTCCAGGGCTGCGACATTGTTGCGGAAAAAATAACCTCGGCGTGCTAAACCAGTCGGCCGTCCCCTGCGAAGAAGCCGCCTGGTGAAAGCCGTACACCTGACCTTGATCTGTCATGCCCTGACAACGGCCCAGAAGACCGGGCGCTTGCACCGCCCTGACGACAGCATCTTGCCGCTGCACGCCCAGCCGTTCGCCGTGGCACCTGAAACGCGCATGCTGACCGCGCCGGAGCAGCGTACGAGGGCAACGGCGGCAGGTTTTTCGATGCCGGTGCAGGTCGAGCCAGCGTTGGCCGATTGCGACCTGGGGTGCTGGCACGGGCTGGCATTGAAACAATTGCAGGCTGAGCAACCGCAGGCGCTGGCGTTGTGGCTGGACGACCCGCACAGTGCGCCGCATGGTGGTGAGTCGTTTGCCGAGCTGTGCCAGCGCATGGCGGGGTGGCTGGCGGCATTCGATAAACCGGGCGAGTGGGTGGCGGTGACCCATCCCATGGTGATTCGTGCGGTGCTGGTGCAGGTGCTTGGCTGCCCCCTGGCTGCCCATCGGCAGATTGATGTGCTGCCTTTGTCGCGTGTGCAACTGAGCTTTACCGGGCGATGGCGCTTGCAGCTCGGGTGAGGTGTGGCTTGTGATGGCGTGAGGGCCGGCCAACCCGTCTCACGCCAAACCCTTTCCTCAAAACGCCAGCTTGTACCCGATCAGCAACAGCATCCCCGCCAGGCAGGGCCGCAGCACGCGGTCGGAGATCCGCCCGGTGAGGTGGCTGCCCAGGTAGATGCCGGGCAACGAGCCGAGCAGCAGGTAACCCAGCAGCGACCAGTCCATGTTGCCCATGCCGGCGTGGCCCAGGCCTGCGACCAGGGTCAACGGCACCGCGTGGGCGATCTCGGTGCCCACCAGGCGGCGGGTGACCAGGAACGGGTAAAGCAAAAACAGCGCCACGGTGCCTAGGGCGCCGGCACCGATCGAGGTGAGGGTTACCATGACACCCAGCACCACGCCGGTGAGTACGGTAAGGATGTTTAGGCTACGGTCGCTAAGTTGGTAATGGTCACCGGCATGGCGGTTGGCGAACGCTTGCAGCCGCGACTTGAACAGGATTGCCAGCGCAGTGAGGATCAATACCACCGCCAGGCCCTGCTTGATGATGCCGTTGAGCGCCGAGGTGTCGGTGTGCAGGGAGCTCAGGAACCACAGGGTCAGCGCTGCTGCCGGGACGCTGCCCAGGCTGAGCAGGCCGGTGATTCTCCAGTCGATGTTCTTGTTGCGGCTGTGCACCCACACGCCACTGGCCTTGGTGATGGCGGCGTAGAGCAGGTCGGTGCCGACAGCGGTGGCCGGGCTGATGCCAAACCACAGCAGGATCGGCGTCATCAGCGAACCGCCACCGACGCCGGTCATGCCGACGATGAACCCCACAACCAGCCCGGCTATGGTGAAACCGAAAGAACCTACATCCATACGCTACTCGACTGCCCAGCTTTGCCCGTGATCGGATGGGTGCCAGCATATAGGTAGTTTATATAGCCAAATAGACTTGTTCGTTATTAGGTTATAACTGCCTGGGCTTCAGCGCCGGCACGCTCATCCCCTGCAGAAGGCGAGCGTGCCGGCACATCACCTCAGATGCGGAAGCTGCCCACCAGTTGCTTCAAACGCCCGGCCTGCTGCGCCAGCGCATCGCAATGCTGCAGCGTCTGGTTGAGGTTCTCTACCCCTTGCTGGTTGAGCGCATTGATCTGGGTGATGTCCAGGTTAAGGCTCTCGACCACTGCGGTCTGCTCTTCGGTAGCGGTGGCCACCGACTGGTTCATGCCGTCGATCTCGCCGATGCGCTGGGTCACGCTGGCCAGGCGAACACCGGCCTGGTTGGCGACCTGCACGGTCTGTTCGCTGGACACCTGGCTGGTGTTCATGGTGTGCACCGCCTCACGCGAGCCGACCTGCAGGCTGGTGATCATGCGGTGGATCTCTTCCGCCGATTCCTGGGTGCGGTGCGCCAGGTTGCGAACCTCGTCGGCGACCACGGCAAACCCGCGCCCGGCTTCACCAGCACGGGCCGCTTCGATCGCGGCGTTGAGCGCCAGCAGGTTGGTCTGCTGGGAGATGCCCTTGATCACGTCGAGGATCTTGCCGATTTCGTCGGTGCTGGCATTGAGCGTTTCGATCTGTTCGCAGGATTCGCTGATGCGCTGCGACAGGGCGGTCATGGCGTTGATCGCTTCTTCCACCACTTCGCGCCCGCCATTGGCCTGCTCGCTGGCGCCGCTGGCGTGCTGCGAAGCGTCGGCAGCGTTGCGTGCGATTTCCTGAGTGGCGGCACCCAGCTGGTTGATGGCCGCAGCGACACTGTTGGTGCGCATGCTCTGCTCTTCGGAACCGATGATCGAGGCATTGGAGGCGTTGACCACCTTTTCCGACAGGTCGTGCACCAGCCGCGTGGCCGACGACACTTCGCTGATCGAGGTGTGAATGCGTTCTACAAAGTGGTTGAACGAGGTGGCCAGCTCGCCGAACTCGTCCTTGCGCTGCACGGCAAGGCGGCGAGTCAGGTCGCCTTCACCTTCGGCGATGTCGCGCATGGCGCGGCCCATGGTGGTCAGCGGGCGCATCAGCACCGGGATCAGCAAGCCCAGCAGCCCGGCGATGGCCGCCACGGCAATGACCATGGCGATGATCGCCGAGGTGCGGAACTGGCCCAATGCGGCGTAGGCCTTGTCCTTGTCGATCGACAGGCCGATATACCACTGGGCAGACGGCAAGCCGGCCACCGGGGCAAAGGAGATCAACCGCTGTTGGCCATCGAGGGTGACATCCTGCATGCCGGGCTCCACGCGCAAGCCAGCGCCTGGGTAGATGTCCTTGAGGTTCTTCATCACCTGGTCTTTGTCGGGGCTGACGATCACCTGGCCGCTGCTGTCGGCGAGGAAGGCGTGGCCGATGCCGCCGAAGTCGACCGAATTGATGATCTGCACCAAGGTATCGAGGGTCAGGTCGCCGCCGACCACTCCGAGCATTTCGCCGTCACGCTTCACCGGCGTGGCGATGGTCACCATCAGGCCTCCGACGGCGCCTTGGTAAGGGGCGGTGAGCACGGTCTGCCCGGCGTTTGCGGCGGCGCCGTACCATGGGCGCTGGCGTGGGTCGTAACCGGCCGGCATCTGGGCATTGGGGCGCTGGGTGAACACACCATTGGCCTGGCCCAGGTAGGTGAACAGGAAATTTTGCGTGTAGGAAGGCTGCTCGATCAGCCCGGCCAGGGTATCGCCCGTCCCTTGTTCAGCAATGTCCTGGGCCAGGTTCTCCAGCACCAGGATGCGCCCGCTCATCCAGTTCTGTACGCTGCTGGCAGTCAGCGCACCGGACTGCTGCACCGACGATTCGATGTTCTGGGCGATGATGTTGCGTTGCAGGTAATCGTTGTAGAGCGTGAACAGGGCAAAGGCCAGTACCACGACGCCGCACGCGCTGAGGAGGATCTTGTGGCGAAATTTCAGGTTCATGTTTCGAGACCTTGAGCCATGGAGGGGAGGGCACTGCGCGCTTGTGGCGCGATGGGCCTGTCCACTCTGATATCGGCAAATCTCATAAAAAATTGAAGCACTTACGTCATCAGGCTGAGGCGATTTCGACGGACGGTGCGCTAGCAGTTGGCTAGCTGTTCGATCAGCAGACGCGCCGCTTGGCGCAGCGGTTGCTGCCTGCGCCAGAAGGCATGAATCGGCAACTGAAGTTCGTTGCGGGTATTGCCAAAACGCAGACGTACCAGGCGCCCGGCAGCGATCAGTGGCGCCACTCTGGCCAAGGGCAAATCGCCCCAGCCAAGGCCTGCTTCGACCATTTGCACGGCGAAGTCGAAACTGTCGGTGGACCAGTGCGTGGCGCCGATCAGCGCGCGCGGGTCGGCCAGGGGCAGGTCGCGGCTGCGCACCAGGATCTGGCGCACGTTGATCAGGTCTTCCAGGTAGCGGATGCGCCCGTCGCGCAGTGCCGGGTGCGCCGGTGACAGGGTGGCAACCAGCGATTCTGTACCAATGTGCTGAAACCCCCGGCGGGCATCGACGTGCAGGCCGGCGAAGGCCAGGCACAGGTCGGCACGGCCGCTGTCGAGCAACTGCAATGCGTCTTCCTGCGGGGCGCTGAGCAGTTGGATGTCCAGCAGCGGGTAGCGCTCACCCAGGCTGGCGATGGCAGTAAACAGCGGGCGCTGATCGATGTCCGGGACCACGGCGAGGGTCAGGCTGCTTTCCAGCCCTTGCGACAACTCCAGTGCGTGCACCTGCAATAGCCCCAGTTGCTCGGCGATCAGCCTGGCGTGCGGCTCTAGCGCCACCGCCTGGGCGGTGGGGTGAACCTCGCGCGGGCCACGCTCGAACAGGGGGTAGCCCAGTTCGGCTTCAAGGTTGCCGATGGCCATGCTGACGGCAGAAGGTACCCGGCCAAGGGTGCGCGCCGCAGCGGAAAACGAACCCCGGTCGAGCACGGCGAGGAACAGCTGGATATTGTCACTGGAAAAGTTCATGTCGGCCTCCTGTCAGTCAATCTGAAAGCTACAGACTTTTTCTGTCAATAAATTTGAATCATTCTCGCGCCCTTCGCTTGATTCCACATGAGGTAAAACCGGTGCAAGGACTGAAACGCAAACTGGTCTACGTGACTTTCTACGAGCTGATCGGCTTGTGCATGTCGACGCTGGGGCTGGCTTACTTGTCCGATACCCAGGCTTCGCATACCGGGCCGCTGGCGGTGATGATCACCACCATCGCCATGCTCTGGAACCTGATTTACAACAGCCTGTTCGAGTATTGGGAGAGCCGCCAGGCCAAGCGCGGCCGCAGCGTGGCACGGCGGGTGGTGCATGCCGTCGGTTTCCAGCTGACCCTGGTGGTGTACCTGATCCCGCTGATTGCCTGGTGGCTGGGCATGAGCCTGGTCGAGGCGTTCCTGGTGGACCTTGCCTTTATCATCCTGGTGCCGTGCTACACCTTTGCCTACAACTGGGCGTTCGACCGCATCTTCGGTCTGCCGGCATCGGCCATGGCCACCGCCTGAGGGTGTCGGTACCGCTATGGCGGCAGGCGGATCAACAAGGGTTCCTGCCGCGCAGGTTGTTCCGGTTGCACGGCCGGGTCCACTGGCCGCGGCGCACTGGCCAGCAAACTGTCCTCGACCTGCCCCGACAGGTAGTACACCCCCGCCATGGCGCCGCTCTGGCGGTTCTCCATCAACTCCTGCCATTCCTGATTGAGCGCCACGTTGAGGATCACCCGCAATTGCTCGACCATCTCCGGGTGATCGCGATCGTGGGTGATCATGCCGTAGCCGGCTGCCGCCACCGAGATCATCGCCCCGGCCACCTTGCCCACCGCACTGGCCACGGCACTGGCAATGCCGCGAGGGGCCAGGGTGGCGCCAAGCTTTTCGCTGGCGCGGGTGGCCACCGAGGACAGGCCTACGTCGGTCTGCCCCGGGCCCTTGGCCGCTTGCCGGTGCAGGTGGTCGCGCAGGGCGAGCCAGGCGGGTTGCTGGTCGAGTGGCTTGGCCTTGAGCAATTGATAGAGGCTGGCGTTGCGCGCCGGCGGCGGCCCCAGGGCAATGGCCGGGACCCGGTTCAGGCGCTGGCTGAGCTGATCGGGTGGGGCGTTGTAGCGCTGGATGATGGCCGGCAGTTGCTGGCCAAAGAGTTGCAGGTACAACTCGCAGGCGCGGTCGCGGATGACTTCGGGGTTGATCTGCTCGGCCACCGGCTCGATCACCCGGTTCTGGTACTGCTCCTGCAGGTACAGGGCCAGGCGCTTCTCCGCAGGCTCGCGGCCCTCACCGCTGTTGAGCTTGTACCAGGCGACCTTGAGGGTCAGCCATTGCTGGGTCCAGTAACCGGTGAACCAGGGAATGAAGTCGCTTTCGGTACGTTGCTGTACCTGTTCTTTCCATACCCGCATCGAGCGCCGCGCATAGTCGTTGGCCGAGCCTGCGGCGCCTACCGATGCATCGATCAGTTCCTGGTCGATGCGTTGCCAGGCGGCGGGGGTCAGCACGGCGGGCGGTGGCGGGGCAGGCGGGCGCTTGCCGGCGCAGCCGCCGAGGGCCAGCAGAAGGCAGAGCAGCACGAGGATGCGTGGGTTCACACGACCGCCTCCCGGGTTTCGAGGCTGGGTGGTTAACCGAGTATAGGGCCGGTGATCGGCTGTGCATGCGCCCTGTCAGGCGAGGTCGAGTTTTTCTTCCAGGCGGTCCAGGTGCTCATCCATCAGTGCAAGCGCGGCTGCCGCGTCACCAGCCTCCACGGCATCGATGATCGCCGCGTGCTCTTGCCAGGCACAGTGGTCGCAGCAGGGCGATTCATAGCGGGCGATGATCAAAGACGTCATCGGCACCAGACCGTTGAGAAAACGTGCCAGCGGTGCATTGGCGGCCACCTGGGCAAGCTTGAGGTGGAATTCGCCGCCCAGGCGGATTGCCGCGCAACGTTCGCCACGCTCGTGGTGCTGGCGCTCGCGCTCCACCAGCGAACGCAGTTGGCGGATCTGCGCCGGCCGCGCGCGTTGCGCTGCCAGGCTGATCAGGGTGGTTTCGGCCAGGCGCCGGGCGCTCAGCACCTGGCGCGCCTGTTGTGGATCAGGGGCGGCCAGGTGCGCGGTGTGGCTGGGGCGCTGTACCACCACTTGCTGGTCCGAGAGGCGCCCGAGTACCCGGCGGATCACCGTGCGGCTGACGCCGAAGGCGTTGCCCAGTGCCTGCTCGGGCAGCAGGCTGCCGGGTGGCAAGCGCTGCTCGAGAATCGCGTCGAACAGGCGGGGGTAGATCTGCTCGGCCGACAGGCGGGTTTCGCCGGCCCCGAGCAGGGCAGGCAGGTGGGGGGCGGCGTGGGCGCAGGCGGTCATGGTCGCTCTCCTGGGGTCATTGGCGCGGATGGTCATCCGGGATGTTCAGTTCGATGCCCATCCGCTGCCCTTCGGCAAGGATGTGCTGGCGCATCTGGGCGCTGGCCTGGGCACTGTTGCGGTCGCGAATGGCGCGTACCACGGCTTCGTTTTCCTTGAGCCGCGCAGCAAGGTGTTCGGGTGAGTTGCGCAGCATGTTGGCGCTTTGCTTGAGGGCATTGCCGGTCTGCTGTACCACGCTCTGGAAAATCGGGTTGGTGGTCAGCGCGAACAGCGCCTCGTGGAAGGCGATGTAGGCCTTGGCCCCGGCATCGCTGTCATCGGCATCCAGCGCTTCGCGCATGTCCATCAGGGTCAGGCGTAGCTGGCCGATGTCCTGGCTGTTGGCCGATTGCGCCACCAGGCCGACGATGAACGGTTCGAGGGTGTAGCGCAGCTCCAGGACATCGGCCAGGCTCGCCGCAGCGCTGCTGTCGACGCCTGGCTCCAGCACGGCCGTTTCGGCATCCAGCACCAGTACGCCCTTGCCCGGCATGGAGCGCACCAGGCCGAGGGTCTCGAGAACGGTCACGGCTTCGCGCAGGCTGGGGCGGCTGATGCCCAACTGTTCGGCCAGCTCGCGCTGGCCAGGCAGCATGTCGCCGGAGCGCCACTGGCCGCGGGCCAGGGCCTGGCGCAGTTTTTCCACCACTGAGTTGACGACGGTCGATGAGCTGATCACGGTTTTCTCCTGAAAGGGCCGGCGTCAGCGCCGGCCACGTGGGCTCAGAATTCCTGTTGATGGGCGTTGGGCTGCTTGCGCGGTGCATGGGCAAAGCCGGGTTTGCCATCGAGCACGTTCTGCGCACGCTCCAGATCGATGTCTTTTTCCCAGCGGGCAATGGCCACGGTAGCCACGCAGTTGCCGATCAGGTTGGTCAGCGCCCGGCCGATGCCCATGAACCAGTCCACTGCCAGCACCAGCACCAGGCCGACCACCGGGATCGCCGGCACGGCGGTGAGGGTGGCGGCGAGGATAACCAGTGCCGAGCCTGGGATGCCGTGAGCGCCTTTGGACGTCACCAGTGACACCAGCAGGATGGTCAGCAGGTCGGTCATCGCCAGCGGCGTACCGGTGGCGTTGGCGATGAACACGATGGCCAGGGTCAGGTAGATGGAGAAGCCGTCAAGGTTGAACGAGTAGCCGGTCGGGATCACCAGGCCAACGGTGGAGCTGCCAATGCCCAGGTGCTCGAGCTTGCGCATGATCTGCGGCAGCACGGCATCGGAGGAAGCGGTGCCCAGGACGATGGTCAACTCTTCGCGCAGGTACTTGATGAAAGGCAGCAACTTGAGCCCCGACACGCGCATCACAGTGCCCAGGATGATCAGCACGAAGCCCGCACAGGTCAGGTAGAACAACGCTACCAGGCCACCCAGGTGCTGCAGCGACTCCAGGCCATATTTGCTGGTGGTGAAGGCGATGGCGCCGAAGACGCCGATCGGCGCCAGGCGCACGATCATGCCCATGATGCGGAAAATCACGTGGCTGAGTTCGTTGATCAACCGCGAAATACCGGCGGCCGAGTCACCCACCAGGTTCAGCGCGCTGCCGAACAGCACCGAGAACAGCAAGACTTGAAGGATGTTGTTGTCGGCGAAGGCGCCCACCACGGAGGTGGGGATCAGGTCCATGAAGAACGCGGTGGCGCCATGGATATGCTGGCCGCGCTCGGCCAGGCCGCTGGCGTCGGCAGCAGAAAGCTGATCCAGGTGGATGTTGGCGCCGCTGCCGATGCCGCTGGTAAAGGCGAACACCAGGCCGATCACCAGGGCGATGGTGGTCAACACTTCAAAGTAGATCACCGATTTCAGGCCGATGCGCCCGACTTTCTTCAGATCGCCAGCACCGGAAATGCCGCTGACCACCACGCAGAAGACGATCAGGCCGATAAGCATCTTGATCAGCTTGATGAAGCCGTCGCCGAGGGGTTTGAGCTGCAGGGAAAGGTCGGGGAAACTGAGGCCGCAGGCGATGCCGAGGGCAAGGCCGAGCACAACTTGCAGGAAGATCGAACGCGAGCACCATTTGAGCATGGGAGTGATCTCTGATCGGTGTCCTTGCTTCGGTGCCGCACGGGGCGAAAGAGCGCAGGACTTATTTATTTTTGTGGTCTTACCGGTTTGTTCAGCGCGAAGTCATAAAAGCGCGAAAAATCCGAATATGCAAGGTTTTTTGGCCTTACCGGTCTGACCAGTTGTGGGGCATTTCGGCTTGCCAGGCTCTAGTTCGGTGCGTGCTGCAGATTGAGGTGATGCGCCGTTGGCCGGCATTTGCCAATACCTGCAGGGTGTTAGCAATCTGCCTGCCAACTTCTGCCCGATCAGGGCGGCGGGGCGATGCTCTTGACCGAAGCCAGTTCAGGGTGGGCCACCAGCTTGTCGATGTGCAGGGCGTCGTCGTTCATCCAGCTTTCGCTCAGCACCCGATAGTGCTCCATGTCACGACAGCGCACGCGCAAGCTGTAGTCGAAATGGCCACTGATCAGTTGGCATTCATGAACGTCAGGGCAGGCCAGCATGGTTGCCTCGAACGCCTTTTGTGCGGACCGCCCGCGCAGGTTGGAAAGGGCTACGAGTACCAGCAGTGACAGCCCTGGTGCGAGCTTCTGCGGGTCGATGATTGCGCCATAACCGCGGATCACGCCGCGCCGTTCCAGCTTGCGTACCCGTTCCAGGCAGGGGCGCGGAGTAAGATGCACCAGGGTCGAGAGCTTTTCGAAGGTGATGCGGCCATCGACGCGCAGTATGTCGATGATGGCTTGGTCGATGCGGTCCAGCGGGGCAGAGGTGGCGTCCTTGGTGTCCATGCGCGGTGCTTCTTTTTTGAAGGCGGGGCATGGACAGGTTAGGCGGTTATCGGGTGATCGTCCTCACGCGCCGGCGATTGGGCTGCGCAGCAGCCCAAGGTCCGTCAGGCGCAGGCGCTGTTGGCCCGGTGCACTGAACGAACCGCCACCACCCGAGGCTGCAGCAGTGCATACAAGTCCTTGGGGTTTTCCAGCACCGGCACCAGCCCGATATCCTGGCCGATCCCTAACGTGAGCGCTGTATCGAGCACGTAGCGCAGTGCCGAATAATCTTCCAGCGCAAAACCTACCGAATCGAACAGGGTCACCTGGTCGGCGTTTTCACGGCCCTGAACAAGGCCTGCGACCACCTGCCAGAATGGGAAGACCGGCGAATCGGCCGGCATTTGCTGGATTTCGCCTTCGACCCGGCTTTGCGGCTCGTACTCAACGATCACCCGGGCCCGCTCGACGATGGCGCGGTGCAGCTCGGTCTTGCCCGGGCAGTCGCCGCCCACGGCGTTCAGGTGCACGCCCGGTTCGATCATGTCCGGCGTGAGGATGGTTGCGTAGGTCTTGTCTGCCGTGACCGTGGTGACGATATCGGCACCGCGCACGGCTTCGGCGACGCTGTGGGCGACGCTCACCTTGAGCCCTGGGCGGCCCGCCAGGTTGGCCACCAGCTTCGCCGTGGCTGCAGGGTCGATGTCGAACAGGCGGATCTCGTCGATGCCCAGCAGGGTCTTGAAGGCGATGGCCTGGAATTCGCTTTGCGAACCGTTGCCAATCAGCGCCATGCTGCGGCTGTCTTCACGCGCCAGGTAGCGGGCGGCGAGGGCCGAAGTGGCGGCGGTACGCATCGCTGTGGTCAGGGTCATCTCGCTGAGCAGCAGCGGCGCACCGGAGCCAACGTCGCTCAAGGCGCCAAAGGCCATCACCGTGGGCAGGCCGAGGCGGGTGTTCTTCGGGTGGCCGTTGACATACTTGAAGGCATACCGGCTGGAGTCGGAAACCGGCATCAGTTCGATCACGCCGTCCGCCGAATGATTGGCCAGGCGCGGGCACTTCTCGAAATCGTCCCAGCGCAGGTAGTCCTGACGGATGTACTCGGCCATCTCCATCAGGCAGGTGGCCAGGCCTTTGCGGTTGACCAGGCGGGCGAGGTCTTGCACATCGATGAAACGGGTCATGGCATCTCCCTGCAACTTGCGGGTTGGGCTGTAGGGATATTGTCGGGCGATCAGGGCGGGAATGCCGGCTGAAAAAGGCGGTGCGGGCAGCGGGGTCGGCTGACTTCAGGGCCAGGGCAGCTGAATCGGCTGTCGTCCCTCGGTCATTGCTCGCGCAGGCGTTTGTACAGAGTCGTCCGGCTGATCCCCAGAGCCCGCGCCACGGCCGAGAGGTTGCCATTGGCCCGTTTCAGCAGGCTGTGCAGGTCCGTCTCATCGTCACTGCAGTCGCTCACCACCGGGCGCCCTTGTGTTTCAGCCAGAAAGACCCCAGGCAGATGTTCGACGCCGACCGGCCCATCGCCTGCCAGCGCCAGCGCCACCTGCATCACACTCACCAGCTCGCGCACATTGCCCGGCCAGGGGTGGCGGTCAAGCAGTTCGAGGATAGGCTGCCCCAAGCGCTGGGGTTGGTGAGGGTCGCGATAACGTGCGTGGATGTGCTCGATCAATGCTCGCCGGTCAGTGCGCTCGCGCAGCGCCGGCAACACGACCGCCATTGCCGCGATGCGGTAGTAGAGGTCCTGGCGAAAGCGCCCCGCACGCACCTCTTCGGTCAGGTCCCGATTGCTTGCCGAGACCACGCGGATATCCACCGCTACCGGTTCGCCGCTGCCCAGTGGCTGAATGCTGCGCGATTGCAGCACGCGCAGCAGGCGGGCCTGGGTCGGCAGCGGCATGTCGCCGATTTCGTCGAGGAACAGGATGCCCTGGTCGGCCTTGCGGATCAGCCCGGGGTTGCCCTTGTGATGAGCGCCGGTGAAGGCGCCTTTGTCATAACCGAACAACTCCGATTCCACCAGCTCTGCCGGGATTGCCGCACAGTTGACCGCGATCAACGGCTGGCGGGCACGGCTGCTGGCGCGGTGCAGGGCCTGGACGAAGACTTCCTTGCCGACGCCAGTTTCACCCTGGACCAGCAGCGGGATGTCTTTTTCCAGCATCAGGCTGGCCTGGGCCAGGGCCTTTTCCATGCGTGGGTCGCCACTGCCAAGCGCTGAGCGCGGGGGGCTTTGCCGGGGGGCTTGCCACTGGCAGTGGAAGCGGTTGCGCCCGGCTGCCTGCAAAGCGAAGGGTTGCTGCTGGGGGTGGGCAAGCAACTGGCACAAGGGGATCTGGAACAGTTGCTCGACGTTCTGCTGCAGCGGGTTGCCGCCCAGCAGGCTGTCGGCTCGATGATTGGCGGCGAGTACCTGGCCACGCTCATCGAATACCAGCAGCCCGGCCCACGGGCTGTCGAGGTTGTCGCAAGCGCTGTTGAACAGCAATTGGGCGTGCTGTTCGGCATGCTGCGCAAGGATCAGGCGATTCTCCAGGCTCTGGCCCATCATGCGCACCAGGCCGAGGGTCTGGGTGGCCGGCAAGTAGCCGTCGCTGGCCACGTCGAGCACCCCGACCAGTTGCCGCAGGGCATCGTACAGCGGGGCTGCGGCGCTCGACATGTAGCGGTTCTGGCGCAGGAAGTGTTCGTCCTGGCCAACATGGACGGGCTCGGCGCAGACCAGCGCGGTACCCAGCGCATTGGTGCCCACGCCCCGTTCGTGCCAGTGGGCGCCGGCGCTGAAACCGTGCTGGTGCTGGGGGCAGACGAAGCGTCGCGAACCCCAGGTCTCGAGCAGGCAGCCGTTGGCGTCGGCGAGCATCACCAGGTAGCTGGCATTGCCCAGCAGGTGCGCGTACTGCGGCAGCACGCCATCGCGGGTGTGTTGCAACAGTGCCTGGCGCCGCTCCAGCAGGGCGCTGAGTTCGGCCTTGGTCAGGCAATCGAAGTCGGGGGCGCTCTGTGGCTGCAGGCCGTGATCGCGGCAGCGCGCCCAGGAGGCCTGGATCAGTTGGGCATGGGTCGAAGTGGCGGTGGCCATGGGCCTGTCCTGTGTGATTGTTGTTATCAGCCGACCGCTGTTGAGTGTCGTCCACCGTTGTTCATTGTCAAACCCGCCACTGTTCAGGTGTTCAGCGAAAGTGTTCAGTTGTGAATCGCTGCTGGCCTGTCGGCACCGTCAAAGCCGCAGGCCAGAGGGCCAGAGTGGAACTGGCACGGAACTGGCTGTCTGTGCCGGACAACCACAATAACAAGGTCCTGCCATGTCTCTGGTGCTGGAACAGGTCAGCCGCAGCGTCGATAACCAGCCCTGGATCATCGACGCGTCCCTGCAGTTCGAGCCTGGCTCGTTCAACGTGCTGCTTGGCCGGACCCTGGCCGGCAAAACCAGCCTCATGCGCCTGATGGCCGGGCTCGACCACCCCGACCGTGGCCGCGTGCTGATGGCGGGTGAAGATGTCACTGGCGTGCCGGTGCGCCGGCGCAATGTGTCGATGGTGTATCAGCAGTTCATCAATTACCCGACCCTGAGCGTGTACGAGAACATCGCCTCACCCCTGCGCCAGGCGCGCCTGGCCGAGCCGGACATCCGTCGGCGCGTGCAGGAAACTGCCGAAATGCTGCGTATCGAACCCTACCTGCAACGCTTGCCGCTGGAGCTGTCTGGCGGCCAGCAGCAGCGCACGGCGATGGCCAGGGCGCTGGTCAAGGATGCCGGGTTGATCCTGTTCGATGAGCCGCTGGTCAACCTCGACTACAAGTTGCGCGAAGGGCTGCGCCAAGAGCTGCGCGAGTTGTTCGCCGCGCGCAACTGCATTGCCGTGTATGCCACCACCGAGCCCAACGAAGCGCTGGCACTGGGCGGCACCACCACCCTGGTGCACGAGGGGCGAATCGTCCAGAGCGGGCCTACTGCCGAGGTCTACCAGCGGCCCGGCAGCGTGCTGGCCGCCGAGTTGTTCAGCGAGCCGCCGATCAACCTGATACCGGGGCGTATCAGTGGCAATGAGGTGAGCCTGGCCCAGGCCGTGCACTTCGCCCGCAATGTCGACCTGCACCGCCTGGGCGACGGCGATTACCGCTTTGGCGTGCGCCCCAGCCACCTCACCCTGGTGCCGGCGCACGATGACGACCTGGAACTGGCGGTGCGGGTGGAACTGGCCGAGATCAGCGGTTCCGAGACATTTCTGCATGTGCGTAACGAGCACTGGCCGATGGTCCTGCACCTGCCGGGGGTGCACGAGTATCAGGTGGATACGCCGATCCGTGTCTTCATACCCACCCACAAGCTGTTCGTTTTCGACAGCGCCGGGGCACTGGTACAGGCACCGGGCCTGCGCCAGGCAAGGAGCGCCTGATGGCCGAAATCCGCCTGCGCCAGCTGGCGCACAGCTACAGCCGGCAACCCACCGCCGAGGGCGACTACGCGCTGCATCAACTGGAGCACGTGTGGGAGCAGGGCGGCGCTTATGCGTTGCTCGGGCCTTCCGGGTGTGGCAAGTCGACCTTGCTGAACATCATCTCGGGGCTGCTAACACCGTCCCATGGCCAGGTGCTGTTCGACGGCAAGCCGGTCAATGACCTTTCGCCGCAGCAGCGCAACATTGCCCAGGTGTTTCAGTTCCCGGTGGTGTACGACACCATGACGGTGTTCGACAACCTGGCGTTCCCTTTGCGCAACCAGGGCCTGGACGAAGCCAGGGTGCGCACGCGGGTCGAGGAAATCGCCGAGGTGCTCGACCTGGGCGCAGTGCTGAAGAAAAAGGCGCGCAACCTCAGCGCCGATGAAAAGCAGAAAGTGTCCATGGGCCGGGGCCTGGTGCGCGATGACGTCTCGGCCATCCTTTTCGACGAGCCGTTGACGGTGATCGACCCGCACCTGAAATGGAAGTTGCGGCGCAAGCTCAAGCAGATCCATGAGCAGTTCAACATCACCATGATCTACGTGACCCACGATCAACTGGAGGCTTCGACCTTCGCCGACAAGATCGCGGTGATGCATGGCGGGCGCATCGTCCAGTTCGGCACCCCGCGTGAGCTGTTCGAGCGGCCCCGGCATACCTTTGTCGGCTACTTCATCGGCAGCCCGGGGATGAACCTGATCGACGTGCGCGCCGACGCGGCGGGGGTCGCGTTCGGCGATGTGCACCTGGCACTGCCCGACGGCCTGCGCGAACGCTTGGCGGGCACGCGCGGCGGGCGTCTGCAAGTGGGCATTCGCCCGGAGTTCGTGCAACTGTGGGACAGCCCATTCGAGGGCGCCTTGCCTGCGCGAGTGCTGGACGTCGAGGACCTGGGCACCTATCGCATCGTCACCCTGGTGCTTGGCGGCGTGGCGCTCAAGGCGCGCCTGGCAGAAGATCGCCCGGTGCCGGTGGCACATGCCTGGGTCAGCCTGCCGACGCAGTGGCTGCTGCTGTACGTCGACGATCTGCTGCTGGAGGCCGTGCCATGAACAAGGTGCCGAACAACAAGGCCTGGTGGCTGGTGCTGCCGGTGTTCCTGCTGGTGGCGTTCAGTGCCGTGATGCCGATGATGACGGTGGTCAACTATTCGGTGCAGGACATTTTCGACCAGTCCAGCCGCTACTTCGTCGGCGCCGACTGGTACCGCCAGGTGTTGCGCGACCCGGCATTGCACGATGCCTTGCTGCGCCAATTCATCTATTCCGCCTGCGTGCTGCTGATCGAAATTCCGCTGGGCATCGGCATCGCCCTGACCATGCCGACCAAGGGGCGGCTGGCTTCGGTATGCCTGATCGTCATGGCCATCCCGCTGCTGATCCCGTGGAATGTGGTCGGCACCATCTGGCAGATCTTTGGCCGCGCCGATATCGGCCTGCTCGGTGCCACGCTGGCCAAGCTTGGCGTCAGCTACAACTATGCTGGCGACCCTTTCGACGCCTGGCTCACCGTGCTGGTGATGGACGTCTGGCACTGGACATCACTGGTGGCGCTGCTGTGCTACTCGGGCCTGCGCGCCATCCCCGACGTGTACTACCAGGCCGCGCGCATCGACCGGGCATCGGGTTGGGCGGTGTTCCGGCATATCCAGTTGCCCAAGCTCAAGAACGTGCTGCTGATCGCGGTGATGCTGCGCTTCATGGACAGCTTCATGATCTACACCGAGCCGTTCGTGCTCACCGGAGGCGGGCCGGGTAACGCCACTACCTTCCTCAGTCAGACGCTGACCCGCATGGCGGTCGGGCAGTTCGACCTGGGCCCGGCGGCGGCGTTCTCGCTGGTGTATTTCCTGATCATTCTGCTGGTGTCGTGGCTGTTCTATACCGCCATGACCCACGCCGACAAGGACTAGGCCATGAGTACACGCAAGACGCTGGCCCTGCTGCTGTACTTCTTCTTCCTGCTGGTGCCGATCTACTGGCTGCTGAACATGTCGTTCAAGAGCAACACCGAGATACTCGGTGGCCTCACCCTGTGGCCGCAGGCGTTCACCCTCGACAACTACCGGGTGATCTTCACCGATGCCAGCTGGTACAGCGGCTACATCAACTCGCTGTACTACGTGTGCCTGAACACGCTGATTTCACTGCTGGTGGCGCTGCCGGCGGCCTATGCCTTCTCGCGCTACCGCTTCCTCGGTGACCGCCACCTGTTCTTCTGGTTGCTGACCAACCGCATGGCGCCGCCTGCGGTGTTTCTGCTGCCGTTCTTTCAGCTTTATTCGTCCATCGGCCTGTTCGATACGCACATTGCCGTTGCCCTGGCCCACTGCCTGTTCAACGTGCCGCTGGCAGTGTGGATTCTCGAGGGGTTCATGTCGGGCGTGCCGAAGGAGATTGATGAAACCGCCTACATCGATGGTTACAGCTTCCCGCGTTTCTTCGTGAAGATTTTCATTCCGCTGATCGGCTCCGGCATCGGCGTGACGGCGTTTTTCTGCTTCATGTTTTCCTGGGTCGAACTGTTGCTGGCGCGCACCCTGACTTCGGTGAACGCCAAGCCGATTGCCGCCGTGATGACCCGCACGGTGTCTGCTTCGGGCATCGACTGGGGCGTGCTGGCGGCGGCAGGGGTGTTGACCATCCTGCCAGGCATGCTGGTGATCTGGTTCGTTCGCAACCATGTGGCCAAGGGCTTTGCCCTGGGCCGGGTGTGAGGAGGGCAACGCATGGAGTGGATGGCCTGGACCTTGCCCACGGCGCTGTTCTTCGCCGCCGTCGGCGTACTGCTGCTGTGCATGACCCTGTTCGAACTGCGCCGCCCCTGTGTGGAGCGGCGTGGCTTTCTGCCGATCGTCACCAGCCGTGGCGACCGGTTGTTCATCGGCCTGTTGGTCAGCGCCTACCTGCACTTGCTGGTAGTCGGGGTCAGCGACTGGCCTTTATGGGTGGCCTCGCTGCTGTCGCTGGGCTGGCTCGTGGTGGTGCTGCGCTGGGGCTGAGCGACGGCTCCGGGGAATAACTCAAACGGGAGATCACAATGTTCCATAACAAACACAACCGGCGACATTTGACCCTGGCCGCGATGCTGGTTCTGGCCGGCGTACACGGTGCGGCGTGGGCCGACCAGTACGAGGATGCGGCATCGAAATGGATCGCCAGCGAGTTCAAACCGTCGACCCTGACGCCGGAGCAGCAGTTGGCCGAGCTCAAGTGGTTCATCAAGGCCGCCGAGCCGTTTCGCGGGATGAAGATCAATGTGGTGTCGGAAACCATCACCACCCATGAGTACGAGTCCAAGGTGCTGGCCAAGGCCTTCAGCGAGATCACCGGGATCCAGCTGACCCACGACCTGCTGCAGGAAGGCGACGTGGTGGAGAAGCTGCAGACGCAGATGCAGTCGGACAAGAACATCTACGACGGCTGGGTCAACGACTCCGACCTGATCGGTACACATTTTCGCTACGGCAAGGTGGAGTCGATCACTGATCTGATGGCCAACGAAGGCAAGGACTACACCTCACCGACCCTGGACCTGAAGGACTTCATTGGCATTTCGTTCACCACCGCGCCGGATGGCAAGGTTTATCAGTTGCCCGACCAGCAGTTCGCCAACCTGTACTGGTTCCGCGCCGACTGGTTCGAGCGGCCCGAGCTCAAGGCCAGGTTCAAGGAAAAGTACGGTTACGAGCTGGGCGTGCCGGTGAACTGGTCCGCCTATGAGGACATCGCCAAATTCTTCACCGAAGACGTCAAGGAAATCGATGGCAAGCGTGTCTATGGCCACATGGACTATGGCAAGAAGGACCCTTCGCTGGGGTGGCGCTTCACCGATGCCTGGTTCTCCATGGCCGGTGGTGGCGATAAAGGGCTGCCCAATGGCTTGCCAGTGGACGAGTGGGGCATCCGCGTGGAGGATTGCCACCCGGTAGGGTCCAGCGTGACCCGTGGCGGCGACACTAATGGCCCGGCGGCCGTCTATGCCACGCAGAAGTACGTCGACTGGATGCGCGCCTATGCGCCCAAGGAAGCGCAAGGCATGACCTTCTCCGAGGCCGGCCCGGTGCCTGCGCAAGGCAACATCGCCCAGCAAATCTTCTGGTACACCGCCTTTACCGCCGACATGACCAAGCCGGGGCTGCCGGTGGTCAACGCTGACGGCACGCCGAAGTGGCGCATGGCGCCCTCGCCCAAGGGGCCATACTGGGAGGAGGGGATGAAGCTGGGCTATCAGGACACCGGCTCCTGGACCTTCTTCAAGTCCACCCCCGAGAAGCAGCGCCTGGCCGCTTGGCTATACGCCCAGTTCGTCACCTCCAAGACCGTGTCGTTGAAAAAGACCATCGTTGGCCTGACGCCGATCCGCGAGTCGGACATCAACTCCCAGGCCATGACCGACCTGGCGCCCAAGCTTGGCGGGCTGGTGGAGTTCTATCGTAGCCCGGCACGGGTGCAATGGACCCCGACCGGGACCAACGTGCCGGACTATCCTCGCCTGGCACAACTGTGGTGGAGCCATATCGCCGAAGTGGCCAGTGGCGAGAAAACGCCGCAAGAAGCGCTGGATGGCTTGGCCCGGGATCAGGACCGCATGATGGAGCGGTTGCAGCGCTCCAATGCCCAGGCCACCTGCGCGCCTAAGCTGAACCCTGAAAAAGACGCACAGTACTGGTTCGACCAGCCGGGGGCGCCAAAACCGAAACTGGCCAACGAGAAGCCCAAGGGCGAGACGGTCAGCTATGACGAGCTGCTGAAATCGTGGGAGGCGGCGCGCAAGTGACCGGCTAGGGGCCCAAATGGGTTCATCGTCGGCAAGCTGCTGAATCCAAGGCAAAAAAACGGCACCTGCCAGAGGTGCCGTTTTCATTTCACGCAAGCTTACTTATGCAGCTCTTCTGCCGCATACAGCGTGTTTTCCAGCAGGCAGGCCCGGGTCATCGGCCCGACGCCGCCCGGCACCGGCGTGATCCAGCCCGCGCGGGGCAGGGCGGTCTCGTAGACCACGTCGCCGACCAGCTTGCCGTCTTCCTGGCGGTTGATGCCCACGTCGATGACGATGGCGCCTTCCTTGACCCACTCACCCTTGACCAGCCCCGGCTTGCCGGCAGCCACGACCACCAGGTCGGCACGGCCGACATGACCGGCCAGGTCCTTGGTGAAGCGGTGGCAGACGGTCACGGTGCAGCCGGCCAGCAGCAGCTCCATGGCCATCGGGCGGCCAACGATGTTGGAAGCGCCGACGATCACGGCGTCCATGCCGTACAGGTCCTGACCGGTGCTTTCGAGCAGGGTCATGATGCCTTTAGGGGTGCACGGGCGCAGCAGCGGAATACGCTGGGCCAGGCGGCCGATGTTGTACGGGTGGAAGCCATCGACGTCCTTGTCCGGACGGATGCGCTCGAGCAGCAGCGATGCATCCAGGTGTGCAGGCAGCGGCAGTTGCAGCAGGATGCCGTCCACTGCCGGGTCGTCGTTGAGGCGGTCGATCAGCTCGGTCAGGGCTTGCTGCGTGGTTTCGCTGGGCAGATCGAAGGCCTGCGAAATGAAACCGACCTCTTCGCAGTCCTTGCGCTTGTGCGAGACATAGACTTGGGAGGCGGGGTCGGTGCCGACCAGGATCACCGCCAGGCCCGGCGTGCGCAGGCCTTGCTGGCGACGCTCCTCGACACGTTGAGCGATCTGCTTGCGCAGGTTGGCGGCGATCGCCTTGCCATCGATTAGGTGTGCAGTCATAGACGCGTGATTAACCATCGAGAAAGGAACAATAAAGAGGGCGCATTCTCGCACGACACGGCCCGAGGGCAAAGGCGGGTGGTCGGGCAAATGCCCTAACCCCTTAAATAATTTAAATTTTTTATAGAAAGGTGTTGACGCTTATACGGGTCGCCTATAAGATTCGCCGCACTTGTCGGGCACAGCCTAGCACTGGTTGGCGAAGTCGGGCAGAATGAGTGGTTTTAGTATTGCTCGTTCGGTTAGGCTTTACGCTTATGCGCCCGTAGCTCAGCTGGATAGAGCATCCGCCTTCTAAGCGGATGGTCGCAGGTTCGAGTCCTGCCGGGTGCGCCATTAGGCAGCTTGGGCAAGCAAGTGAGGCAGTAAAGCGATATGGTGGGCGTAGCTCAGTTGGTAGAGCGCCGGATTGTGATTCCGGTTGTCGTGGGTTCGATTCCCATCGTCCACCCCATATTCTTCAGAGGCGCCTTGATTGTAGATCTGGCGCCTTTGTTTTAAGCGTTATGCGGACGTGGTGAAATTGGTAGACACACTGGATTTAGGTTCCAGCGGCGCAAGCTGTAAGAGTTCGAGTCTCTTCGTCCGCACCATGTTTATGTAAGGTTGTACCGTAACACCGCAATATGGTGGGCGTAGCTCAGTTGGTAGAGCGCCGGATTGTGATTCCGGTTGTCGTGGGTTCGATTCCCATCGTCCACCCCATATTTTCGAAGGCGCCTTGATTGTATGATCAGGCGCCTTTGTTGTTTCTGCGTTATGCGTACGAGCGCGTAACTATGCAGCCTCGCCGGCAAGCCGGCTCCTGCAGGGGCGCGCAGTTCTTGAGGCCTGCGCAATACCTCTGCCAGCCCTTGCAATCCTCTGGCGACACCCCAATAAAAGCTGATAGATTTCAGTCGGTTGAAATACCGGCTGGATTAGGCCAGCAAAGGATTAATCCAATGATTGCAAAAGAAGCCCGTCAGGCGCTGGCGCTTCAGCGCTTCGCCGAGGCCAATCCGCAACTGCTCGAGGAAATCCGTGGGCTGGATGCGCGCGAACAGGCCCAGCAGATCGAATGGGCGTTCGAGGATGCCGCCGACCAGCAGGGCATCCAGCCTTGGGAGCTGGCGCTGCAGTTGATCGCCGAAAGCCCCGAGCAACTTCAGGCCATGCGCCTGGAGACCCATCGCGAAGTGGCCCAAGCGCTGGGTATGGCTTGGGAAGAGTACTGCCAGTTCAATGAAATCGATCCTGAATAAGGGCGTTTTTGCGGGCTGTAGTTGTTTGACAAAGTATTACGGTTGCGTGCCGCCGACGGCGTTGCGCACCCTGCATATATATAGAGGCCCGGCGATACGCCGTGCGGGCCTTGCAAGCTAATCGACCGGCGTGGTTTCCCGTCGTCCCGGGTGGGGTGACTTCTGGTGCGTGACTCACTAGAATGCTTGCCCTTGATTCTGGAGTCGGGCTAACGCCGGCTAACGTCTGTGCAACGAGGAATATCCATGCAAGTTTCTGTTGAAAACACTTCCGCTCTCGAGCGCCGCATGACCATCGCCGTTCCGGCCGAGCGCGTCGAGAACGAAGTCAACAAGCGTCTGCAGCAGACTGCCAAGCGCGCCAAGGTCGCGGGCTTCCGCCCAGGCAAAGTGCCGATGAGCGTGATCCGCCAGCGTTTCGAAGCCGATGCCCGTCAAGAGGCTTTCGGTGACCTGGTCCAGGCTTCCTTCTACGAAGCCATCGTCGAGCAGAAGCTGAACCCGGCTGGCGCGCCTGCTGTAGAGCCGAAGTCCTTCGAAAAGGGCAAGGACCTGGAGTTCGTCGCCATCTTCGAAGTGTTCCCAGAGTTCGCCGTTGCCGGCCTGGAGTCGATCAGCGTCGAGCGCCTGAGCGCCGAAGTGGCTGATGCCGACCTGGACAACATGCTGGAAGTGCTGCGCAAGCAGAACGTGCGCTTCGAGGCCGTCGAGCGCGCTGCCGAGAAAGACGACCAGGTCAACATCGACTTCGTCGGCAAGATCGACGGTGAAGCCTTCGCCGGTGGTTCGGCCAAGGGTACCCAGCTGGTACTGGGCTCCGGCCGCATGATCCCAGGCTTCGAAGACGGCCTGGTTGGCGCCAAGGCTGGCGAAGAGCGCGTTGTCAACGTGACCTTCCCTGAGGATTACCAGAACCTGGACCTGGCTGGCAAAGCTGCCGAGTTCACCATCACCGTCAACAGCGTTTCGGCACCTCAGCTGCCAGAACTGAACGAAGAGTTCTTCGCCCAGTTCGGCATCAAGGAATCGACCCTGGAAGGCTTCCGCGCCGAAGTTCGCAAGAACATGGAGCGTGAACTGCGTCAGGCGATCAAGACCAAGGTGAAGAACCAGGTCATGGACGGTCTGCTGGCCGCCAACCCGATCGAAGTGCCGAAGGCTCTGCTGGAAAATGAAGTCAACCGCCTGCGCGTCCAGGCTGTTCAGCAGTTCGGTGGCAACATCAAGCCTGAGCAGCTGCCGGCCGAGCTGTTCGAAGAGCAAGCCAAGCGCCGTGTGGTGCTGGGCCTGATCGTCGCCGAAGTGGTCAAGCAGTTCGAACTGAAGCCGGACGAAGGCAAGGTTCGCGAAATGATCGAAGAAATGGCTTCGGCTTACCAGGAGCCTGAGCAGGTCATCGCTTGGTACTACAAAAACGACCAGCAGATGAACGAGGTACGTTCGGTTGTACTGGAAGAACAAGTTGTAGATACTGTTCTGCAGAAAGCGACTGTGACCGACAAATCGGTCTCGTACGAAGAAGCCGTAAAACCAGCACAGGCTCCTGCCGAAGCTGAGTAAGGCGGCCCTCTCGTAGGAAACCCCCACAAGCCAGCCTTCGCGCTGGCTTGTGCGTATTCAAGCCATGACTATTTGGGAGTGAGCGCAGGACATGTCCCGCAATTCTTATATTCAGCAGAGCTCTGACATCCAGGCCGCAGGCGGCCTGGTCCCGATGGTTATCGAGCAGTCCGCCCGTGGCGAACGTGCCTATGACATCTACTCGCGCCTGTTGAAGGAGCGAGTGATCTTCCTGGTCGGCCCGGTAGAGGACTACATGGCCAACCTGGTAGTGGCGCAGATGCTGTTCCTTGAGGCGGAAAACCCGGACAAGGATATCCATCTTTACATCAACTCCCCAGGCGGCTCGGTAACGGCTGGCATGTCGATCTACGACACCATGCAATTCATCAAGCCGGACGTCTCGACCATCTGCATCGGCCAAGCCTGCAGCATGGGTGCCTTCCTGTTGGCCGCCGGTGCCAAGGGCAAGCGTCACTGCCTGCCTAACTCGCGGGTGATGATTCACCAGCCGCTCGGCGGCTTCCAGGGCCAGGCGACCGATATCGAGATCCATGCCCAGGAAATCCTCAACATCAAGGCGCGTCTGAACGAGCTGCTGGCCTACCACACCGGCCAGGATCTGGAGACCATCAAGCGCGACACCGAACGTGACAATTTCATGAGCGCCTCGCGCGCGGCCGAGTACGGCCTGATCGACTCGGTATACGACAAGCGGCAACTGGCCTCCTGAACCCAGGTGCCAGAGCAGGCAGGCGCCCAAAGCGCCTACCTGCGGACTTGAAAAAGCCCGCAATTGCCTTCATCTTGTGTTGCAAGCCTACCGGATTGGATCGATCGAATGACTGACACCCGTAACGGCGAGGACAGCGGCAAATTGCTTTATTGCTCCTTCTGCGGCAAAAGCCAGCACGAAGTGCGCAAACTGATTGCCGGGCCCTCGGTATTTATCTGCGACGAGTGCGTCGACCTGTGCAACGACATCATCCGAGAGGAGGTGCAGGAAGCCCAGGCCGAAAGCAGCGCGCACAAATTGCCTTCGCCGAAAGAAATCAGCGGCATCCTGGACCAGTATGTGATTGGTCAGGAGCGCGCCAAGAAGGTGCTTTCGGTAGCGGTGTACAACCACTACAAGCGCCTGAACCAGCGTGACAAGAAAGGTGACGAGGTTGAACTCGGCAAGAGCAACATCCTGCTCATCGGGCCTACAGGCTCGGGCAAGACCCTGCTCGCCGAAACCCTGGCTCGCCTGTTGAACGTGCCGTTCACCATTGCTGACGCCACCACCCTGACCGAAGCCGGTTACGTGGGTGAGGACGTCGAGAACATCATTCAGAAACTGCTGCAGAAGTGCGACTACGATGTGGAAAAGGCCCAGATGGGCATTGTTTACATCGACGAGATCGACAAGATTTCGCGCAAGTCGGACAACCCGTCGATCACCCGTGACGTTTCGGGTGAAGGCGTGCAGCAGGCACTGCTCAAGCTGATCGAAGGCACCGTTGCCTCCGTTCCGCCGCAAGGGGGGCGCAAGCACCCGCAACAGGAATTCCTGCAGGTGGATACCCGCAACATCCTGTTCATTTGCGGTGGCGCCTTCTCAGGCCTGGAAAAGGTCATCCAGAACCGCTCCACCAAGGGTGGCATCGGTTTTGGCGCTGAAGTACGCAGCAAGGAAGAGGGCAAGAAGGTTGGCGAGTCGCTGCGTGAAGTCGAGCCGGATGACCTGGTCAAGTTTGGCCTGATCCCCGAGTTCGTCGGCCGTCTGCCGGTTCTGGCAACCCTCGACGAGCTGGACGAGGCTGCGCTGATGCAGATCCTCACTGAGCCGAAGAACGCCCTGACCAAGCAGTACGCCAGGCTGTTCGAGATGGAAAGCGTTGACCTTGAGTTCCGCAGTGATGCGCTCAAGGCCGTCGCACGCAAGGCCCTGGAGCGCAAGACTGGCGCCCGCGGCCTGCGTTCGATCCTCGAGGGCGTTCTGCTCGACACCATGTATGAAATTCCTTCGCAGAAGGAAGTCAGCAAAGTGGTGATCGACGAGAGCGTCATCGAAGGCACTTCGCAGCCGTTGCTGATCTACGAGAACAGCGAGCCGCAAGCCAAGGCCGCACCCGACGCCTGAGTCGGTCAGGTGGCAGCAAGCAAGAAAGGGGCCCATGCGGGCCCCTTTCTGCTTTTCCTGTGCAAGCGCTTGTAATTTCCCAGGCGTGCCCCCACATTAGGTCCAAGCATCATTTCCACCGGTTTCCGGCCATAAGGCCGCTGTAGAGGCGAAATCATGAAGACCACCCTCGACTTGCCTCTTTTGCCATTGCGCGATGTCGTTGTTTATCCGCACATGGTCATCCCACTGTTCGTGGGGCGTGAGAAGTCCATCGAGGCCCTTGAGGCTGCGATGACTGGCGAGAAGCAGATCCTTCTGCTGGCCCAGAAGAACCCCGCCGACGATGATCCGGGCGAAGACGCCCTGTATCGCGTCGGTACCGTCGCTACCGTGCTGCAACTGCTGAAGCTGCCTGATGGCACCGTCAAGGTGCTGGTCGAGGGCGAGCAGCGGGGTGCAGTCGAGCGCTTTACCGAAGTTGAAGGGCACATCCGTGCCGAAGTTTCCCTGATCGACGAAACCGACGCCGCCGAGCGCGAGTCGGAAGTCTTTGTGCGCACGCTGCTGTCGCAGTTCGAACAGTACGTGCAGTTGGGCAAGAAAGTCCCTGCCGAAGTGCTGTCGTCGCTGAACAGCATCGAGGAGCCTGGGCGTCTGGTCGATACCATGGCCGCACACATGGCCCTGAAGATCGAGCAGAAGCAGGAAATTCTCGAGATCGTCGATCTGTCCACCCGTGTCGAGCATGTGCTTGCGATGCTGGATGCTGAAATCGACCTGCTGCAGGTCGAGAAGCGTATCCGTGGCCGGGTCAAGAAACAGATGGAGCGCAGCCAGCGCGAGTACTACCTGAATGAGCAGATGAAGGCCATTCAGAAAGAGCTTGGCGATGGCGACGAAGGCCACAACGAAGTCGAAGAGCTGAAAAAGCGCATTGAAGCCGCTGGCCTGCCGAAAGATGCCTTGGCCAAGGCTCAGGCGGAGCTGAACAAACTCAAGCAGATGTCGCCGATGTCGGCCGAGGCCACCGTGGTGCGGACCTACCTCGACTGGCTCGTGCAGGTGCCGTGGAAGGCCCAGAGCAAGGTTCGACTGGACCTGTCCAAGGCTGAGGAAATTCTCGATGCCGACCATTATGGCCTTGAAGAGGTCAAGGAACGCATCCTCGAATACCTCGCCGTGCAGAAGCGCGTGAAGAAAATTCGCGGCCCGGTGCTGTGCCTGGTTGGCCCGCCAGGCGTGGGCAAGACCTCGCTGGCCGAGTCGATCGCCGCTGCGACCAACCGCAAGTTCGTGCGCATGGCCTTGGGTGGCGTGCGTGACGAGGCCGAGATTCGCGGCCACCGTCGGACATACATCGGTTCGATGCCAGGCCGCTTGATCCAGAAGATGACCAAGGTGGGTGTGCGCAACCCGCTGTTCCTGCTCGACGAGATCGACAAGATGGGCAGCGACATGCGTGGCGACCCGGCCTCGGCGCTGCTGGAAGTGCTCGACCCTGAGCAGAACCACAACTTCAACGACCACTATCTGGAGGTCGATTACGACCTCTCTGACGTGATGTTCCTGTGCACCTCGAACTCGATGAACATCCCGCCGGCGCTGCTTGACCGCATGGAAGTCATTCGCCTGCCGGGTTACACCGAGGACGAGAAGATCAACATCGCGGTCAAATACCTGACACCCAAGCAGGTCAAGGCCAACGGTTTGAAGAAGGAAGAGCTCGAGATCGACACCTCGGCGATCCGCGACATCATCCGTTACTACACCCGCGAAGCCGGTGTACGTGGCCTTGAGCGGCAAATTGCCAAGGTTTGCCGCAAGGTCGTCAAGGAACATACCGGCCAGAAGCAGGTCAAGGTCAAGGTCACCAGTGAGCAGCTCGAGCACCTGTTGGGTGTGCGCAAGTTCCGCTACGGCCTGGCCGAGCAGCAGGACCAGATCGGCCAGGTGACCGGCCTTGCCTGGACCCAGGTGGGTGGCGAATTGCTGACCATCGAGTCGGTGGTCATCCCTGGCAAGGGCCAACTGATCAAGACCGGTTCGCTCGGCGACGTCATGGTCGAGTCGATCACCGCCGCGCAAACCGTAGTCCGCAGCCGCGCCCGCAGCCTGGGGATTGCCGCCGACTTCCATGAGAAGCACGACGTGCACATCCACATGCCCGAGGGTGCTACGCCCAAGGATGGCCCGAGCGCTGGTATCGGCATGTGCACCGCGCTGGTGTCGGCGCTGACGCAGATTCCAGTGCGTGCAGATGTTGCCATGACCGGTGAAATCACCTTGCGTGGGCAGGTATTGGCCATTGGCGGGTTGAAGGAAAAACTGCTTGCGGCACACCGTGGCGGGATCAAGACGGTGATCATTCCAGAGGAGAATGTTCGCGATCTGAAGGAGATTCCGGAAAATATCAAACAGGATCTGCAGATCAAACCGGTCAAATGGATTGACGAAGTCCTGCAAATTGCGCTGCAATACGCCCCGGAGCCCTTGCCAGATGTGGCTCCTGAGATTGTCGCGAAAGATGAAAAGCGCGACGGCGATGCTAAGGAACGAATTAGCACGCATTAGTAGTTTTTGGCTGGGGGGCTTTCCTTGACAGTATTTTCGGGGCCTTGCTATAAAGCGGCACGCTATTGTCACCAGGCCACCCAGCGCACGTTTCATAAGCTTTTCATTACATACTTAGAAACAAACTCAATAGAGAAATAAGGGGACTTAGAGTGAACAAGTCGGAACTGATTGACGCTATCGCCGCATCTGCTGACATCCCGAAAGCTGTAGCCGGCCGCGCGCTGGATGCAGTAATTGACTCCGTGACTGGTGCCCTGAAAGCAGGCGACGACGTCGTTCTGGTTGGCTTCGGTACCTTCTCGGTCAAAGAGCGCGCAGAGCGCGATGGCCGTAACCCGCAAACTGGCAAGACCATCAAGATCGCTGCTGCCAAGGTTCCAGGCTTCAAGGCTGGCAAAGGCCTGAAAGACGCCGTCAACTAAGTCGTCTCTTTCAGCCGGACCCGGCCTGGCCAGGTCCGAGCACGCTGAAGGCGGGTCGCAAACGTTCCCGCCTGACACGTTTGCTAAGAAAAGGCGCATCCTCGGATGCGCCTTTCTTTTATCAGGATTCTACCCACGCTCCGCGGTTGTCGACGCAGTGGTACAGCCGTTTCTGGGGGACGCATGCTGCAAAATATCAGGGACAATTCACAAGGTTGGATTGCCAAGACCATCATCGGCCTCATCGTCGTGCTGATGGCGTTGACGGGCTTCGAGGCCATTTTCCAGGCCGCCAGCCATAGCCAGGACGCCGCCAAGGTGAACGGCCAGACCATCAGCCAGAACGAGCTGAGCCAGGCGGCCGACATGCAGCGCCGCCAGCTGATGCAACAGCTGGGCAAGGATTTCGACCCGGCACTGCTGGACGAGAAATTGCTGCGCGATGCCGCGCTCAAAGGGCTTATCGAACGCAAGCTGCTACTGCAGGGTGCCGAAGATGCCAAGTTCGCCTTCAGTGAGGCCGCGCTGGATCAAGTGATCCTGCAGACGCCGGAATTCCAGGTTGATGGCAAGTTCAACGCCGACCGTTTCGACCAGGTCATCCGCCAGATGGGCTATGGCCGCTTGCAGTTCCGCCAGATGCTCGCCGAAGAAATGCTGATCGGCCAGGTACGCACGGGTATTGCCGGCAGCAGCTTCGTGACCGACCAGCAGGTCGACGCCTTCGCTCGCCTGGAAAACCAGACCCGCGACTTCGCTTCGTTGACCTTCAAGGCCAACCCGGCTGCGGTCAAGGTCAGCGATGACGAGGTCAAGGCCCATTATGAACAGCACGCCAAGGAGTTCATGACGCCGGATCAAGTGGTCATCGACTATGTCGAGCTGAAGAAGTCGGCATTCTTCGATCAGGTGAAGGTTACCGACGACGAGCTCAAGGCCCAGTACGAGAAGGAAATCGCCAACCTGGCCGAACAGCGCCACGCTGCGCACATCCTTGTCGAGGTCAATGACAAGGTCACCGATGCCCAGGCCAAGGCCCGCATCGAAGAGGTCGAGCAACGCCTGGCCAAAGGTGAAGACTTCGCCAAACTGGCCAAGGAGTTCTCCCAGGACCCGGGTTCGGCCAACAGTGGTGGCGACCTTGGCTTCGCCGGCCCGGGTGTGTATGACCCGGTCTTCGAGGACGCGCTGTACAAGCTCGACGATGGCCAGGTGTCTGCACCGGTGCGTACCCAGTTCGGTTATCACCTGATCAAGCTGCTGGGCAAGCAGGCGCCGGAAGTCCCGAGTTTTGCCAGCCTGAAGGACAAGCTCACGCGAGACCTGAAGACTCCGCTGGTCGAGCAGCGCTATGTCGATGCCAGCAAGCAGTTGCAGGATGCTGCCTACGAGGCTGCCGACCTGGCCCAGCCCGCCCAGGACCTGAACCTCAAGGTGCATACGTCGGCGCCATTCGGCCGTGAGGGCGGTGAAGGCATCACGGCCAACCGTGCCGTGGTCCAGGCTGCGTTTTCCGAGGAAGTGCTGGAGGAGGCTGCCAACAGCACCGCCATCGAGCTGGACCCGGAAACCACGGTGGTATTGCGCGTCAAGGAGCACCGCAAGCCGGAGCAGATGCCGCTCGAAGCCGTGGCCAAGAAAATCAGCGAACACCTGGCCAAGGAGAAGGCAACCGCCGAGCTCAAGGCCAAGGCGGACAAGCTGATCGCCGGCCTGCGTGACGGCTCGGTCGCTACCGATACTGCCCAGGAAGGCCAGAGCTGGAAGGCCTACGAAGCAGTCACCCGCAGCCAGGACGGTATCGACCCGGCCGAGTTGCAGGCACTGTTCCGCCTGGCCAAGCCGCAAGCCAAGGGCAAGCCGGTATATGGCAGCGTGGTTCTGGCCGATGGCAGCCTGGTCGTGCTGCAGCTCAAAGGTGTCAACGAAGGTGCCGCCGCCAGCGCTGAAGAGAAGCAGCAGATCCGCCGCTATCTCGCTTCGCGTGCGGGCCAGCAGGACTTTGCGGCATACCGCAAGCAGCTCGAAGGCAGTGCGGACATCACTCGCTACTGAGTGACTGTCTGGTAATGAAACAGGCCGCATGATGCGGCCTGTTTCGTTTCTGTGGCACGGGCGTAAGCGCCGGGTTCGCCTCAGCGCTTCTCCCCCTCATAGTTATCCAGCGTATCCCGCGCAATCTCCCGGCCCAAGGCAATCAGCTCCGGCGCCTTGTAGAACTCGAAGAAGCGGCATACCCGCTTGGGCACGTTGATCAGCACGTCCGGTGGATACCCCGCGATCTTGTATTGCGCCAACGACGTCTGCATCACCTCGAAACTCTGGTTGATCAGGTCCAGCAGCGAAGCTGGCCCCACGTTGTCGACGATGATCGACCCTGTGGCTGATTTTGGCGCGCCCTCGCTCTGCGGTGCCGCCGCCGGTTGCTGCGCTTCGGGGTCGGCCGCATCGGTCAGCCAGGGGTTGGGTGGAATCAGGCCCTCGCCGGTGATCTCCTGCTCGATGCGCATCAGTTCCTCGACGGGCTTGCGCCGAAACGGCATGCGCGACCCCAGCGAATTGATCAGCGCGTCAAAGCGCATCCTGAATGCTGCCGGCCGCTCGATGACAGGCAACTGGTATTGCTTCTGGTTGGTGGAGTTGAGGTTCACCGCAATGATCATGTCGCAGTGGCTGGACACCACCGGCACGATCGGTAGCGGGTTGAGGATGCCGCCGTCGACCAGCATGCGGTTGCCTTGCATTACGGGCGTGAACAGGCTTGGAATTGCCGCCGAAGCGCGCATTGCCTGGTGCAGGCAGCCTTCCTGGAACCAGATCTCCTGCTGGTGGGTCAGGTCGGTGGCCACTGCCGTGTAGGGGATGCGTAATTGCTCGATATTGATTTCGCCAACGATCTTGCGGATTTGCCCAAACACCTTGTCGCCGCGAATGGCACCAAGGCGGAAGCTGACATCGACCAGACGCAGTACGTCCAGGTAATCCAGGCTTTCGATCCAGTTGCGGTATTCATCGAGTTTGCCCGCCGCGTATATGCCCCCGACCACCGCGCCCATCGAGCAACCGGCAATGCAGGCGATCTCGTAGCCGCGCCGTTCGATTTCCTCGATCACGCCGATATGGGCATAGCCCCGAGCGCCCCCCGATCCCAATACCAGTGCTACACGTTTGCTCATGATCATCCCCGGCTTTTGCATCCATGGTCCTACAATGCACCGAGCGTTGCCTGTGCTTCAATGTAGACTCTAGGCAAAACGTGCCGGGCGCGGCACTTTTCAGGTGCCCACGCGTCGAACAGCCATTCAATTTGAACCTTTGAGGTATTACCGATGAAAGCCTGGATCTGCCTTCCTCTGATTGCCCTGGCCCTTGCCGGCTGTGCGGGCAAGACGGCTTACCGTGACAGCTGCGCGTCGCAGCTCGATGCCGCCTGGAAGGAGCTTGACCTGGCCAAGGCTGAAGGCTTTGCCGGTACTGTCAGCTATTCCAAGGCTTTGTCGCTTTTGACCGGGGCCAAGACCCAGCAGCAGTTCGAAGGCTTCGAAGGTTGCACCAATAAAGCGGAAAAGGCGCGTTTCTACATTCGTGAGTCGCGCGCCGGGCGCTGACCGAGGAGCGCTGTATGTCCAGCATGCTCGACCATGTGGTTGCCCAGGTAGTGGCCTTGCAGGTGCGCCTGCTGGCTTGTCGCGAGCGCCTCGCTGCCGATACCGACAGCGAAGCCTTGCACGATCTGCGCATAGGCCTGAGGCGCTTGCGCAGCCTGTTACGGCCGCTGAGGGGCTTGCCGGGGGTCGAGCAGTTGGAGGACGCTGCGAAAGCCCTTGGTACCTTGACCACGCCGCTACGTGACCGTGAGGTACTGGCGGCCGAGTTGATCAAGCGCGGCGTTGCCCAGGCGGGGCAGCGGCGTCTGCAAGGGCGGGCTGCCACCTTTGCCGGCGTGGCCACCAGCGCGCAGCTGAGCCGTGTACTTGCCATCCTCGATGCCTTCCCGCTGTTCCTGCGCGCAGCGGGCCGTGAAGGGTTGGCCAAGTCACTGCGCAAGCGTGTCGACAAACGCCTGGTCAAGCAATGGCGCAAGCTGCAGGAAGCCTTGCAGGACCCGGCCCACGACCGCCACCGCCTGCGCCTGTTGATCAAACGTGTGCGCTATGGCGACCAGGCGTATCCGCAACTCGATCATGCCGGCAAGCCGCTGCAGCGCATGCTAAAACAAGCCCAGAGCGATTTGGGTAACTGGCATGATCGCTTGCAATGGCTGTTGCAGGCTCAATCGCATGCGGATCTCGCGCCCTGCAAGGTCGATTGGGAGCAGGAGCTGGATGACGCCGAACGCCAGTCCGACGTGACACTGGATGCCTTGCAGGCAGCGCTGCAGCGGCGCAAGCCCGGCAAATGACCGATATGCGGGCTGTTCGACGCAAGGTTGCTCGCTAGTATTGGCTGACACCTTTCGCTGCTACAGGAGCCGGCCCATGAACTTCAACCAACTGCTCGACGCCGTGCGAGCACACCCCGACGGCGTCAGTGTTCCGCCCAACTGGGCCCAAGGGCGTGCCGCATTCGGTGGCCTGATGGCCGCGATGGTGTATGAGGCCATGCGCCTGAAGCTCGCCGATAGCCGCCCGGTGCGTTCCCTGGCCATCAGTTTCGTCGCCCCCGCCGCTCCCGACGTGCCAACCCGTTTTGAAGTCGAAGTGCTGCGCGAGGGCAAAGCCGTCAGCACCCTGCTTGGTCGAGCGATTCAGGATGGCCAAGTGGTGACCTTGGTACAGGGCAATTTCGGCGCCGGGCGGGCATCGGTGGTGAATGTTCCTGCAGTGCCGGCCATGGAGATGAAGGCGCTTGAGGATGCCGCTCCTGAGCTTCCTTACATCAAAGGCGTCACACCTGAGTTCATGCGCCATGTTGCCCTGCGCTGGGCGGTTGGTGGGTTGCCGTTCAGTGGCAATCAGTCACGGCACATGGGCGGCTGGGTGCGCTTGCGGGATGTTGCCCAGGAGCAGGTCAACGAGGCCCACCTGTTAGCGCTGGTCGATGCCTGGCCGCCCAGCCTCATGCCTTACCTGAAGCAGCCCGCAGCAGGCAGTACGCTGACCTGGACCATCGAATTCATCCAGCCGGTTGCCAGGCTGTCGACGTTGGACTGGTGCCGCTACTGCGTCGAGACGGAACACGCCCGCGATGGTTATGGGCATGCCGCAGCTGCCCTGTGGACGGCTGAAGGTGAGTTGCTGGCATTGAGCCGGCAGACGGTCACAGTGTTCGCTTGAGATTCAACGCCGATGTTTGTGCCGTCCGCGCCAGGCGCGCCACCAGGCACCACTGAGCACAAAACGCGGGAAGGTGATGAATTGCTCGGTCAGCAGGCGCTGCACGGCGTCCTTGCGGTTGGCGAACGGTTCTGGCTGCTCGGCCTCCAGGCGGTGGCCCTGACGCTGCAGGCCCAGGCCGGCGATCAGGGAAATGATGCCGACAGCAATCTGGCCAAGGTCCAGGGCGAACAAGCCTGACAGCACCAGTAGAGCGCCAAGGATGAACAGCGGCACGGCAATCAGGTGCAGCACCAGGTTGGTCGGATGGCGGTGGTTGTGGTGATAGCCGCGCCATTGCCAGGCGGGCAAGTTGGGCAGTCGTTTGCTCATGGGCAGTTCCTCGCGGTCATGCCCAAAGCTTAGTGCGGCCCGGTGGTCACAGCCAATCGAGGCTGGCTATGGTGACTATAGTTTGAGCTGGCCGATGGCCTTGTTCAGCTCGCCGGCCAGGGTCGCCAGTTCGCTGCTGGTGGTGGCCGAATCGACAGTCTGCTGCACGGTTTCCTCCGTGACGTCACGGATGCTGACTACTGCCCGGTTCATTTCTTCCGCCACCTGGCTCTGCTGCTCGGCGGCGACGGCTATCTGGGTGTTGCTCTCGCGCATCTGCGCCACGGCGCCGGTAATTTCGGCGAGCGCTGCGCCGGCTTCCTTGGCCTGGCGCACGCAGTCGTCAGCTTTGTAAGAGCTTTCCTGCATGAACTCCACCGCATCGCGGGTACCGGCCTGCAGGTCGGCCACCATGCCGGTGATCTCGTCGGTGGAGGTTTGCACGCGTTTGGCCAGGCTGCGCACTTCATCGGCGACCACCGCAAAGCCACGGCCCATTTCGCCGGCGCGCGCTGCTTCGATGGCGGCATTGAGCGCCAGCAGGTTGGTCTGTTCGGCAATACTGTGGATGACGTTGACCACGCCATTGATCTTCTGGCTGTCCTCGGCCAGTTGGCGGATCATTTCGGCGGTCTGCTGCACACCGCTGGATAGCCCGGCAATCGAATCCTGCACCCGGTTGACCACATTCTTGCCGCTGCCAGCGAGGGTGTCGGCGGTCTGCGACAGGTCGCGGGTGGCGCCGGCATGCTGGGCGATATGGTGCACGGTGGCGGACATCTCGTTGATCGCCGTGGCTGCCTGGTCGGTCTCGCTTTGCTGGCCGAGCATGCCGTGGCGAACTTCGTTCATGCTCGTGGCCAGGCGCGCGGCGCCCGAATCGAGTTGCGCGGCTGTGCGTGCCACGGTGCTGACCACGCGGTGGTAGGTCGACTGCATGGCGTTGAACGCGCCTGCCATCTGGCCCACTTCGTCTCCGCAAGCCAGAGGCACGCGGGCCGACAGGTCACCGGTTTTTTCCACGTGCAGCATGACGTCCTTGAGGGTGTTGAGTTGGCTCAGCAGGAAGCGGATCAAAAGTTGCGAGGCGCAGAGCATGGCCAGCATCAGGATCAGCACACAAACCGCGTAGTTGGCAAAACGCTCGAAGAACACCTGGCGCACGCTCGGTGCCTGGGCCAGTACCGCCACCTGCTCGTCGCCATGGCGCAGTACCTGAGCACCCCGCAGCGGGTTGTTACCGAAGAGCCAGGCGGCCGGGAGTGCTACCCAGCCTTGTGCATTACGCAGTGCATCCAGGCTTTGGCCGGCAAAGGTCGGGGTTTGGCCGGGTTGCCAGGTGATCACGTTGGCCTGGCGGGGCAGGGCAAGCCCTTGCGGCCAGGCGGCCAGCAGCTGTGCCTGGGATTGCGCCTGGATCTGCACAGCCTCGGCGCGGGCTCGCTGCTCCAGGTGCACGGCATAAAGCACCAGCATCAAGGTGGTGACAAAGGCCACTGCGTTGACGGCCCAGAACTTGTACTTCAGGGAAATATTGCTAAGCCAGGCACCCATGGGTAGGTCTTCTCTGAGTTGAGCGGAAACATTATTGGCAAGGTGCCATCATTGTGCCCGCTCACGCCTGGGAGGTTTTGACGTGTATCAACAAACCGTTTATGCCCGATCAAGCTCAGGTCAGCTGGAAAAATGCCCGAGCCGTTGCAGTGGTGTGCGCCGCGGTATCTTCAACACGTTCACCCCGGTGCAACGCTACCTCCCGCAGCACCTCTGGCAAAAAAGCCGGCTCGTTGCGCCCGCTCTTCGGTTTCGGTCGCAGACTGCGCGGCAGCAGATACGGGGCATCACTCTCCAGCATCAGGCGCCCTTGTGGGATATTGCCCACCAGCGGATGCAGGTGCGTGCCGCGGCGTTCGTCACAAATCCACCCGGTGATGCCGATGTGCAGGTCCATGTCCAGGTAGGCGAACAGTGCGTCGCGCTCGCCGGTGAAGCAATGCACCACGGCGGCTGGCAGGTGGTCGCGGTAGTCCTTCACAATCGCCAGCAAGCGCTCGCTGGCATCACGCTCATGCAGGAACACAGGCAGGCGCAACTCGGCGGCCAGCGCCAATTGAGCTTCCAGGGCTTTTTCCTGGAGTGGGCGAGGGGAGAAGTCGCGGTTGAAGTCCAGCCCGCATTCGCCTACGGCGCGCACACGCGCTTCATTCAGTAACTGGCGCAGTCGTTGGTCGCTGTTGGCGTCCCACGCTTTGGCGTCGTGCGGGTGTACGCCGGCTGTGGCGAACAGGTGCTCGCTGGCGGGGTCCAGCTGCTGGCACAGCTCTAGCGCCTGCTCGCTGACCGCGAGGCTGGTGCCGGTAAGGATCATCTGCACTACGCCGGCTTCGATGGCGCGCTCGACGATGGCGGCCTGCTGGTCGTGGAAACTGCTATTGGTCAGGTTGACGCCGATATCGATCAGTTGCATGGTGCTACCTCGTGCCGCGGGACGGCCAGCATAGCAAAAAGCGCGATTTCCGGGAAAAAGCCAAGAACTTCAGGCTGTTGCGATGGTCTTTTGCCGTCATTTATCACGAGTTGCTCGCACACATGGATGCTGCCCACCGACCTCGGATACGTCTTCGCATGTTGCGATACCTGCTCGCCCTGCTGCTGGCGCTTGGCCTGATGAGCGTCGGTCCCGCCTACGCACGCCTGCCGGGGCCGCAGCAGAACGTGCCGGTGAGCAAGGCCCGTGACCTTGAACAGATCCGCAGCAGCAAGGTGCTGCGGGTACTGGTCAACCAAAGCCGCAACAGTTCCGGTGAGGTCAAGGGCGAGCCCGTCGGCATCGAGTACTACCGCTTGCGTGCGCTTGAGCATTACCTCAACGCCCGGGCCGGCGACGGGCAACAGGTGCGGCTCAAACTCATCCCCAGAGCCAAAGAGCAACTACTCGGGGCCCTGCAGCGCGGTGAGGGCGACCTTGCCGCCCCGGGCGAATTGCTCGACCCGAGCCTGGTCGGTGGCGTGAACAGCAGTGCTCCGGTCCTGGACCAGGTGCCGTTGTGGCTGGTCGGGCGCAAGGGCGAGCGCAGTTTCACCCGCGTCGAGCAGTTGTCCGGGCGCACCGTGGCGTTGACCAGTGCCAGTGCCGCCGGCGCGCTGATCCAGCAGATCAACCAGCACCTGGCGCTGCGCAAGCGCCCGCCCGTCAAGATCGAGTGGGTCGATTCGACCCTGGCGGTGGAGGACGTGCTGGAGATGGTCCAGGCCGGCATCTATCACCTGACCGTGGTGGAGCGGCCGATCGCGCTGCGCTGGGCCCGGGTAATGCCACGCCTGCGCCTGGATAGCCGACTGCAACTGGGCCCGCCACAAGCCATGCGCTGGTATGTGCGCCGAGATGCGACGCTGCTGCAGGCCACGGTCGATCGTTTTCTGCAGGGCTACCGCGCGCCCGAGAACCAGGACGCTGCCTTCGAGCGCATCTACCGGCGCCAGTACCGCGTGCACAACCCGCTTGCGCGCAAGGACCGTCAGCGCCTGGCTTCTGTGCGCGCGGTGCTGCAGAAACATGGCCGGGCGCAACAGATCGACTGGCTGAACCTTGCTGCGTTGGCCTTCAAGGAGTCGACCCTCAACCCGGCGGCGCGCGGCAGTGGCGGAGCGCATGGCCTGATGCAGATCACTCCTGCAGCTGCCCAACGGGTCGGGGTCAGCAATACCGCAACGGTGGATGGCAATGTCCAGGCCAGCGCCCGTTACCTGGCGTTGATCCGCCGCAAGTTCTTTGCCAGCCCGAAGATCAACGAGCGTGAGCGCATGGCCTTTGTGCTGGCCGCCTACAACCTTGGGCCCGAGCGGGTCCAGGCCATGCGTGTCGAGGCTCGCAAGCGTGGGCTCAATGGCAACCAATGGTTCTTTCAGACCGAGCGGGTCGCGATGGAGCAGGTGGGCATGGGGCCGGTCAACTTCGTCAATAGCGTGAACAAGTACTTCCTGGCGTTCAACCGCGAGCGTGCGGTGCTGGAACGGAGGGGGAATCGCTGATAAATCGATTTATTTGATTGGTATGCTGGGTTTTTTGCGATTTATATATCTTTCATGTCGATTATTATGGCGCCCATCCCAACACAACATCCCAGCTTTCAAGGAAGTCACCCAATGAACAACGCAATCATCAAACTGCTCTCCACCCACGCTGGCCTGGGCCTGAGCGTGGTTCGCATCCTGGTCGGCATCATCTTCATGGCGCACGGTGCGCAGAAACTCTTCGGCCTGTTCGGCGGCTACGGGTTGGAGGGCACCGGCCAGTGGATGGAGAGCATCGGCCTGGCCCCCGGCTACCTGATGGCCCTGCTGTCCGGCAGCGCCGAGTTCTTCGGCGGCCTGGCCCTGGTGATCGGCCTGCTGGCTCGCCCGGCGGCGCTGGCACTGAGCGTAACCCTGGTGGTGGCAATTTTCTCGGTACACATCGGTAACGGCCTGTTCATGTCCAACAATGGCTATGAGTTCGCCCTGGCGTTGCTGGCGGGTACCGTCGCGGTACTGATCGAAGGCGCTGGTCGCTTCTCCGTAGACCGATTGATCGCCCGCTGACAGCTCATGCTGCAGGCCTCAAGTTGATGACTTTCAGCTTGGGGCTTGCAGCTTGCCGCGTGTAGCTCTAGCATACCGCCTGCGCCGATTTAAACAGCTACTTGCGGGGCGCAGGAAAACCCAGCCCCGGGTCATCCGAAATACCGCTAAAGCGCTGGTTCGGTGACGCCTCCCACCGCTGCCCAGCGGGATTTGCGAGGCGGAGAAACACTCCATGAGTTGCCCACGTACCAGTGTCTGCTTGAGCCCACTGCCTGCCAGCCAGGCCACCCGCACACCGCGCATTCTGCTCGGTGGCCAGCATCAGCCTACTCTTTTGCGTCATCTCGAAGGCTTGTCCCGTCGCAAAGGCCAGGCCCGCGCCTTCCTCATCCAGTTTGCCGAAACCGCGTGCCGGCTGGAGCAGTTTGGCAACGACCGCTTCGATCTGGCGGTGATCCAGGCACCTGCCGCGCAAGACGCTGCCGAAGTGATCGGCCACCTCACCCGCATCGCACGCCAGGGCCTGATTACCCGACGCTGAGGAACCCGCTGTTGAGTACCAATATCATCACGACAGAAGGCCATGAAGCTCTGAAGAAAGAGCTGGACCATCTGTGGCGGGTGTATCGCCCGGAAATCACCCAGAAGGTGGCTTGGGCTGCCTCGCTGGGGGATCGCAGCGAGAATGCCGACTACCAGTACAACAAGAAGTTGCTGCGTGAGATCGACCGTCGGGTCCGATACCTGCGCAAGCGCCTCGAAGACGTCAAGGTGGTTGCCTATTCGCCGCAGCAGGAGGGCAAGGTCTTCTTCGGTGCCTGGGTGGAGATCGAAAACGATGACGGCGAAGCCCTGAAGTTTCGCATCGTCGGGTACGACGAGATCTATGGACGCAATGACTATATCTCGATCGATTCGCCCATGGCGCGGGCCCTGCTCAAGAAAGAGGAGGGTGATGAGGTGCTGGTGCATACACCTACTGGCGAAGCGACCTGGTATGTAAGCAGCATAAGTTACGAGCAGTAAGCGTTCAGCTGCAAGCCGAGGCGTATCTGCTCATGCTTGCAGCTTGCAGCTTAAGGCTATCCCTCCCGCAGCACCGCCAACGGGCTGGCATTAAGCGCCCGCCGAGTCCCCAACACACCAGCCCCTCCTACCAGTAGCGCGCCCGCTAGCGGCAGTATCAGCAGCCACGGATGCGGGCCCCACTGCAGGTCGAACGCATAGCGGTAAAGCACCAGGGTAATCAACTCACAGCCTAGCGCTGCCAGGGCGCCACTGGCCGCACCCAGCAGCCCGAACTCGATACGCCGCGCTTTCACCAGCAACGGTCGAGCAGCGCCCAGCGCGCGCAGCAATGCGCCTTGGCGAATGCGTTCATCCAGCGTTGCCTGCAAGCCTGCGAACAGCACGGCCAACCCCGCTGCCAGGACGAACAGCAATACATATTCCACCGCCAGGGTAACCTGGGCGAGGATGCTGCGCAGCTGCTCCAGCAAGGCATCGACTTGCAGGATGGTCACCGCCGGGAACGCCCGCGACAGGGCCACCACATCCAGGTCATGACCCGGCGCGAGGTAGAAGCTGGTCAGGTAGGTGGTCGGCAGCCCCTGCAGGGTGCCGGGCTGGAAAATCATGTAGAAGTTCGGCTGGAAGCTGTCCCAGTGCACGCTGCGCAAGCTGCTCACTCGCGCCTGGCGTTGTTCGCCGCCAATGTCGAAGGTCAGCAGGTCGCCCAGTTGCACCTTCAGGCTGGCGGCAAGTTCCGCCTCGACCGAAACGCCGGGGATTTCATCACCAGCCGGTAGCGCCCGCCACCAGTTGCCGGCGGTCAAGGCATTGCCTGCGGGCAGGTCGGCGGCCCAAGTCAAGCTGAGGTCGCGCTGAACGGCGCGCTCGCCGGCGGAATCCTTGCTGACGATCTGTTGCACGGGTTGCTCGTTGATCTGGATCAGCCGGCCAGGCGTCACCGGGTACAGCGGTGCGGAGGCTGCGTTCACCTCGTGCAGGCGCTGGGCGAAAGGCTCACGGTCGTCGGGCAGGATGTTCAGGGCGAAATGGTTGGGTGCGTCCTTGGGCAGTTGTGCCTGCCAGGTGTCGAGCAGCTCGGCGCGCAGCAAAGCGACCAGGGCCATGGCCAGCAGGATCAGGCCAAACGCCAGTGCCTGGCCCGCGGCAGCCATGGGGTGGCGCAGCAACTGGCCCAAGCCCAGGCGCCAGGGCAGCGGGGCGCCTGCCAGCAGTTGCCGCAGGCTACGTAGCCCAAGCAGCAGCAGGCCGCCCAGTGCCAGCGCGGCAAGCAACCCGCCGCCTAGCAGGGCGAAGGTCAGCAGCAGGTCGAGGCTCAGGCGCCACATGATCAGGCCCAGGGCGAACAGGGCGGCGCCGTAGACCAGCCAGCTGCTGGGTGGCACGGGCAGCAGGTCGCGGCGCAGTACACGCAGTGGCGGCACCTTGCCCAGGGCGGCGAGCGGGGGCAGGGCGAAACCGGCCAGTGCGACCAGCCCGGTGGCGATGCCGGCCAATGCCGGGAGGATGCCGCCAGGCGGCACCACGCTCGGCAGCAGGCCGTGCAACAGGTGGAACAGGCCCAGTTGCGCCAGCCAGCCGAGCAGGGCACCGACCAGCGCGGCCAGCAGGCCGAGCATGGCCAGTTGCAGGCAGTACAGGCCCAGCGCTTGGTGGCGGGACAGCCCCAGGCAGCGCAACAGTGCGCTGGCGTCCAGGCGCCGCGCCGCATAGCGGCTGGCCGACAGTGCCACGGCGACGCCTGCCAGCAGCACCGCTACCAGGCTGGCCATGTTCAGGTAGCGTTCGGCCTTGCCCAGGGCACCCCCGATCTGCCGGTTGCCATCGCGGGTGTCGAGCAGGCGCTGGTTCGCCGCCAGGTTCTTCTCCAGCCCCTGGCGGTACTGCGCCAGGGCCTGCGCATCGCCGCGCCACAGCTCACGGTAGCTGACCCGGCTGCCGGGCTGAATGACCCCTGTGGCCTCCAGGTCGGCGAGGTTCATCATCACCCGCGGGGTGAGGCTATAGAAGTTGTTGGCACGGTCCGGTTCGTAGGTCAGTACGCGGCTCATGCGCAGGGTCTTCATGCCGACATCGATGCTGTCGCCGATGCTCAGGCCAAGGGCAGCCAGCAGGCGCGGTTCGACCCAGACCTCGCCCGGCGGCGGGCCGCCACCGGGTGTTTCCATGGCATACGGCGCCGGTGCACTGCGTACCTGGCCACGCAGGGGGTAGGCGCCATCGGCGGCCTTGATGCTCGACAGCTGGATGCCGGCATCACCACCGACCACGCTGGTGAACTCCACCACCCGGGCGTGGCGCAGGCCCAGGGCGGTGCCGGCGTCTACCTGTTCCTGACGCGCCGGCGCACTGCCTTGCAATACCAGGTCGGCGCCAAGGAACTCGCTGGCGCGCAACTGCATGGCGCCATTGAGGCGGGCACCGAAATAGCCGATGGCGGTGCTGGCGGCAACAGCCACCAGCAGGGCGAAGAACAGCACGCGCACTTCGCTGGCGCGGATGTCGCGCAACAACTGGCGCAGCGCCAGGCCGCACAGGCGGGAAAGCGGCATGTGCTTCATCAGGCCTCCACCGGCGCCACCAGGCGGCCTGCTTCGAGTCGTATCAGGCGCCGGCAGCGGCTGGCCAGGCGTTCGTCATGGGTAACCAGAACCAGGGTGGTGCCGCGCTCCTTGTTCAGGTCGAACAGCAGGTCGCTGATGCGCTCACCGGTATGGCTGTCGAGGTTGCCGGTAGGTTCGTCAGCGAACAGCACCGCCGGTTGGGCGGCGAAGGCGCGGGCGATCGCCACCCGTTGCTGCTCGCCACCGGACAGCTGGCGTGGCGTGTGGGTCAGGCGCTTGCCCAGGCCGACCCGTTCAAGCAGGGTGCGGGCTTGTTCGCGAGCATCGCGACGGCCGTCCAGTTCCAGTGGCAACATGACGTTTTCCAGTGCATTGAGGCTGTCGAGCAGCTGGAACGACTGGAACACAAAGCCGACATGTTCGGCGCGCACCCTGGCGCGTTGGTCTTCGTCCAGTGGGCCCAGGTCGTGTCCGGCGAGTATCACCTTGCCGGCGCTGGGGCGGTCCAGGCCGGCCAGCAGCCCGAGCAGGGTGGATTTGCCCGAGCCCGAGGCGCCGACGATGGCCAGGCTGTCGCCTTGGGCGAGGTCCAGGGACAGTGCGTGCAGGATGGTCAGATCACCTTCCGCACTGGGGACCACTTTGCTAAGGTTCTGCGCAACGAGAATGCTGGGGCCCATGGAGAATCCAATGCGAGTGTGGTGGTTGAGTGCCGGTCTGGCCCTGTATTGCCTGGCCCAGAGCGCGGCGGCGGGAACGTTGCTGGTTGTCGGCGATAGTATCAGCGCCGGTTTTGGCCTGGATACCCGCCAGGGGTGGGTCTCTTTGTTGCAGACCCGGCTCAGGGACGAAGGTTTCGATGATCGGGTGGTCAATGCGTCGATCAGCGGCGACACCAGTGCAGGGGGCCAGGCGCGGCTGCCGGCGCTGCTTGCAGCGCACAAGCCCAGCCTGGTGGTGCTGGAATTGGGCGGCAACGACGGGCTGCGCGGGCAGCCTCCAGAGCAATTGCAACAAAATCTTGCCTCGATGATCGAGCGGTCACGCGAGTCCGGGGCCAAAGTGGTGCTGTTGGGCATGCGCCTGCCGCCCAATTACGGGGTGCGCTACACCACGGCGTTCGCCAAGGTTTATGAGCAGTTGGCAGCGCAGAAACAGGTGGCACTGGTGCCGTTTTTCCTCGAGGGCGTAGGGGGTGTGCCGGAGATGATGCAGGCCGATGGCATCCATCCGGCGCAGGGTGCCCAGCAGCGGTTGCTGGAAAATGCCTGGCCGGCGATAAAACCCTTGCTGTGACGCTTTAAACGGGGCCGGCTTTCGGCTAATGTTGCGCCCCCCGTTTCGAGAGCCCCCAATGCCGCGCCCTGCCTGGTCCTTGTATGCCTACCAACTGATCGAGCCCGATGAGCAGCTCGATCTGTTCGCCTGCCAGGAAATCCGCGTCCACCTTGTCGCCCGCCAGCTCGAACTGGGTGTGCCGGTCGACCGAACCCTTTGTGGGGGCTTGCTGCCTGCGCAACCACGGTGGTCCGGCGTGCCGCGTTCGATCTATCGTGACGGCCGCCTGTGCGACCTCTGCCGGGCGATTCTCGACGCCCAGCGCCGCGGCATGCGTCCGGTATGGCCACAGCTTTGACACGGCCCTGGGCCTGAAACTCCGAGCGCCTTTCATCATCTGAAACGCATGGAAACCGCCAGTGGCTCCCGCTTGGCACGGTGCGGGTGTACAATCGATTCTCTTGACCCACCTTTCGAAGGATTTACCGGATGTTGCCGCGCTTTCCCGCCGTCACCCGCTGCCTGACCCTGGCCGGCCTGCTGGCAGCAGGCCCCGCCGTTGCACTGGAGCTGCCGCTGCCGCCTCCGGGAGAAGACGTCGTTGGCCAGGTACAGGTGATCAAGGCCAAGTATGAGGACACCTTTGCCGACATCGGCACTGCCAACGACCTCGGCTACCTGGAGATGATCGCCGCCAACCCGGGTGTCGACCCATGGCTGCCGGGTGCCGGTACCGAGATCATCCTGCCGACCCGCTACGTGCTTCCGCCGGGCCCCCGCGAGGGCGTTGTCATCAACCTTGCTGAATACCGGTTGTACTACTTCCCGAAAGGGCAGAGCGTGGTGTACACCTTCCCGCTGGGGATCGGTCGTGAAGGCTGGGGTTCCCCCATCGCCAACACCAAGATCATTGCCAAAACCCCAAACCCGACCTGGACGCCACCGGCTTCGATCCGTGCTGAGCACGCCGCCGACGGTGACATCCTGCCAACCGTGGTGCCGGCCGGGCCAGACAACCCGCTGGGGCCTTACAAGTTCACCCTGGGCGTGCCGGGTTATCTGATTCACGGTTCGAACAAGAAGTTCGGCATTGGCATGCGCACCAGCCATGGTTGCTTCCGCATGTTCAACAATAATGTGCTGGAGCTGTCGAAGATGGTCCCGGTCGGTACGCCGGTACGCATCATCAACGAGCCGTACAAGTTCGGAATCAGTGGTGGCAAGGTATACCTCGAGGCGCACACACCGCTGGACGATCACGGCGACCCTTCGGTGGTCGACAAGCACACTGCTGTCATCAACGCGCTGCTCAAGCGCGAAGACCTGGCCAACAATGTGCGCATGAACTGGGACATGGTCCGCGACGTGGTCGCTGCAGAAGATGGCATGCCGGTGGAAATTGCCGTGCCCGTCGATAACCAGGGTGCAGCTCCCATGGTGTCGAGCATTCCTCCAGAACTGCAGTAAGCCCTTGAGCGATAGGGCTGAAGCCTGCCCAGGTCAAACGCCTGGGCAGGCTTTTTCATTTGTGCTGTTTGCTTTTGTAGCGGCAATAAAAAAGCCGACCCCACAAGTGGGTCGGCTTCTTAACAATCCGTGAGGACTATTACTTGCGGCTGGCTTTGTCCAGCATACGCAGAGCGCGCTCATTGGCTTCGTCAGCGGTCTGCTGAGCCTTCTGAGCGGCTGCCATTGCATCGTCAGCCTTACGGTAGGCTTCGTCAGCACGGGCCTGAGCGCGAGCTGCTGCGTCTTCAGTCGCAGTCAGACGAGCTTCGGTTTCTTTGGATACGCTGCTGCAACCGGTAGCCAGAACTGCGGCCAGAGCCAGAGCAGAGAATTTCAGAACGTTGTTCATCGTGTTCCCCTTCAAGGACTTTCTATTAAATAGCCATCTCTCAGGAAAGAGAAACTGGCCGGCGTACATAGTACCCATTACTTGTAGTAAGTAAACTGACTCAGCGCAAGAACGGTAAAAAAAATGTTGCCCAAGGGTGCTTGACGAGATTTTCAGGCTTTTTGTGAGCACGCTGTGCAGGCGGCGCAAGCGATTGTTGTATGGGAACTTTTTTGTTGAACTAACGGTGACTTTAAGGGTCGTTGTACGTCTAAAGCCCAAGAGTGTCCGGCTGAGTTTGCAGGTCAGTTCGTACAGGGGTTCGAGCTCATTGCCGTGACTTTTAACCGATGCCACCTTGAGCAATCCGGGGTGTCGCGCCTACTATTTGATGGCCCGGTCCGGCAGAACCATTGCAATCGGCCTGCGGTCCAAGGGGCAAGAGGTGGCATAGGCGCTGCACGCATTGGTTCCTCTGCCGGATACATCACCATCGATTAAGGTAAAGGTCTGCCCAAAAGGCCTGCGAGGAGTAGTGATGAGTGAAGCGCTGACCATCCACCATGACCAGGCCGGTCATCAGTTCGAGACCAACGTGGACGGTCATCGTGCCTACCTGACGTACATGGATCTGGGCAAGCAGACGCTGGATATCTATCGCACTTTCGTCCCCAACGCCTTGCGCGGCCGCGGCATCGCTGCAGCACTGACCGAAAGGGCCTTGGAGTATGCGGACCAGATGGGCTACACGGTGATTCCTTCCTGCTCGTACGTCGAACGCTACATGGAGCGCAAGCAGCGTCATTCGAGTAAAGCCTGAACCTGCTGACTGCACATGCGAAAACGCCGGGCTAAGCCCGGCGTTTCATTTTGTGGCCACGTTCAGCCGCGCTTGCGCTTGGGCAGTACATCCTTGAGCTTGGCGTGCATGCTGCGCAGGGTGTTCTCTGTGGCAGACCAGTCGATGCAGGCGTCGGTGACCGATACGCCGTACTGCAGATCTTCCAGGTTCTTCGGGATCGACTGGGCGCCCCAGTTCAGGTGGCTTTCGACCATCAAGCCAATGATCGACTGGTTGCCTTCGAGGATCTGGTTGGCGACGTTCTCCATGACCAGCGGCTGCAAGGCCGGGTCCTTGTTGGAGTTGGCGTGGCTGCAGTCGACCATGATGTTGGCCTTGATCTTTGCCTTGGCCAGGTCCTGTTCGCACAGGGCAACGCTGACCGAATCGTAGTTCGGCTTGCCGTTGCCGCCACGCAGCACTACGTGGCCGTAGGGGTTGCCCTTGGTAGTGACGATGGATACGCCGCCTTCCTGGTTGATGCCCAGGAAACGGTGCGGCTTGGATACCGACTGAAGGGCGTTGATGGCCACGGTCAGGCCGCCATCGGTGCCGTTCTTGAAGCCGACCGCCGAGGACAGGCCCGAGGCCATTTCACGGTGGGTCTGGGATTCGGTGGTGCGCGCGCCAATGGCCGACCAACTGATCAGGTCTTGCAGGTACTGCGGCGAGATCGGGTCGAGCGCTTCGGTGGCGGTTGGCAAGCCCATTTCGGCCAGGTCCAGCAGCAGTTGGCGGCCGATGTGCAGGCCGTCCTGGATCTTGAACGAGTCATCCAGATAAGGGTCGTTGATCAGGCCTTTCCAGCCGACCGTGGTGCGCGGCTTCTCGAAGTAAACACGCATTACCAGATACAGCGTGTCGGAAACTTCCTCAGCCAGCACCTTGAGGCGCTCAGCGTATTCGTGAGCGGCCTTGATATCGTGGATTGAGCACGGGCCGACCACTACGAACAGGCGATGGTCTTTCCCGTCGAGGATATTGCGCACCACTTCGCGGCCGGCAGTAACGGTCTGCAAGGCTTTGGCGCTGAGGGGGATTTCCTTCTTGAGCTGATCGGGAGTGATCAAGGTCTCGTTGGAGGCAACGTTAAGGTCGTCGATCGGTAAATCAGCCATCGTGTTACTCGTCAGGTCACGGTGCCGGCCGCCAGCAATCCCCGTGCGGCCCAGCAGCAAGAATGTTCGCAGCGGGGAGCCGAACCTTAGCGCGTTACTGGGGGCGCGACAATGGGCTACAGCGCGCCTGTGCAGGGTTTTTCCCTGGTGCAACAGGCTTGTCCTGCTATTTGGGTGCGCAAAATGCCTCAACAGGTGTAGAAAAGCACACCGACATTTATCAGGAGATCAGCATGGACCCTCGCAAACCACGCATTGGCATTATTGGCAGTGGTGCCATCGGCGGCTTTTATGGCCTGATGCTGGCGCGGGCCGGGTTTGACGTGCATTTTTTGCTGCGCAGTGAATTTGCGCAGGTTCGGGGGCATGGCCTGAGGCTGGAAAGCGCCGTGCACGGCGACTGGCGCATGCCGGTGCAGGCTTATGCCAGCGCTGCCGACATGCCGCCGTGCGATTGGTTGCTGGTGGGTGCAAAGGCGACCAGCAATGGCGAATTGGCGCCGCTGATTGCGCAGGCATCGGCACCCGATGCCAAGGTGGTGCTGCTGCAGAACGGGTTGGGTGTCGAGGAGCAGTTGCGGGCAGCGTTGCCCGGCAATCTGCACCTGCTCGGTGGCTTGTGCTTTATCTGTGTCAACCGCGTGAGCCCTGGTGTGATACGCCATCAGGCGCTGGGTGCGGTCAACCTGGGCTATCACAGCGGGCCCGCCAGCGACGGGGGGCTGAGCATCGTAGAGGAGGGCGCCAGGCTGTTCCGCGCCGCGGGTATCGACTCCCAGGCCATGGACGACCTCGGTCAGGCCCGCTGGCAGAAGCTGGTGTGGAATGTCCCCTACAACGGCCTTTCGGTGTTGCTTGGTGCCAGTACCTTACCGCTGATGGCAGATGCCGACAGCCGTGAGCTGGTTCGGGCGTTGATGGCGGAGGTGGTCCAGGCGGCCGCCGCCTGTGGTCACGAGCTGCCTGCCGGTTATGCCGAGCACTTGTTCCGGGTCACCGAGCAGATGCCCGACTACTGGCCGAGCATGTACCACGATCACGTCCAGCAGCGACCGCTGGAGCTTCAGGCTATCTATGCCGAGCCTCTGGCCCGGGCGCGCGCTGCGGGGTGCAGCCTGCCGCGCATGCAGATGCTCTACCAGGCACTGGCCTTCGTCGATCGCGCCAATCGCGCCGGCTGAAACCTCTACAGCCCGCATTGGCAGTGCGCCGGGCGGCCGAGCGAGCGCCCGGCGCGCTGCTAAGCTGAAGCTTGCTCTGCCGCCACGGCAGTCGAGGAGGTCGAATGATCCGCTCCATGCTGTACGCCACCGACCTCGGTGTCTACGCCCCTTTTGTCATGCAGCATGCCTTGGCCCTGGCCCGCACGTTCGGCGCGGAACTGTATGTGATTCATGCCGTAGAACCCATGGGGCAGTTCGCCGAATCCCTCCTGCAAAGCTACCTCGATGAGCAGACGCTCGATGCGTTGCATAGCGAGGGCGTCAATACGGTGATGGCCAACATCGAGCAGCGTGTGCTGGAGAACTTTCGCGAGGAGCTGGGTGAGGACGCGGACCTGGCGGTGATCAAGGCGGTCCGGGTGCGCCAGGGTGATCCGGCGCAGGTCATCCTGGAGCAGGCGCAACGTTTGAGCGTGGACTTGCTGATTTTCGGCAGCCACAGCGCCGGTGCTGGGGTAGATGTGCCGATTGGCCGAACGGCTGTGCGCTTGCTGCAGTTGTCTGCGGTGCCGGTGTACATGGTGCCGCTTTCGCAGCATCTCGGCCGTAGGAAAACGTGAAGCTGATGGTGGGCAGTTTCGGAGCGGCATGTAACAAAATAGTTCTAGTTTTATTTCGAGAACCACTAATATAGTTATATCCCGTCGCTGCCTGCTGCCGCTGACTTACCGCTGATTCGAGGGAAACCTATGAAGCTTCAACAACTGCGCTACATCTGGGAAGTGGCGCACCACGACCTCAACGTCTCCGCGACGGCGCAGAGTCTGTACACCTCTCAGCCGGGGATCAGCAAACAAATCCGCCTGCTCGAGGATGAACTGGGTGTTGAAGTCTTTGCCCGCAGCGGCAAGCATCTGACCCGTGTCACTCCGGCAGGTGAGCGCATCATCAACACCGCTGGTGAAATCCTGCGCAAGGTCGAAAGCATCAAGCAGATCGCCCAGGAATTCTCCAACGAGAAGAAGGGTACGCTGTCCATCGCTACCACCCATACCCAGGCTCGCTATGCGCTGCCGCCGATCATCAGCAGCTTCATCAAGCAGTACCCGGAAGTCGCCCTGCACATGCATCAGGGTTCGCCCATGCAGATTGCCGAGATGGCTGCGGACGGTACCGTCGACTTCGCCATTGCCACCGAGGCGCTGGAGCTGTTCGGCGACCTGATCATGATGCCGTGCTACAAGTGGAACCGCTGCGTGGTGGTGCCGCAGGGTCACCCGCTGGCCAAATTGCCGAAGCTGACACTGGAAGCTGTAGCCGAATACCCGATCGTCACCTATGTGTTCGGGTTCACTGGCCGCTCCAAGCTGGATGAGGCCTTCAATCACCGCGGCCTGACGCCGAAGGTGGTGTTCACTGCTGCTGACGCCGACGTGATCAAGACTTACGTGCGCTTGGGGCTGGGCGTGGGCATCGTGGCCAAGATGGCGGTGGACAGCAAGCTGGACAGCGACCTGGTGGCGCTTGATGCCAGTGAGCTGTTCGAGGCCAGCATCACCAAGATCGGTTTCCGCCGCGGCACCTTCCTGCGCGGCTTCATGTGCGATTTCATTGAGAAATTTGCGCCGCACCTGACGCGTGAAGTGATGGCCAAGGCGATCCAGTGCCACAACAAGCAGGAACTCGAAGAGCTGTTTGCCGGTGTCGAGTTGCCGGTGCACTGAAAAAGCAGCTTCAAGCTTCAAGAAAGAGCAGAAAGAGCAGCCCATGTGGGCTGCTCTTTCTTCTTGGGGCTTGCAGCTTATAGCTTGAGGCTTGCAGCTGCCTTCAGGCCTTGCTGATCAGGTTGCCGGCGTGCAGCCCGCATTCCTTCTGGGTCGACTCTTCCCACCACCAGCGGCCTTCACGTTCGTGCTGGTTCGGTAGTACCGGGCGGGTGCAGGGCTCGCAACCAATGCTGATGAAGCCGCGTTCGTGGAGGCTGTTGTACGGTAGCTCGAGCATCCGGATGTAGCCCCAGACTTCCGCGCTGGTCATCTGCGCCAGCGGGTTGAATTTGTACAGGGTGCGTTCCGCTGTGGAGAACGCGCTGTCGATTTCCAGTGCTGCCACCTGGCTGCGGGTGCCTGGGCTCTGGTCGCGGCGCTGGCCGGTGGCCCAGGCGCTGACAGTGGCGAGCTTGCGCCGCAGTGGCTCGATCTTGCGGATGCCACAGCACTCGCCATGGCCGTCCTTGTAGAAACTGAACAGGCCCTTTTCCTGAACGAACGGGTCGAGTTTGGCGCGGTCCGGGCTGAGGATCTCGATCGGCAGGCTGTACTGCTCACGCACCTGGTCGATGAACCGGTAAGTCTCAGGGTGCAGGCGGCCGGTGTCGAGGCTGAACACCTTGACCTGCTTGTTCAGCTTCCAGGCCATGTCGACCAGCACCACGTCCTCGGCACCGCTGAAAGAAATCCACAGGTCGTCGCCGAAGTGCTCGAAGGCGAGCTTGAGAATGTCCTGCGGGGATTTGCTGGCGTAGGTCGCGGCCAGGGCGGCGACGTCGAAGGGTTGGCTCATCAGGCGGTTTCCATCTTGGCTGTGGCGCTGTGCGCTCGTAATGAGGTGATGGTAACAAAAAATGGCAGCCTAGACGCTGTGCCTGCACCGGCCCTGGGCTGGTGCAGGCAAACGCTGAGTCACAGGCTTTGCAAGGTCTCCATCAATACCCGTACCTTGGCGATCGATTCTTCGTATTCCGATTGCCAGTCGGAGTCCGCCACCACCGCGCCGCCGCCCCAGCAGCTGACCTGCCCATCCTTGACCAGCAGGCTGCGAATGGCGATGGAACTGTCCATTTCACCGCGCACATCCACGTACAGCAAGGACCCGCAATACAGCGCGCGGCGGCTGGGCTCCAGCTCGTCGATGATCTGCATGGCGCGAATCTTGGGGGCGCCGGTGATCGAACCCCCTGGGAAGCTGTCGCCGATCAGGTCCAGGGCGTCCTTGTCGGTGGCCAGTTGCCCGGTGACGCTGCTGACCAGATGGTGCACGTTGGGGTAGCTTTCCAGGCTGAACAGCTCTGGCACCTTCACCGAACCGATCTGGCAAGTGCGGCCCAGGTCGTTACGCAGCAGGTCCACGATCATCAGGTTTTCCGAGCGGTCCTTGGGGCTGTGGCGCAGCGCCTCGGCATTGCGGGCGTCTTCTGCCGGGTCGGCAGAGCGCGGGCGGGTGCCCTTGATCGGGCGGGTCTCCACTTGCCCCTGGCTGACGCGGATGAAGCGTTCTGGAGAAAAGCTCAGCAGTGCGCTGCCGTCGGCCAGTTGCTGGTAGCCAGAGAACGGCGTCGGGCAGGCCTTGCGCAAGGCCTGGTAGGCGCGCCAGGGGTCGCCCTGGCAAGGTGCGCGGAAGCGTTGGGTCAGGTTGATCTGGTAGCAATCGCCGGCCTGAATGTAGCGCTGTACCTGATCGAATGCTGCCTCGTATTGCCCTGGCTGCAAATCACCCGTCATGGCGGCGAGCAGGCGGAAATCGCCGCTTGCAGCGTTGTCGGTGTCTTCAAACAAGGCGATGAGGCGCTCGCGCTCGTCATCAGCCAGCTGGGGGTGGAACACCAGTTGGCTGGTGCCATGCTGGTGGTCGGTCACCAGCGCCCAGCCATACAACCCAAGCTGGGCGTCGGGCAGGTCGAGGTCATCCGTGGCGAGGCAGGGCAGGTGCTCCAGGCGTCGGCCGAAGTCGTAGCTGAGGTAGCCGATCAGGCCGCCGGCAAATGGCAGCTCGACACCACCTGGCAACTGCGCAGGGCCCAGTTGTTTCAGGCTGGCGCGCAGCCGTTGCAGGAAGGCCCGGCCATCTTCGTCGGGCAGTACCTGCAAGTGTTGCAGCGGCCAGGCGCTGAGCAGGTCGAAGCGGCCGCGCTCGGCGCCTGGGCGGGCGCTGTCGAGCAGGATCGCCCCGGGCGCCTGGCGCAGGCGGGCGAAGTACGCGGCGGGGTCGGGCTGATAGGGCAGGGGGTAGAGCGTACAGGTCGGCATCAGTGTGGACGGCGATGTAAAAGCGAGGAGGGCGATTGTAGACCTGCGCAGGAAATGCGCCTAGCGCCAGTGTGACTTTCAGGCAGTGGGTTGAAGCCATCGCCGGCTTGCCGGCGATGGGGGCAGAGCTATCAGCCCGGATGCACGTGCCCGAACAGGCTTTGCGCGACCCGGACACGCTGTTCGGCATCCTCGGTCACACCGTCCTTGGCCAGCGCCTCGATGTGCGCCTCGATGGCATGGGTGCGTTGGGTCAGCCCGGTGTCGTTGGCGATCTGGATGTTCAGGCCAGGGCGGGCATTGAGTTCGAGAATCAACGGCCCCTTGTCCTGGTCCAGCACCATGTCCACACCGATGTAGCCCAGGCCGCACAGCTCATAGCAGCCGGCTGCCAGCTTCATGAAGCCGTCCCAGTTCGGCAGCTGTACGCCATCCACCGCATTGGTGGTATCCGGGTGCTTGCTGATGATGTTGTTCAGCCAGGTACCGCGCAGGGTCACTCCGGTGGCCAGGTCCACACCTACGCCGATGGCGCCCTGGTGCAGGTTGGCCTTGCCGCCGGACTGGCGGGTCGGCAGGCGCAGCATGGCCATTACCGGGTAGCCCATCAGCACGATGATGCGGATGTCCGGCACACCTTCGTAACTGATGCTCTTGAAGATCTGGTCGGGGGTTACCCGGTACTCGATCAGCGCGCGGTCGCGGTGCCCGCCGAGCGAGTACAGGCCGGTCAGGATGCTGGAGACCTGATGCTCGATCTCTTCATGGCTGATGATCTTGCCGGAAACGGTGCGGTAGCGGTCCTCGAAGCGGTCGGCAATCACCAGGATGCCGTCACCGCCGGCCCCCTGGGCCGGCTTGATGACGAAGTCGTTGCGCCCGCCGATGATCTCGTGAAGCTTGTCGATCTGCTTCTCGGTCTCGATGATGCCGTACATTTCAGGCACGTGAATGCCCGCTGCCAGCGCACGCTCCTTGGTGATGATCTTGTCGTCGACGATCGGGTACAGGTTGCGCTTGTTGTACTTGAGCACATAGTCCGCATTGCGCCGGTTGATACCCATGATGCCCCGGGCCTCCAGGGCTTTCCACGTCTTGATCAGGCCAAACATCAGGCGTCAGCCTTCTTCAGGAATGCCTTGAAGCGCACCAGCTCGGTCAGGCGGTAGCCGCGGTAGCGACCCATCGCCAGCATGAAGCCCACCAGGATCAGCAGTACCGCCGGGAAGGTGAAGACGAAGTACACCAGCTCCGGCACCATCATCAGCAGGTGGGCAAGCGACGCTGCGAACAGGGTGCCGATCGCCACTTTCATGGCATGACCGCCGCCACGTTCTTCCCAGGTGATCGACAGGCGCTCGATGGTCATGGTCAGGATCACCATCGGGAACAGCGCTACCGACAGGCCGCGTTCCAGCCCCAGCTTGTGGCTGAACAGGCTGATGGCGGCAATCAATACCACGACGAAGGTCAGTACCACCGAGAGGCGCGGCAGCATCTGCAGCTTGAGGTGCTCCAGGTAGGAGCGCAGCGACAGGCCCAATGCGGTGATCACGGTGAACAGCACGATGCCGAAGCCCAGCTGGGTCTCGCGGAACGCCAGGGCGATCAGTACCGGTGTGAACGTGCCCAGGGTCTGGATGCCGATCAGGTTGCGCAGGACCAGGATCACCAGCACGCCGATCGGGATCATCACCATGATCATGAAGGTCTGCTGGGTCTGCAGCGGCAGGCCGTACAGCGAGTACTCGAGGAAGTCGGCGTCGGTGTTCTCGTCGGTCAGCTTGGCCAGGCGGATGGCGTTCATCTCGCTGTTGTTCATGCTGAAAGTGACGTTGGCTTTCTTGCCGCCATCGACGGTGACCAGGTTGTCATCGCCGGTCCACCACAGCAGGCGGTCGCTGGGCAGGCCCTGCTCACCGGTATCCGGGTTGAAGTACAGCCAGTCGCTGCCGTTGAAGCTGCGCAGCCAGAGCTCGGGGGACTGCGGCGTATCGGCCACCAGGCGGATGGTATGGACCTTTTCCATCGGTACATGCGCGATCGACAGTAGCAGGTCGATGACCTGGGCCTTCTTCATGGGCGAGGTATCGCCGGCCAGCAGCAGCTTGACGTTGTCGTCGTTGAGGTTGTTCACCCGCTTGATGGTTTCGCTGACGAAGGTCTCGACGTCGGCCGAGTGCTGGCGGATCGGCGCCATCAGGGCTTCGGCGGCGATCTTCTCGGGGCCTTCTACGGCAAGGCTGTCACGGAAGGTCGGGCCTTTGATGGCGGCCTTTTCGCTGCTGTAGCGCTTGGTCAGCACCAGGCGGTAATAGAGGGTCTGGTTGCCGCTGGCGCGGCGGGCCGACCAGGTTACCTTGCGGTTGCCATCGGCGCGGTTGACGCTGACCCCGTAGTTGTTGGAGATGAAGCTCTCGTTGAGGCTGACATAGTCGCGGTTCAGCGGCGGTACGAACATTTGTACCTTGACCGGGTCCTTGCTGCTGGCGACGAACTCGACCTTGGCGTCGATGTTCCAAAGGTCGTCGGTTTCGTCTTCGGTCACCGGGATGCCGAGGAAGAAGATCTGATAGGCCGTGACCGCCACGCCCAGCAGCACCAGTACGGTGATCAGGACTTTCAGATGGAGGGTAAGAGAGCGCATCGGGATTACTCTGCTTTGGGAGCGTCGGTGGCACAGGCAGGTTTGCCGGCCGCGTATTTAAGGCTTGGGTCGACCAGCGCGTCGAAGTGCTTGAGCGCCTCGGAACCGATCAGCAGCGGGAACTGGAACGCGCTGCGGTCGGTGAGGTTGACTTCGATGGTGCGCAGGGCCTGGCCCATGCAGATTTCGAGTTCGATGACCGGGCGGGCGGTATAGGCCTTGCCCGATTCGGCATCATAGTCGCCTGCGCGGCGCTTGATCTTGCTGACCCGCGCCAACGGGCGTTCGATGGGGTGCGAATGGGCGGCATCTATCGCCAGGTAGAAACGCACCCAGCTCTCGCCGTCGCGCTTGAAGCGCTTGATGTCGCGGGCACTCAGGGACGCGGTCTTGGCGCCGGTGTCGAGTTTGGCGGCCACTTCCAGGTCGAGGTCCCCGAGGCGGGCGTATTCGTTAAGACCGTACACGGTCTTGCCCGCCGCCTGGCCAAGGGCCGGCAGCAGGGTGAGGCATGACAGCAATAAAACGGGTGTAAGTCTCATAGTCCTGGCGCGGTGCTGTGCAAGGTTCGGGGCAAGGCGACTGGCAGGTACTGCGCAAGCTTCCTCGGTTCGTCTGTCAACAACATGAATGGATGACAGAAACGCTATCCATACTCCGTTGGAGGCGCGGCATTCTATCACGCCGATGCCTTGGCGCCAGCGCGTCGCGATCTGACAACGCCATCACTCACTAAGTTCGCGCTCAGACAATTGTCGACAATGTTCATTTTCTCTTTGACTGAATGGGCTTGTTTCGCTAGTTTCTCATCAATGGCTTATCAAGGTGTCAACAATATGCTGGACCTCATTACCCCCAGCCCTTCAGCGCCGGATGAAACGGAAACCTTGTCCGAGCATGTCTTCCGGCGCATCCAGGCCGCGATCGTCAAGGGGGAAATAGCCCCGGGCAGCAAAATCTCCGAGCCGGAGCTGGCGCGCACCTATGGCATCAGCCGTGGCCCGCTGCGTGAGGCCATCCATCGTCTGGAGGGCCAGCGCCTGCTGGTGCGGGTGCCACATGTAGGTGCGCGCGTGGTGTCGCTCAACCATGCCGAGCTGATCGAGCTGTACGAAATCCGTGAGTCGCTGGAGGGCATGGCTTGCCGCCTGGCGGCCGAGCGCATGAGCCAAGGCGATATCGACGAGTTGCGCCGGGTGCTGGACACCCACGAACGCGACGCGGCGTTCCAGGCGGGGGTGGGTTACTACCAGCAGGAAGGCGATTACGACTTCCATTACCGGATCATCCAGGGCAGCGGCAACCAGACCCTGGTCAAGATGCTCTGCGGCGAGCTGTACCAGCTGGTGCGCATGTACCGCATCCAGTTTTCCGCCACGCCCAACCGCCCGCGCCAGGCCTTCGCCGAACACCACCGCATCCTCGATGCCATCGCCGATCGTGACGGCGAGCTGGCCGAACTCCTGATGCGCCGCCACATCGGCGCGTCCAAGCGCAACATCGAGCGTCACTACCTGGACGCCAACAACAATAGCCTTTGAGGTGAGAAATGACTGTGAAGAGCACCCCTGGTCAGCGTTTTCGCGATGCCGTTGCCGCCGAACATCCACTGCAGGTGGTCGGCGCCATCAACGCCAACCATGCGCTGCTGGCCAAGCGCGCCGGCTTCAAGGCCATCTACCTGTCCGGTGGCGGTGTCGCCGCCGGTTCGCTGGGCTTGCCGGACCTGGGCATCACCGGTCTTGATGACGTGCTGACCGATGTGCGGCGCATTACCGACGTCTGCGACCTGCCATTGCTGGTAGATGTCGACACCGGCTTCGGTGCCTCGGCCTTCAACGTTGCGCGCACGGTGCGTTCGATGAGCAAGTTCGGTGCCGCCGCCATCCATATCGAAGACCAGGTAGGCGCCAAGCGCTGCGGCCACCGGCCGAACAAGGAAATCGTCTCCCAGCAGGAGATGGTCGACCGCATCAAGGCTGCGGTCGATGCCCGTACCGATGACAGCTTCGTGATCATGGCACGTACCGATGCCCTGGCCGTGGAAGGCCTGAACGCAGCGCTCGACCGCGCCGCCGCCTGCATCGAGGCCGGCGCCGACATGATTTTCCCTGAGGCCATTACCGAACTGCAGATGTACAAGACCTTCGCCGACCGGGTGAAGGCGCCGATCCTGGCCAACATCACCGAGTTCGGTGCCACGCCGCTGTTCACCACCCAAGAGCTGGCTGGCGTGGACGTGTCGTTGGTGCTCTACCCGCTGTCGGCGTTCCGCGCCATGAACAAGGCGGCCGAAAATGTCTACACCGCGCTGCGTCGCGACGGCACGCAGAAAAACGTGATCGACACCATGCAGACCCGCATGGAGCTCTACGATGCCATTGGCTACCACGCATTCGAGCAGAGCCTCGATGCCTTGTTTGCGCAGAAAAAAGGTTGAGCCAATGCCGGCGATAGGGCCGGTACAGGCACCCTGATTTAGCCAGAACGATATCCATAACAAATTCAAGAAAGGAGAAACACCATGGCCGAAGCAAAAGTACTCAGTGGCGCAGGCCTGCGTGGCCAGGTGGCCGGCCAGACCGCTCTGTCGACCGTCGGCCAGGCCGGCGCCGGCCTGACTTACCGGGGTTATGATGTGCGCGACCTGGCAGCAGGCGCCGAATTCGAAGAAGTGGCCTACCTGCTGCTATACGGCGAGTTGCCCAGCAAGGCAGAACTTGCCGATTACAAACACAAGCTCAAGGGCCTGCGCGACCTGCCGCAGGCGCTGAAAGAAGTGCTCGAGCGCATCCCGCGCGACGCGCACCCGATGGACGTCATGCGCACCGGCTGCTCGGTGCTGGGTACGCTGGAGCCGGAGTTGACCTTCGACGCCCAACACGACAAGACCGACCGCCTGCTGGCGCTGTTCCCGGCGGTGATGTGCTATTGGTACCGCTTCACCCACCATGGCGTACGTATCGACTGCACCAGCGATGAAGACACCCTGGGCGGGCATTTCCTGCACCTGCTGCACGGCAAGAAGCCGAGCGAGCTGCATGTCAAGGTAATGAACGTTTCGCTGATCCTGTATGCAGAGCACGAGTTCAACGCATCGACCTTCACCGCCCGGGTCTGCGCCTCGACGCTATCGGACCTGTACTCCTGCATCACCGCGGCCATCGGCTCGCTGCGCGGCCCACTGCACGGCGGTGCCAACGAGGCGGCGATGGAGCTGATCGAGCGCTTCCAGAACCCGCAGGAAGCCACCGCAGAGTTGCTGCGCATGCTCGAGCGCAAGGACAAGATCATGGGCTTTGGCCATGCCATCTACAAAGAGTCCGACCCGCGCAACGAGGTGATCAAGGGTTGGTCGAAGCAGCTGGCCGACGCAGTCGGTGACAAGGTGCTGTTCCCGGTCTCAGAAGCCATCGACAAGACCATGTGGGAGCAGAAGCGTCTGTTCCCCAACGCCGATTTCTACCATGCCTCGGCGTATCACTTCATGGGCATCCCGACCAAGCTGTTCACCCCGATCTTTGTCTGCTCGCGCCTGACCGGCTGGGCAGCGCACGTGTTCGAACAGCGCGCCAACAACCGCATCATCCGCCCGAGCGCCGAGTATGTCGGCGTCGAGCAGCGCCAGTTCGTGCCAATCGAGCAGCGCTGAAACAACAGGCCCTATAGCGAACCTGTGGGAGCTGGCTCCCACAGTGATTGCAGGGCCTGTGCGTTCATCCACGACCGTACCGTGACCGAGCCGATAATTTTATGAACACTGCATACCGCAAAGCCCTGCCAGGTACTGACCTGGACTATTTCGATGCCCGTGCCGCGGTCGAGGCCATCAAGCCCGGTGCCTACGACAACCTGCCTTATACCTCGCGCGTGCTCGCCGAAAACCTGGTGCGCCGCTGCGACCCTGCAACCCTGAACGCCTCGCTCGGCCAGCTGATCGAACGCAAGCGCGACCTCGACTTCCCGTGGTTCCCGGCGCGCGTGGTGTGCCACGACATCCTCGGCCAGACCGCGCTGGTCGACCTCGCCGGCCTGCGTGACGCCATCGCCGAGAAAGGTGGCGACCCGGCGGCAGTCAACCCGGTCGTGCCGGTGCAACTGATCGTCGATCACTCGCTGGCCGTCGAGTGCGGTGGCTTCGACCCGCAGGCCTTTGACAAGAACCGCGCCATTGAAGACCGTCGCAACGAAGACCGCTTCCATTTCATCAACTGGACCAAAAAGGCGTTCAAGAACGTCGATGTGATCCAGCCCGGTAACGGCATCATGCACCAGATCAATCTGGAGAAAATGTCGCCGGTGATCCACAGCGATCGCGGTGTGGCCTACCCGGATACCTGCGTGGGCACCGACAGCCATACCCCGCATGTCGACGCGCTGGGCGTGATCGCCATCGGCGTCGGCGGCCTGGAAGCTGAAAACGTCATGCTGGGCCGGGCCTCGTGGATGCGCCTGCCGGAAATCGTCGGCGTGGAGCTGCGCGGCAAGCTGGCGCCCAACATCACCGCCACCGACCTGGTGCTGGCCTTGACCGAGTTCCTGCGCAAGCAGAAGGTGGTTGGCGCCTACCTTGAGTTCTACGGCGAAGGTGCACGCGCCCTGACCCTCGGCGACCGTGCGACCATCTCCAACATGGCACCGGAATATGGTGCAACCGCTGCAATGTTCGCCATCGACCAGCAAACCATCGACTACCTGAAACTGACCGGCCGTGAAGATCAGCAGGTGAAGCTGGTGGAAACCTACGCCAAGGCCACGGGCTTGTGGGCTGACGCGTTGGCCACGGCCGAATACGAACGCGTGCTGAACTTCGACCTGTCGAGCGTGGTGCGCAACATGGCCGGGCCGTCCAACCCGCATGCCCGTGTTGCCACCAGTGAGCTGGCAGCCAAGGGCATCGCTGGTGCCTGGGACGAGATACCGGGGCAGATGCCTGACGGCGCAGTGATCATCGCTGCGATTACCAGTTGCACCAACACCAGCAACCCGCGCAACGTGATCGCCGCTGGCCTGCTGGCGCGCAATGCCAACAAGCTCGGCCTGGCGCGCAAGCCGTGGGTCAAGTCGTCGCTCGCGCCCGGCTCCAAGGCCGTGCAGCTGTACCTGGAGGAAGCGGGGCTGGAGAAGGAGCTGGAGCAACTGGGCTTCGGTATCGTCGCCTTCGCCTGCACCACCTGCAACGGCATGTCCGGTGCTTTGGACCCGGTGATCCAGCAGGAAATCATCGACCGTGACCTCTACGCGACGGCGGTGCTCTCGGGCAACCGCAACTTCGATGGGCGCATCCACCCGTACGCCAAGCAGGCATTTCTCGCTTCGCCGCCGCTGGTGGTGGCCTATGCCATTGCCGGCACCATCCGCTTCGACATCGAGAAGGATGTACTGGGCGTAGTCGATGGTCAGCAAATCCGCCTCAAGGACATCTGGCCAAGCGACGAAGAGATCGATGCGGTGGTGCGCGCTGCGGTCAAGCCGGAGCAGTTCCGCAAGGTCTACATCCCGATGTTCGCTATCGAGCAAGACCGTGGGCCGAAAGTGGCGCCGCTTTACGAGTGGCGTCCGATGAGTACCTATATCCGCCGCCCGCCCTACTGGGAAGGCGCCCTGGCCGGTGAGCGCACGTTGCGCGGCATGCGTCCGTTGGCGGTGCTGCCGGACAACATCACCACCGACCACCTGTCACCTTCCAATGCCATCCTGCTCGACAGCGCGGCGGGTGAATACCTGGCCAAGATGGGCCTGCCGGAGGAGGACTTCAACTCCTACGCCACGCACCGCGGCGACCACCTGACGGCGCAGCGTGCCACCTTCGCCAACCCCAAGCTGTTCAACGAGATGGTGCGCAAACCCGATGGCAGCGTGCAGCAGGGTTCGCTGGCGCGCCTGGAGCCGGAGGGCAAGGTGACCCGGATGTGGGAAGCCATCGAAACCTACATGCAGCGCAAGCAGCCGCTGATCATCGTTGCCGGTGCCGACTATGGGCAAGGCTCGTCCCGCGACTGGGCGGCCAAGGGCGTGCGGCTGGCGGGCGTCGAGGCGATCGTGGCCGAAGGCTTCGAGCGTATTCACCGCACCAACCTGGTGGGCATGGGCGTGTTGCCGCTCGAATTCCTGCCGGGCACCGACCGCAAGACCCTGGGCCTGGATGGCAGCGAGACCTATGACGTGGCAGGTGAGCGCAAGCCGCGTGCAACCCTGACGCTGGTGGTCACGCGCAGCAATGGCGAACGGGTCGAGGTACCGGTGACCTGCCGGCTCGATACCGCCGAAGAGGTGTCGATCTACGAGGCGGGCGGGGTACTGCAGCGCTTCGCCCAGGATTTCCTCGAAGCTACCGCCTGAGCTTGAAAAGCGGGGCCGCGTTGCGGCCCTTTCGCGACGCAAGGCCGCTCCTCCCGGGGCTGTAGGAGCGGCCTTGCGCCGCGAAGGGCTGCAAAGCAGCCCCAAGGGTATTTCGCCGGACTATCAGGACAGCACAACCATGGCACACGCACCACAAATCAAGATCCCCGCCACCTACATCCGCGGCGGCACCAGCAAAGGCGTGTTCTTCCGCCTGCAAGACCTCCCTGAACGAGCCCAAGTCCCAGGGCCGGCCCGTGACGCACTGCTACTGCGGGTCATCGGTAGCCCCGACCCCTACGCCAAGCAGATCGACGGCATGGGCGGCGCCACCTCAAGCACCAGCAAAACCGTGATCCTGTCGCAAAGCGCCAAGCCCGACCACGACGTCGACTACCTGTTCGGCCAGGTAGCCATCGACAAGGCCTTCGTCGACTGGAGCGGCAACTGCGGCAACCTGTCTGCTGCTGTCGGTTCGTTCGCCATCAGCAGTGGCTTGGTCGAGCCGTCGCGCATCCCGCGTAATGGCGTTGCCACCGTGCGTATCTGGCAGGTCAATATCGGCAAGACCATCATCGCTCATGTGCCGATCACCGAGGGCCAAGTGCAGGAAACCGGCGACTTCGAACTCGACGGTGTGACGTTCCCGGCGGCTGAGGTGCAACTGGAGTTCCTTGATCCGGCGGCCGATGAGGGCGAAGGCGGCGGGGCGATGTTCCCTACCGGCAACCTGGTGGATGACCTGGAGGTGCCCGGTGTCGGTACCTTCAAAGCCACTTTGATCAACGCGGGGATCCCGACCATTTTCGTCAATGCCACCGATATCGGTTATGCCGGTACCGAGCTGCAGGATGCGATCAACGGCGATGCCCAGGCGCTGACGCGTTTCGAGGCGATCCGTGCCCATGGCGCCGTGCGCATGGGGCTGATCGAGCATGTCGACCAGGCGGCCGGGCGTCAGCACACGCCGAAGGTGGCTTTCGTTGCGCCGCCAAGCACCTACACTGCGTCCAGTGGCAAGGCTGTCGAGGCGGCTGACATCGACCTGCTGGTGCGTGCACTTTCCATGGGCAAGTTGCACCACGCGATGATGGGTACTGCTGCGGTGGCCATCGGTACCGCTGCTGCCATTCCAGGTACGTTGGTCAACCTCGCTGCTGGCGGGGGCGAGCGCAGTGCCGTGCGCTTCGGCCATCCCTCCGGCACTTTGCGGGTCGGGGCTCAGGCCAGCCAGGTGGATGGTGAGTGGACGGTCACCAAGGCAATCATGAGTCGTAGTGCCCGGGTGTTGATGGAAGGCTGGGTAAGGGTGCCTGGCGACAGCTTCTGACGCACCATTGGCGCTTGGCTTTGAATCAGCAGGGCCGCTGCGCGGCCCGTCGCTGGCAATCCGGTTCCTGCATTGACCGTGTGGGAGCCGGTTCACCGGCGATGGGCTGCGTAGCAGCCCCAATCAAAGGAGCTGCAAATGAGCGCCAACGTGGACCTGAACGAGCGTCCTGACTACGACGGGGTGCTGCAAACCCTTGCCGATTACGTTCTCACCTACCGCGTCGAATCCCTCGAGGCGCTGGACACCGCGCGCAATTGCCTGATGGACACCCTGGGCTGCGGCCTGTTGGCCCTGCGCTTTCCAGAGTGCACCAAGCACCTCGGCCCGCTGGTGGAGGGAACAGTGGTGCCCAATGGCGCCCGGGTGCCCGGCACCAGCTACCGGCTCGACCCGGTCAAGGCCGCCTGGGATATCGGCTGCACCGTGCGTTGGCTGGATTACAACGACACCTGGCTTGCCGCCGAGTGGGCCCACCCTTCCGATAACCTTGGGGGGATCCTCGCGGTGGCCGATCACCTGTCGCAAAAACGGGTGGCCAAGGGTGAAGGCCCGTTGCTCATGCGTGAAGTGCTCGAGGCGATGGTCATGGCCCATGAGATCCAGGGTGTGCTGGCGCTGGAAAACGCCTTCAATCGTGTCGGCCTCGACCACGTGCTGTTGGTCAAGGTGGCCTCCACGGCCGTGTGCGCCAAGCTGATGGGGGCCAATCGTGAACAACTGCTGTCGGCCCTGTCCCATGCCTTTGTCGATGGCCAGGCGCTACGCACCTACCGCCATGCACCCAACGCTGGCTCGCGCAAGTCGTGGGCCGCCGGCGATGCTTCGAGCCGTGGTGTGCGCCTGGCCGATATCGCGCTGCGTGGCGAGATGGGGGTACCCGGGGTGCTGACCGCGCCGCAGTGGGGCTTTTATGACGTGTCGTTCAGCCATACCAACAAGGACCTGGCGCTCAAGCCGTCTGCCCAGCAGACGCTGCGCGTACCGCAGGCGTTGGCCAGCTACGTGATGGAGAACGTGTTGTTCAAGGTCAGTTTCCCGGCCGAGTTCCACGCCCAGACTGCCTGCGAAGCCGCGGTCAGCCTGCACCCGCAAGTGCGCAACCGCCTGCACGAAGTCGACCGTATCGTCATCACCACCCAGGAATCGGCCATTCGCATCATCTCCAAGGTCGGCCCGCTGGCCAATGCTGCCGATCGCGACCACTGCCTGCAGTACATGGTGGCGGTGCCGCTTATATTCGGCCATCTGGTGGCCGAGCATTACGAAGATGCCTTCCACGCCGCCCACCCGAGCATCGACCGTCTGCGCGAAAAGATGGAGGTGGTCGAGGACCCTCGTTTCAGCCGTGAATACCTGGAGCCGGACAAACGCTCGATCGCCAATGGCTTGCAGGTGTTCTTCAAGGATGGCAGCAGTACCGAGCAGGTGGTGGTGGAGTACCCGGTCGGGCACCGGCGCCGGCGCGGCGAGGGTATCCCCTTGCTGGAGGCCAAGTTCAGGGACAACCTGGCGACGCGGTTTGCGCCTCAGCGTTGCCTGGAGATTTTCGAGCTGTGCGAGGATCAGCAGCGGCTGGAGGTAACGGCGGTGCACCGGTTTGTGGATTTGTTCGTGATCTGAGGCGAGCAAAAGCAAAAAACCCCGGCATTGATGCCGGGGTTTTTTCTTGTAGCGTACCGCTGATTACGCTTGAACAACCGGGATCTTGGCGTTGGCCGCAGCTTCGCGGAACTCGGCGATCTGGTCGAAGCTCAGGTAGCGGTAAACGTCGGCAGCCATGCTGTCGATGTCTTTCGCGTACTGCATGTACTCCTCGACGGTCGGCAGCTTGCCGATGATCGATGCGACAGCAGCCAGCTCGGCCGATGCCAGGTAGACGTTGGTGGCGTCGCCCAGGCGGTTCGGGAAGTTACGGGTCGACGTGGAGACCACGGTCGAACCGGTCTGCACACGTGCCTGGTTACCCATGCACAGCGAGCAGCCTGGCATTTCCATGCGCGCACCGGCCTTGCCGTAGATGCCGTAGTAGCCTTCTTCGGTCAGCTGGTGGGCGTCCATCTTGGTTGGCGGAGCCAGCCACAGACGAGTCGGAATACCGCCCTTGACCTTCTCCAGCAGCTTGCCGGCAGCGCGGAAGTGACCAATGTTGGTCATGCACGAACCGATGAACACTTCGTCGATCTTCTCGCCCTGTACCGACGACAGCAGGCGGGCGTCGTCCGGGTCGTTCGGCGCGCAGAGCACAGGCTCCTTGACGTCGGCCAGGTCGATTTCGATGATTTCGGCGTATTCGGCATCGGCGTCAGCCGACAGCAGCTCAGGCTTGGCCAGCCAGGCTTCCATGGCCTGGGCGCGACGCTCCAGGGTGCGGGCATCGCCGTAGCCTTCGCCGATCATCCAGCGCAGCAGGGTGATGTTCGACTTCAGGTACTCGGCGATGGCCTTTTCCGGCAGCTTGATGGTGCAGCCGGCAGCGGAACGCTCGGCCGAGGCGTCGGACAGTTCGAACGCTTGCTCGACGGTCAGTTCGTCCAGGCCTTCGATTTCCAGGATGCGGCCGGAGAAGGCGTTTTTCTTGCCTTTCTTCTCGACGGTCAGCAGGCCCTGCTGGATGGCGTAGTAAGGGATGGCATGCACCAGGTCACGCAGGGTGATGCCTGGCTGCAGTTTGCCCTTGAAGCGCACCAGGATCGACTCTGGCATGTCCAGCGGCATGACGCCGGTGGCGGCGGCGAAGGCCACCAGGCCGGAACCGGCCGGGAACGAGATGCCGATCGGGAAACGGGTGTGCGAGTCACCACCGGTACCGACGGTGTCAGGCATCAGCATGCGGTTCAGCCAGCTGTGGATGATGCCGTCGCCTGGGCGCAGCGACACGCCGCCACGGGTGCGGATGAAGTCTGGCAGGGTGTGGTGGGTAGTGACGTCGATCGGCTTCGGATAGGCCGCGGTGTGGCAGAACGACTGCATCACCAGGTCAGCGGAGAAGCCCAGGCACGCCAGGTCTTTGAGCTCATCGCGGGTCATCGGGCCAGTGGTGTCCTGGGAGCCGACGGTGGTCATCTTCGGCTCGCAGTATGCACCTGGGCGCACGCCCTGGCCTTCGGGCAGGCCGCAGGCACGGCCGACCATTTTCTGAGCCAGGGTGAAGCCCTTGCCGGAATCGGCAGGCTGCTCTGGCTTCTTGAACAGGTCGGATGCACCCAGGCCCAGCTCGGTACGGGCTTTTTCGGTCAGGCCACGGCCGACGATCAGCGGGATACGGCCGCCAGCGCGGACTTCATCCAGCAGTACTTCGGTTTTCAGCTCGAAGCTGGTGACCAGCTCGTCGCTGTCGTGACGGCGTACTTCACCTTTGTATGGGTAAACGTCGATGACGTCGCCCATGCCCAGGTTGGTGCAGTCGAATTCGATCGGCAGGGCGCCGGCGTCTTCCATGGTGTTGTAGAAGATCGGGGCGATCTTGGTGCCGAAGCAGAAGCCACCGGCGCGCTTGTTCGGCACGTACGGGATGTCGTCGCCGAAGAACCACAGCACCGAGTTGGTGGCGGATTTGCGCGAAGAACCGGTACCGACCACGTCACCGACGTAGGCGACCGGGAAGCCTTTGGCCTTGACCGCTTCGATTTGCGCCAGCGGGCCGACCGAGCCCGGCTGCTGCGGCTCGATGCCGTCGCGGGCCATTTTCAGCATGGCCAGGGCGTGCAGCGGGATGTCAGGGCGCGACCAGGCGTCCGGGGCAGGGGACAGGTCGTCAGTGTTGGTTTCGCCCGGCACCTTGAACACGGTCAGGGTGTACTTGTCGGCGATGGCCGGACGCGAGGTGAACCACTCGCCGGCAGCCCAGGATTCCAGCACGGCCTCGGCGTGAGCGTTGCCCGCCTTGGCTTTTTCGGCCACGTCGTGGAAAGCATCGAACATCAGCAGGGTGTGCTTGAGCTTTTCGGCCGCGACGGCGCCCAGTTCGGCGTCATCCAGCAGCGCGACCAGCGTTTCGATGTTGTAGCCGCCCTGCATGGTGCCCAGCAGCTCGGTGGCGTGCTTGCGGCCGATCAGTGGCGAGTTGGCTTCACCCTTGGCCACGGCAGACAGGAAAGCGGCCTTGACGTAGGCAGCTTCGTCGACTCCTGGTGGAACGCGGTGGGTGATCAGGTCTACGAGGAAGGCTTCTTCGCCGGCCGGCGGGTTTTTCAGCAGCTCGACCAGGCCTGCGGTTTGTTCGGCGTTCAGCGGCTGGGGCACGATACCCAGGGCGGCACGCTCTTCGATGTGTTTGCGGTAGGCTTCAAGCACAGTTATTACCCTCATCAGTGGTCCCTAAAGGGAGTCCGGGACGCTCATCCAGCATTCTCTGCACCCATGCGCCATCACGGCTTCTTGGGCCGCCCAGCCAGGGTCGCAGAGAATCCTTACAGAAGCTGCTTTCAAAGTTTTACGCCTGCAGAACGGGGGCTGATGAGGGCTGGCGCGGGCATGCGAGGGGTGCATGGCCCGGGCCAACGCCGTTCTACCGGATCAACTGTGCTCGTGACGCTTTGAAAACAGCTTCCAACGGACATTGTTGCCTTGAAAAGGCGGGATGATTCTACGGCAAATTGTCGCAGAAGGTAAGGCGGCGAACATGACTTTAACGAGTGACCCTGGTTAGACAAAGGGCTAACATGGGCCTGTGTTCCACCGCCAAGCCGTTGTTTTTCCATGCCCAACCAGTCCATCAAGACCCCTTGCGTCGGCCTTTGCTCCACGGTGTATGGAGACACGGTGTGCCGTGGCTGCAAGCGTTTCCATCACGAAGTCATCCACTGGAACGCTTACGACGACGATCACAAGCGTGCCGTTTTGCTGCGCCTGGAACAGTTGCTGGTACAGGTGATGATGGCCAAGCTGGAAGTGTTCGATACGAACCTGCTGCGTCAGCAGCTGCAGCAGCGCTCCATCCGCTTTGTCGAGCAGCAGTCTGAGTATTGTTGGGCGTATCAGCTGATTGCACGCGGTGCCCGCCTGATTCGCGACCTGGAAGCGTACGGGATGGCGTTGCTGCCCGAGTTTCGGGACTGGGAGCTGCCGCAGTTGCGCGATGCCATCGACCGCGAATTCTTTTTGTTGTCCGAGGCGCATTACCAGCGCTATATCGCGCCGGGGTTCCTGCGTACCGAACTGAGGTAAGCCTTCTTCCTGCCCCCTGCCTTGAAAAGGCGCCACTGTGCGTTTTTATCGAGCGAAAGGAGTACGGATGATGGCGCAGCTGTGTTTTGAACCGCTGCTGAGTTTTACCGCGACATGCCGCTGGCAATTGCTGGATGCACCGTTGCGGGCCGCCCAGATTGACGATGATGAAATCACCCGGCCGTTCTGGGTCGAATTCGATGACTGGAACGGTGACGATGGTTGGCTGATGACCAGCCTGGACTATGGCGAGGAAATGTTGCAATCGTTCCTGATTGACTCGCTATGGGGTCGCGAGGCTCGTAAGCGTGCGTTTTGTGACGTTTTCTGGTTTGGTGTCTATCGACTTGCAACAGGCTTCGTTTACGAGATCCGCCCGGCATATGAGGGCAATAATGTCGACCGTTGGCCTTCACTGGAATACTGGCTCGACGTCAGTCGAAACGGTTATCTGGGCTTTTACCCGGCGCGTTCGGATGCCGGTGTGTGCAAGGATGACCCGGCCAGTCTGGCGTTGCGAGACCCCTTCGGGACATCCGTGGTGTTACCCGCCGACCCGCCTATCGACCTGGAGACGGCACTGTACAAGCTGACCGCCGGGCGGCGAACGCCACTGTGGCATATCCCTGGCCTGGATCCACAGGAGTTGCAAGAGGGGCAAGTGCTCTTGAACCTGAAACTGTACAGCGCGGACGGTCGGCAAGTGAGGCGACGGGTGGAGAGGGTTGCATACCTCAACAACCGTCGAGGCGAGCGTGGCCAGTTCAGCCTGCAGGTGTCGAACCCTTGTGTGCCGCCTCACCCTCGTCCGCTCGTTGCCAAGGCTTGACCCCGTGCTCGTGTAGCGCAGCGCCAGTCAATCGCCGCTGTATTCGCAGCCGCTGGTGCAGGTTTCATGAATACGCACCTTGGACAGCTCCGGCAGCAGCGGCTTGACTTGCTCCCAGATCCACTTGGCGATGACCTCGCTGGTGGGGTTTTCCAGGCCTGGAATATCGTTGAGGTAGTTGTGGTCCAACTGCTCGTAGATCGGCTTGAAGATCGCCTTGATCTCGGAAAAGTCGCGGATCCAGCCGGTATGCGGGTCAAGCGGGCCGGTCAGATGCAGGCCGACCTTGAACGAGTGGCCATGCAGGCGGCCGCATTTGTGCCCGGCCGGGACGTTAGGCAGGCGGTGGGCCGATTCGAAGGTAAATTCCTTAAAGATTTCCACGGTCAGAACTCTGTGTGTATCGAAGATGCGCGCAGTCTACCAGCATGGTCGCTACAAGGCTTGCAGGCGTTCGTGCAGCCGCCCGGTGGCGATCAGCTCCAGCAGTTCGTCACCCAGCCGCTGGCTTTCGGCAATGGCCTGGTACCAGTAGCGTTTGCGGCTGGGGGCATCGCCCATGAAACGCTTGAAGTCGTTGCGGTCGGGCAGCTTGCCGAAGGGCAGTGCGGCCAGGTACTGCGGTGACGGCGTCACCAACAGCACATTGCGCAGGCGCGTGGCATCGCCCTTGCGCCATGGCAGCGCTTTGTCGAACCAGCCAGGCACGACCTTGTCGGTGAAATGCGGGTAAAGCACCAGGTCGTCGCCGCGGTATGGCAGGTCGAGGTGATAGTCGAGCAAGCCGCCGTCGCGGTAGGTGCCCGCACCCGCACCGGGGATGTCGCGCACGCCTTCCATGACCATCGGGATCGAGCCGGACGCGAGCAGGGCGTGGCGCAGGTTGCCCTGGCCCAGTGGCAGGTAGCGTGAGGGAAAGTCTGTGAGTTGATCCAGCGGCGGGGCGGCACGCTCATCGTGCAGGATGACCCGTTCGAAATGCCGGCCCAGGCGCGAGCGCCCCAGCAGATTGCTGGCGATCACCGAGCCCAGCCCCATCCCCAACCGGCCGCGGTGGTCGTGGGCAAGATGGCCGTGGCTCTTCACCACCAGGATGTTCAGGCGGTAGTACGGGTTTGCCAGGATCTGCCCATCGCGCCCTTGCAGCAGGTCGTCGAGCATCTGCTGGCAACTGCGGCTGATCTGGGCTGCGGTCACACCTTTGGCGAAGTCCTGTTCGGTATACAGCTCGCCGAGGCGGCGGATGCCTGCGACCGGGTCGTCAAGGCAGGCGCTGGCGAAACGCCAGGAGCCGATCGATGCGCCAATCAATGCCCGCTGGCGAGGGGCCGATGGCAGCCACTCGCCAAACAGCGCCAGGTCCAATCCCTGAATCCCCAGCGGCTTGGGCCCGCCAGCGGCGCCTGGCACCACACCGACGTCCGCTGCCTGCAGCCCGCGTTCGCGGATCTGCTGCAGGGCACGTTTGCCGGCCTTCAGGGTCAGAGCCGGGTACTTGATATGGATGGCGCTCATGGACGGCCTCGCAACTCACAGGAGGGCCATTATAGGGAGTCGCTGGTTGATGCGCTGCGCTATCATGGCGCCAGCTATTTTCAGGTTGAGTTAAGGACCGGTGGATAATCTTAACTCCGTAGACAAATTGCACACCTCGATGGAGAGAACCTGATGAAAACCCTGACTGCCTTGTTCACTGCCGCTGCGCTTGCTTTCGGTGCCAACGTCGCCCTGGCCAAGGACGTCCAGCCTGACGAAGTGGTCAAGCTGGTGAATGCCAAGACCATCAAGTCGCTGGATGAGCTCAAGGCCACTGCCGTTGCCAAGCACCCGGGCGCCACCGTCACCGATTCGGAGCTGGAAAACGAATACGGTCGCTACATCTACAAGGTCGAGATGCGTGACACCCAGAACGTCGAATGGGACGTTGACCTGGACGCCAAGACCGGTGAAGTGCTGAAGGACGAACAGGACCGCTGATGATCCACTTGACCCGGTGGGCGCGCTACCTGGCGCTCTCGCTGCTGGCCGTCTGCTCCTTGGCCGTTGCTCGCGACCTGGATCAGGATGAGGCCCTGCAGTTGCGCCAGAAAGGCGTGATTCTGCCGCTCGAGCAATTGCTCGAGACCGCCCTGGGGCGCCACCCCGGGGCGCGGTTGCTGGAGGCGGAGCTGGAAGAAGACGATGATCGCTACGAATACGAAGTCGAGCTGCTGACCACCGAAGGCGTGGTGCGCGAGATCAAACTCGATGCCAGCACCGGTGCCCTGCTCAAAGACGAGGAAGACGACTGAATGCGCCTGTTGCTTGTCGAGGACAACGTTCCCCTGGCTGACGAGTTGATTGCCGGCCTGCAGCGCCAGGGCTACGCCGTGGACTGGCTGGCCGACGGCCGGGACGCGGTATATCAGGGCCAGAGCGAACCCTACGACTTGATCATTCTGGACCTCGGCCTGCCGGGGTTGCCGGGGCTGGACGTGCTGGCGCAGTGGCGTGCCGCAGGTCTGGCCACGCCAGTGCTGATCCTGACCGCGCGAGGCTCGTGGGCCGAGCGCATCGAGGGGTTGAAGGCTGGCGCCGACGACTACATGAGCAAGCCCTTCCACCCTGAAGAGCTGCAGTTGCGCATTCAGGCGCTGCTGCGCCGGGCGAAGGGCCTTGCCAACCAGCCCCGTCTTGAAGCCGCCGGGTTGCACCTGGACGAAAGCCGCCAGTGCGTGAGCCGCGAGGGGGTGGACATCCAGCTGACCGCTGCGGAGTTCCGCCTGTTGCGTTACTTCATGCTGCACCCTCAACAGATCCTCTCCAAGAGCCACCTGGCCGAGCACTTGTACGACGGTGAAACCGAGCGTGACTCCAACGTGCTCGAAGTGCACGTCAACCATTTGCGCCGCAAGCTGGGCCGCAGTGTCATCGAGACCCGCCGCGGGCAAGGCTACATCTACGCCGGGAGCACCGGGTGAAATCGATTCAGGCACGCTTGAGCCTGGGCCTTGTAGCCGTATTGGTGGTGGTCGGGGTGGTGCTTGCGCAGCTTACCTTGTGGTTGTTCGAGGCCGGTTTGCAGCGCTATCTGGAAAACGGCCTGCGCAAGGAAAGCGAGAACCTGCTGGTGGCGCTGGTGCGCGGGCCTTCGGGGTTGCAGTTGGATGAGCGGCGCATTTCCGCCGCCTATCAACGGCCGTTTTCCGGTTACTACTTCCGCATCGATTTCGACAAGGGCACCTGGCGCTCGCGCTCTTTATGGGACCTGGACATGCCGAAACCGGCCGCGCCCGGTCTCTCCGATAGCCACGAGCTGGGCCCGGAAGGCCAGCAGTTGCTTGCGCTGCGTGCCGATTACCGGCGGCTGGGCCAGGACATTTCGATCAGCGTCGCCCAGGATTACTCGCCTGTGCGCGAGGGGTTCCGGCGCCTGCAGCAGATCGGCCTGGGGATGGGCCTGGTGGCGCTGATCCTGGTGCTGGTGCTGCAGCGCATCACCGTCACCCGTTCGTTGCGCCCGCTGGAGCGGGCGCGTCAGCAGATTGCTCAGTTGCAGCAAGGCCAGCGCTCGCAGCTCGATGCCCAAGTGCCCAGCGAACTGGCACCGCTGGTGGGTCAGATCAATCATCTGCTCAGCCATACCGAAGACAGCCTGCGCCGTTCGCGCAACGCGTTGGGCAACCTGGGTCATGCATTGAAGACGCCATTGGCGGTGCTGCTGAGCCTGGCGTCCAGCGAGCGCCTGAATGGCTTGCCCGAAGTGCGTGCGCAACTGCGCGAGCAACTGGAGCAGATCCAGCAGCGCCTGGCACGCGAACTGAACCGGGCGCGCCTGGCCGGGGATGCGCTGCCTGGCGCTCAATTCGACTGCGATACCGAGCTTCCGGGGTTGCTCGCCACCTTGGGCATGATCCATGGCGAAGGCTTGCTGCTCGAGCGCGATGTACCGCCAGGGTTACTGCTGCCTTGGGACCGGGAGGACTTCCTGGAGCTGCTTGGCAACCTGTTGGATAACGCCTGCAAATGGGCTGACAGCGAAGTGCGCCTGGGCATAGCCCCGACCACCGAAGGCTATCAGGTGTGGGTCGACGATGACGGTCCGGGCATACCTGAAAGCCAGCGCCTGCAGGTGCTGGAGCGCGGTTCGCGGCTGGATGAGCAAGTGGATGGGCATGGCCTGGGGCTGGGGATCGTGCGGGATATCGTCGATGCCTGGGGTGGGTCTTTGGCCTTGCTCCAGAGCCCTTTGGGCGGGTTGCGGGTGAGTATCGATTTACCGCGCAAGGTGCGCTGACCCTCTCTGGCCCTGTCGCCGGCAGCAGCACTGCAAAAAAACTGCAGTACAGCCGCATTTTTTTGAATTGGCCCAAGCCCGACACTGGGCGGCACAATCCCCTGACGAAACCCTGCGGTTTCCATCTCTCCACGGACGGAGCCCCTAGGGCCCAGGCCAGTTCGGCTGGGCTTTCTTTTGATCAGAACCACAAACACGATTACTTGAATGACTGCCTTGCGTTCCGAAAGTCGCCTGCAGCGGCTGTTGCCGTCGCCCCTGAATATTCCTCCAAAACAATGGCTGCGTGCAGGCATCGGCGCGCTGCTCGGTTTGTTCCTCGCCGGCTGGTTGACCGGTATGGCCTACGGGCCTGGTATCGCCTTGCACCTGCTGGGCCCTCTTGCGGCTTCGGCAGTGCTGGTGTTCGCCGTGCATTCCGGGCCGTTGGCCCAGCCCTGGCCAGTGCTGGGCAGCTATGCGCTGGCGGGCGCAGTGGGCCTTGCCATGCGCGAGGGGTTCGGCCCCCACCTGTGGGTTGCGGCGGCTGCCTTGGGCATCTCGCTTTTGCTGATGTGCCTGTTGCGCTGCCTGCACCCGCCGGGTGGCGGTGTTGCGGTGAGCGCGGTGCTGGCCGATTCAGGGCTGACGGCGCTGGGCGACCACCTGCTGGAGCCCGTGTTGCTCAACGCGCTGATTCTGGTGACGGTGGCAGTGGTCTACAACCGTTTGACCGGCGTCCATTACCCCAAGGGCGCTGCGCCACGCAAGGACCAGCACCACACCCACGACCCGTTGCCCAGCGAACGGGTCGGGGTCAGTGGTGCGGACCTGGATCAGGCGTTGGAAGAGTTGGGTGAGTTCGTCGACGTCACCCGCGATGAACTGGAGCGCATCATCCTGGCCACCGAGCAGCATGCCCTGCAGCGCAGCCTCGGCGGGATCAGCGCAGCTTCGGTGATGTCCCGCGATGTGCAGTTCGCCGCCCCCGACACCACCCTGGAACAGGCCTGGAAGATGCTCGCCAGTCATCACCTGAAAACCCTGCCGGTGCTGCAAGAGGGCAAGCTGGTGGGTATCGTCAGCCTTAGCGATCTGCTCGGTCCGGCCATGCAACGTGGCCGGTTCAGTTGGCGGGGGCTTTTCGCGGGCAAGGCCGTGCGTATGGAGCAGGTGATGAGCCGGCAGGTCATCAGTGTCAGCAGCCAGCACCCATTGGAACGCCTGCTGCCCCTGCTGTGCGAGCAAGGGCTGCACTGCCTGCCAGTGATCGATGGCGACCAGTTGGTCGGTGTGATCACCCAGACCGACCTGATCGCCGGCCTCAAGCGCCAGCTGCTCAGTGGCGCTGGCAGCGTTTCAGATCAGCGGGTCCCAGCGTTGTGACCAATCGCTGGCGCCGGAGGCCACCAGCCGGCGCAGCACCGCGAAGGCCTGTTGCAGGGCCTCGCTGTCGCGTTTGCGCGGGTAGACAAGGAAGGTCGGGTAGGTGAACTCCGGGGCTTGCGGTACCCGCTCGAATACCCCGCTGTCCAGATACGCCTGCACCACGCGGGTACGGAAATAGCCGCTGCCGCCTTTGTCGAGAATGAACTGCAGGGCCAGCGGCCCGAGGTTGAAGCTCAGCGCCGGTCGCGCGCAGTCGGGCAGGGCGGCGTCGTGCTGGCGGCGGAAGGCCTCGCCCCAGTCGATGTAGATGTACGGGTCGGGTTGCTCGACCCGGCGTATGCGGATCAGCTTCTCTTCCATCAACTGCTCTACCTGCAGGCCCGGGCCGTAGGTGGGCTGATAGACCAGTGCGGCGTCCAGCAGGCCCATCTCTACCTTGCGCAGCAAGGACTCACCGTCGCTGACCTCGCTGCGGATGGCGTGGCTGGGTAATGCGCAGTGCAAGGCGCTGACCCAGTCAAGCAGCATCGGGTTGCCCAGGCTCACTTCTGCCCCTACGTGCAGCACTTGCTGGCAGCCTTCGGGCAGCGGCAGGTCACGGCGCGCCGCCTCCCACGTCTGCACCAGCTGGTTGGCATAGCTGACGAAGGCTTCGCCATCACTGGTCAGGCTGGCGCCGTTGCGGCTACGCACGAACAGCTGGCAGCCCAGTTGCTGCTCGAGGCGCTGCACGCGTGCGGTGATGGCGGTCTGTGACACGAACAGGCGCTCGGCGGCGGCGACGAGGCTGCCGCACCGTACGACTTCCAGAAAAGTTCGGGCCTGCTCGATATCCATGGGCTGCTCTGTGGCGGGAAGGGTTGCCTATTCTAGAGGCTTTGCACCGTTATGGGGCGCTTTCGCCAGCGCTGCAAATCTGCATATGCGTTGTGACTTTAGTCCCATGGCGGCCGGGGCGTGGCGGTCCATACTCAAGGCTCGCCCTTCAATAACAACAAGTACCGGGTTGCCATCAACATGACCTACCAGCACAGCTACGCCCATTCCATTACCGACCCTGCTGCCTTCTGGGCCGACCAGGCCAAACATCTGGCCTGGTACCGCAAACCCACCCTGACGCTGCAGGAAAACCCGGACGGCACCCATCGCTGGTTCGCCGACGGCCGCCTGAACAGCTGCTACCTGGCCCTCGATCGGCAAATCGAGCTGGGCCGTGGCGAGCAGATGGCGTTGATCTACGACTCCCCCGTGACCGGTGTGCAGCAGGCGTTCACCTACAACCAGCTGCGTGACGAGGTGGCGTGCCTGGCCGGGTTGCTACGCCAGCTGGGGGTGGGCAAAGGCGATGGGGTGATCATCTACATGCCGATGGTGCCGCAGGCGGCCATGGCCATGCTCGCCTGCGCGCGTATCGGTGCGGTGCACTCGGTGGTGTTCGGTGGCTTTGCAGCCAACGAGCTGGCCCTGCGTATCGATGATGCGCGGCCAACCCTTCTGCTGACGGCGTCCTGCGGCCTGGAATTCGACCGGGTGATCGAGTACAAGCCGCTGGTCGACCGCGCGCTGCAACTGGCTCACCATCAGCCGCGCCACGTGCTGGTGCTGCAGCGGCCCCAGGCCAGCGCCCGGTTGCAGCCAAACCGCGACCTTGACTGGCAGCAAGCGCTGGTAAATGCCGAGCCGGTGCCTGCGGTCGAGCTGGAGTCGGCAGACCCGCTTTACATCATGTACACCTCAGGCACCACGGGCAAACCCAAGGGCATCGTCCGTGAGAACGGTGGCAACGCGGTCGCCCTCTGTTATGCCATGCGCCACATCTACGGCATGCAGGCCGGTGATGTGTGGTGGGGCATTTCCGATGTGGGCTGGGTGGTCGGCCATTCGCTGATCGTCTATGGGCCACTGATGAGCGGCTGCACCACGGTGTTCTACGAAGGCAAGCCGATCCGCACCCCGGATGCGTCGGCCTATTGGCGCGTGGTCGAGCAGTATGGGGTCAATGCCTTGTTCTGTGCACCGACCGCCATGCGGGCGATCCGCAAGGAGGACCCGGATGGCGAGCTGATCCGCCGGCATGACTTGAGTTCGCTGCGCCAGTTGTTCCTGGCCGGGGAAAAGCTCGATTCAAGCACCCACCAATGGCTGGAACGGGTTACCGGCAAGCCGGTGCACGACCATTGGTGGCAGACCGAGACCGGCTGGCCAGTCACCGCGCCATGCGTGGGGCTGGAGGGCAGCGCGGCGCGGCCGGGTTCGAGCAACCGCGCGGTGCCGGGTTATCACGTACGTGTGCTGGATGACGATGGGCACTTGCTGGGCCCGAACCATCAGGGCGCCATCGTCATCGCTCTGCCGCTGCCGCCCGGTTGCAGCCAGACCTTGTGGGGCGATCATGAGCGCTACCTGCAGGCTTATCTGCAGACTTACCCGGGTTACTACCACACCGGTGATGGTGGCTACCTGGATGACGATGGCTTCGTCTACATCATGGGGCGAACCGATGATGTGATCAACGTCTCCGGCCATCGCCTTTCCACCGGCGAAATGGAGGACCTGGTGGCGTGCCACCCTGCGGTGGCCGAATGCGCGGTAATCGGTGTGCATGACGAGATCAAGGGCCAGGTGCCCTTGGCGCTGGTAGTGCTCAAGGACGGGGAGGGCATTACCGAGGCGCAACTGTTGGTGGACTTGGTGGGCAGGGTGCGTGAAGCGATCGGCGCGTTGGCCTGCTTCAACCGGGTGCGCTTGGTGAAACGGCTGCCCAAGACCCGCTCGGGCAAGATCCTGCGGGCGGTGCTGCGCAAAATTGCCGATGGCCAGGCGTATGTGCCGCCCTCGACACTGGATGATCCGGCGGTGCTCAAAGAGATCGAAACGGTGCTGGCGGACCTGCCCAGGGCAGGCTGACCGGTTGGCCTGGCTAGCGCGTGAATGCGAGGGTTCAGCCGATGAAATCCTGCGGGCCGACCTGATGCAACTGCCCCAGCCGGCTGCGGGTGCGCATCAGGTCGGCAATGGTGCCGCCAAGGCTCTCTTCCAGCCGCCGCTGCCCGATCACCGTCACCTGGCAGTCCTGATCGTACAGCACATCCACCAGGTTGACGAAGCGCTGCTGCGCTGCCAATGAGCACTCCGAGAGGTCATCCAGCCCGTCGATGATCCAGGCATCATATTGCTGGGCAAGCTGCAGATAATCGATCACTGCTGTGGGCTGCTCGCACAGGTCGTCAAAGGCGAACATCACCAGCCTGTCGTTACTGGCGAGCGCGCGAAGGTTGCGTTTGTTCACCTCAAGCGTGAGCGGGTGCGCGGGCGGCACCTTCAGCGCAAGGCGCTGGGCCGCATCGCCCGGCCATACATAGTGGCCCTGGGTAAAGCGCTGGTGTTCGCGGTTGGCCGGCAGGCTGCGAAAGTCTGTGTCGCCGCCCACTTCAAGGACCTCCATGCGGCCATGGATCAGGCGGATCACCGGCAGGAATCGCTCGTGATACAGCGGGTTGGGCAGCAGGCCCTCGGGTGCGTAGTTCGAAGTCACCAGCACGAAGATGCCACGCGCGAACAAGGCATTGAACAGGCGGGTGAGCAGCATGGCATCACCGATGTCATGCACATGGAATTCGTCGAAACACAGCACCTTGCAGTCGCCCAGCAATGCGTCCAGCGTGGCGCCAAGGGCATCGTCCAGCAGCCTGTGACGGTGCATGCCCTGGTGCAGGCGGGCAAAAAAATCATGGAAGTGCAGGCGTTTTTTCGCCTCGATCGGCACTGCCTGGAAGAAACCGTCCAGCAGCCAGCTCTTGCCGCGGCCAACCGACCCGTACAAGTAAAGGCTGCGTGGTTCGCCTGGCAAGCGGGCAAGCTGCTCGGCCATGGCCTGGATGACCCGGCGCTGGCCCGCGCTGAGCTGATAGCCACGGCTGCGCGCCTTGTCTTCGAACCATGCGAGCCGCTCGCTCTGGCTGGAGGTGGCGGGTCGCAGGCGTTGGCCCAGTTGGCGCAGGGGGGAGGGGATCCAGGCAGACAAAAGCTAAGCTCCTTGGGCACAGGAAGGTCAGCGCGCAGCTTGCCCCAGGTCGGCCCTTTTAACCAATAGAAAAAGTGCGGGGCTTCTATCAGTTGGCCGGATAACTCAAACCTTGCGTTCCAGTTGACGCTCGATCATGTACTTGATGGCCAGCCGGCGCTCCTTGAGGTGGCGCAGGTCGTCGTCCTGAAAGTTACCTGCTGAAATCGCCTCGGCAGCCAGTACCTGGTTGTCGATGTCGACGTACTCGTCGAGCATTCGGTCAAGGGTCTTGTCCTGTTGACGGCGCTGCTGGACGATCTCGCGGGGGTAGTGCAGGTCCTGGTACAGGTCGTGGGAAACGGGCATGGCATCCTCCTTGGTCAATGCAAATGGCTTATCTGATTGGAAGGGCGCGATGCGATTGTGTTGAAGCCAAGCGGATTAAATGCGACGGATGGTCGTTTTGCGGCGTGTGAACGGCCCGCAAAACACTAACCTGCTGTTTTAAAGCATTTTTTTTGCGCAAGGGGCTTCCCAGGTGCAAAGAATGTTGTTAAAGTGCCGCGCATTCCAAGACAACAACCCAGTTGTCACTCAGTTGGAATGGTCAGAGCAGCTAACGCTGCATCCGATACAGGGGCGTCGCCAAGCGGTAAGGCAGCAGGTTTTGATCCTGCCATGCGTTGGTTCGAATCCAGCCGCCCCTGCCATTTTCTCGTTAAACATCCATTCCTGATTCAGTGCAGATGACTATCGGCGCTGGCTTTTTCGTTTCTGGCGTTTGCGCAAGCCCATCGCCAGCTGACGACAATGGGCCCTGTCAGCTACAGCGCGATTACCTGTTCACCCGCAGCAGTTCATCCAGCACGCGGGCCAGTTCCTCAGCCTGCACCGGCTTCTGCATCACCAGGCTGTCCGGCAAATCCAGCCCTTCCAGCTCGGCATACCCTGTCAGAAACACCACCGGCAAGCGCGGATGCCGTTCACGTGCGGCCAAAGCCAGTTGAGCACCGTTGAATTCGGGCATGGCAAAGTCGGTCAGCAACAAGTCGATCTCGTCGTCCAGCTGGGCCAATGCCTGTTCGCCGCTGTGTGCCTGGCGTACCTGATAGCCGTACTGGCGCAACACATCGCCGAGCATGTCGCGCACCAGGTGGTCGTCATCCACCAGCAGCACCGTGCGGTCGCGGCCACTGTCGCTGATGGACTGCGACGCAGCCGGGATCACCGGGTCCGCCGCCAGCTCATGCTTCACTGCGGGCAGGTAAACGGCGACCTGGGTGCCATGCCCAGGCGCGGTGTCGATGCGCACACCGCCACCAGACTGCTTGGCAAAGCCGAACACCTGGGCCAGCCCCAGGCCCGAGCCTTTGCCGATGTCCTTGGTGGTGAAGAAGGGTTCGAACACCTTGGCCACCACCTCTTCGCTCATGCCGCAGCCGGTGTCGCGGATGCTCAGCATCACGTACTCGCCCGGCTCCGGGTCTTCTGGCCGCTGCGGGCGGGCCTTGATCCGGGTATTGCGTGTGGCCAGCGTCAACTGGCCACCGTCGGGCATGGCGTCGCGGGCGTTGATCGCCAGGTTGAGAATGATCATTTCGGTCTGGGTCGGGTCGGTCAGCGCTTGCCACAGGCTGTGGTCCAGGTCCAGGCGCACAGAAATGCTCCCGCCCAAGGTGCGGCGCAGCAATTCCTCCAGGCCGCCCAAGGTGCGGTTGAGGTTCAGCGGTACCGGTTCCAGGCGCTGGCGGCGGGAGAAGGCGAGCAGCTGTGAGGTCAGCTTGGCGCCGCGTTCACCCGCCTCGCGGATATGCGTCAGGCGTTTGCGCGCTTTTTCCAGGTCACCTTTGTCCAGGTCGCGCTCAAGGAAGCTTGAGCCGGTAAGGATGACTGTCAGCAGATTATTGAAGTCGTGTGCAACACCCGCCGTGAGCTGGCCGACCGCCTCCAGCCGTTGCATCTGCTGCAACGCTGCCTCTATGCGCTCGCGCTCGGTGATCTGTTCGCGCAGGCGGTCGTTGGCGTCGGCCAAGCCCATGGCTGCTTCGCGCTCGCTGGTGATGTCGCGGGCTACCACATAGAGCAGCGTGTCTTCCGGTACCACCACCCATGACAGCCAGCGCAACTGGCCGCCTGCATGCTGGATACGGCCGACGAAGCGCGCGCTGGTGCGGCCATGGGCGAGGGCGGCGAGTTCGGTCAGCAGTGCTTCCTGGTCCGGTTCGGGCAGCAACTGCAATAACGAGGTCTGGCTCAGGCGTTCGCGCGAGAAACCCAGGCTGGCCTCCCAGGCAGGGTTCAGTGCGACCGGTGTGAGGTCTTTGTTGAGCACCGCGAGCAAGTCCTGGGAAAGCTCCCAGGCCCGGTCACGCTCGCGGGTACGGCGCTCGACCCGCTCGCCAAGCATTTCGTTGAGCTGTTTGAGCGCCTGGGTCGCCAGGCGCTGGGCGTGGATGTCCTGGAGTACGCCCGAAAAGCGTGTGCAGTGGCCATCAACAAACTGGCTCTGACCGCTGCTGAGCAGCCAGCGCGGTTCCAGGCCGTTGGGTTGGGCAATGCGAAATTCGGCCCGGTAAAGCCCGTCGCTGTCCGGGCGCATGGCGTATTCCACCGTTTCGCGCACCCGTTGCACGTCTTCTGGATAGATGCCGGCATAGAAAACGTCAAGGCTCATCTCGGTGTCTACCGGCAGACCGAACAGCGTCTTGCAGCGGTCGTCCCAGATCAGCAGCCCTTCTTCCGGGCGAAAGTCCCAGGTACCCATGCCGGCTGCATCGATGGCAATCCGGGCGCGTGCCTCAAGGTCCGCCAGGGCTTCTTCGGCACGGCGCCGACGCTGACGTTCCTGCACTTCGGTAAGCGCCCTGCGCACCGCCTTGGGCAGCAACGACAGGTTTTTCTTCAGTACGTAGTCGGTGGCACCCAGGCGGATCATTTCCACCGCGTGCTCCTCACCGTATATGCCCGACAGGAAGATGAACGGCGTATCCGGCGCCAGGCGCTGGGCGATGGCCAGCACGTCGGTACCGGACGAGCCGGGCAGCACGCAGTCGCAAAGGATCAGGTCATAGCTGGCTTCGTGCAGGGCATGCTCGGCGGCAACATGATCGAACACCAGCTGCGACTGCAGCTGCAGTCCGCTGCGCTCCAGGCTCAGCAAGGTAAGCTCGGCATCCAGCGAGCTGTCTTCGACCATCAGTAATTTGAGCGGCGTTGGCAGCATGTTCGCGGCGGGCCTCAGTTGCTGCCACGCCGGTTGAGGCGTAGCGAGCCAGGTGGTGGTTCGTTGAGCACGGCCCAGAACACGCCGAGGTCGGAAATCGCCGCGACGAACTCCTTGAACTCCACGGGCTTGACCACGTAGGCGTTGACCCCCAGTTCATAAGCCCGCAGCAAGTCGGGCTCTTCCCGCGACGAGGTCAGCATCACCGTCGGGATGCTGCGCAGCTCGGGGGTGGCACGCACCTCCCTTAGCACTTCCAGGCCATCGACCTTGGGCAGTTTCAGGTCCAGTAGCAACACGGCGGGGTTGCCGTCGTCGCGCGCGGCATAGGCGTTACGCCGTAGCAGATAGTCGAGGGCATCAGCGCCGTCGCGCAGAACGATGACCTCGTTGGCCAACTGGCTACGCTCCAGAGCCAGGAGCGTCAGCTCCAGGTCCCGGGGGTTGTCTTCTACCAGCAGGATAGGTTTGAGCATGATTGAACCGGTGCCTCAGTTTGTTTCTGGATGACGTGGAAGAGTGAAATGGAAGCTGGCGCCCTGGTCGACCTGGCCTTGGGCCCAGACTCGGCCATCATGGCGCTCGATGATCCGCCGCACGCTGGCCAGACCTATTCCGGTGCCCTCGAAATCCTCCATGCGGTGCAGCCGCTGGAACACCCCGAAGAGTTTGTTGGCATAGGCCATGTCGAAGCCCACGCCATTATCGCGAATATAGACTTCGATTTCCTCCGCGTGCTGGTGTGCGCCGATTTCGATGCGCGCAGGTTCGCGGCCACGGGTGTACTTGATAGCGTTGGCGATCAGATTATGCAGCGCCAGGTTGATGAACGCCGGGTCACCGATCACCTTGGGCAGCGGTGCGACGTCCCAGACGATCTCGCGCCCTTCATAATCGGGCGCCAGTTCCTGGCGGATGGCTTCTACAAGCGCATTGAGGTCAACATCCGACAGGCGTAGGGCCGAGCGGCCCATCTGCGAGAAGTTGAGCAGGTTATCCACCAGGCTGCCGGCGAACTGCGCAGCTTCCTCGATGTGCTTGAGAAAGCGCCGGCCGCGTTCACTCAGGCCCTGGCCTTCGATCTCGCCTAGCAGTTCGGTGTAACCGGCGATATGCCGCAACGGTGCGCGCAGGTCGTGGGACACGCTGTAGCTGAAGGCTTCGAGCTCCTTGTTCGAACGGCGCAGCTCGTTGGCCAGTTGCGCCAGCTCTTCGGCCTTGCGCAGGACAATGCCGAGCACGGCGGTGCGCAGTTCGACCACGCCTTCGATCGTCAGCGGGTCCCATGGCTCGCAGTAGCCGCCCAGCTGTTCCTGCCAGTGTTCGAAGCTGTGCCGCGGGTTCAGCGCGCCCTGCGGGCCTATCTGTTTGTCGGGCCGTCCGGCCCAGTTGACCGTGCGCACCTGCTCGGGGCGGAACCACAGCAGGTAGTGCGAGTGGATCTGGGAAATGGCCACTGCCAGCACGCCACCGGCATGCTCGGCCAGCTCGGGCAGTTCGTCGATGTCGCGGCGCACGTTGTCACTGTGGAACACCGTCTCATCATGGCGCTGGGCCAGCCAGTGCACCAGCGCAGTGACCTGCGCTGCCGGCGGCGTCTGGCCAATCAGGTCGCAGCGCTCGGCGGAAATGACCGCTGCGCCGCTTGCCCCGGCGAAGGCCAGCAGCACCTCGGGCTGCGCGCGCAGGCCCTCGCTGACACTGTCATGGTCGGCCATCGAGGAGATCATGCGTACGATGTGCTGGCGCAGGTCGAGCAGCTTCCGGGTATTGGCGTGGGCCTCACGCGACTCGATCTGCAGCGACAGCACACTGGCCAGCAGCTCGCAGGCTGTGCGGGTGCGCAGGTCGACCGGTCGAGGTTGCTCGTGGTGGCACGACACCAGCCCCCACAGTTGCCCATCGACCACGATCGACAGTGACATCGACGCCAGGGTGCCCATGTTGCGCATGTACTGCAGGTGCACCGGCGATACGCTGCGCAACGCGGCGAAGCTCATGTCCAGCGGTTTGCCGGTGCGCGGGTTGGCCGCCGGCACCAGCGGTGAGGCCTGGTAGTCGGCATCTTCGATCACACGAATGCGGTTGACCCGATAGAGCTCGCGGGCCTGGCGGGGAATGTCCGACGCTGGGAAGCACAAACCCAAGTAGCGTGGATAGCCGGCATCAGCCACTTCAGCGAGCACCTGGCCATTGCCCTCTTTATCGAAGCTGTAGGCCTTGACCCGGCCAAAACCGGTGATTCGCTTTATCTGCAATACAGTCTGCTGCAGCAACGCTTCCAGGGTTGCGGCGTTGTTCAGGCTACTGACGAAACCCCGCACCAGGGGGTAATAATCGCCTTGGTCGACCGGGCCGACAGGCTGACGAACGGGCTCGAACTCAGCGATCAGTACCTGATCATGGCGATGGGTCAGCAGGCGCAGCCGGTCGTTGCAGGGTGCCCCATTGCGCAGGAGCACATCGCCGATGTGGAAGGGGAATACATCGTCGCCGGGCAGGCGCTCAAGATGGGAACGCAGATCGAAACTGTCGCTGACCACGTCGGCGAAGGTGCATCCCACCAGCTCAAGGGCGGGCACACCGAGCCAGCGTTCGACATTGTCGCTGGCCTGGAGGATACGCAGGTCCTGTTCATCCAGCACCAGCAGAAAACCATGTGGCTGGATGCTGCCGGGTACCTGGATCGGCTCCTGGGCGCAGCGTTCCACGGCTTCGGCGAGTGCGATGTCGGTGGTCGTCAATGGATACGCTCCTGTCATGTTCGTCCATGCATGGCGCGCATGCGTCTGATGCGGGCTCGGTGGCTGCTGCGCACCGTAACAGAATGCGCACTGCTTTGCCGGCCTATGGCCATTGGAGGCACTGGAGGCGCTTGGGTTCGATGCCAGCCGAAAATTTCTTTGCTGTGACCGGCTAACGGTCTAACCCTTTGTTGTTACTACCAAAGAATGGCGTGGAGTGGGCACAGGCAGGCCACCGGCTGCTACGCTCAGACTCAGGACGGAAAAACTAGGGACGTGTCAGTGAAGGGACGCTTTGTGGCCGTACTGTGGGGCCTGTTGTTGAGTGGCAGTGCCATGGCAGCGGACTTCCTCGTGGAGGTGCGGGTGCAGGTGCAGCGGGGCTGCATGCTGGTCAGCCAGCAGCGCGAGGCGGGGGCGCAGGACCTCGGTCGGATCGACCTGGGCGCTGCCGCACGTCTGGATGGGCCTGGTGCGCCCTTGAGCGGGGTGCTGCTAAACCAGCGCCCACCGCGACTGGAATGCAACCCCGACACGCCCTACCAGGTACGTGTCGACGGTGGCCTGCACGGTGGTGCCGGCGAACTGCGCTTCTTGGCCAGTAGCGACGCCAGGGCCCGGCCGATTCCCTATCGCCTGTACCGCGACGCGGCCTGGCGCGAGCCTGTGGTCGTGGGCCAGCCCCACGCCGCACGTGTGCCGGACAGCGGTACGGTCGAACTGCCACTGTACGCCCGGATCGACAAGTTGGCCTGGGTGCCGCACGCCGGTACGTATGCCGACTTGCTCAAAGTCACGGTCACCTGGTAGCGAGCCACCATGCACAAGGACGTCACGCCATGAACCGTACATCCATTCTGTTGCTCAGCCTGGGCCCGCTGCTGTTGCCCAGTGGTGGGGCACATGGCACAACCACCGGCTTTATCCAGGCTCGTTTGGTGATCAGCGCAGCGTGCCAGATCAGCAGTGGCGACCAGCCCCCGGCCACGCTCGGCAACCCGGGGCTGATGGACTTCGGCGAGCGTGGTCCGAACTGGGACCAGCCGCTGCGCAGCCGGGTTGACGAGGCAGGCGGCGAGGGCAGCCTGCAAATCAGCTGCACGCCCCAGGTCAGGGCCTTCAATGTGCGCATCAACGGCGGCCTCAATGGCAGCGATGGCGTACGGCGGCTCAGCAATGGCCGTGAAATGATCCCTTATCAATTGGCGCTCGACCCAGGCGGCAATAGCCGTTATGGCATCGGCCAGGCGCGTGCCTTCACCATCAGCAGCACCGAACAGATTCCGATTCCCATCTTCGGCGTAGTGGTAGCGCAACCGCGTGCGCTGCCGGCCGGGCTGTACCGCGACACGCTTAGAGTGACTCTGGACTGGTAATTCACGCAAGGAGACCCCGATGCGAACGAACCTCACCCACTGGATGCTCGCTGGCCTTGGCCTGGCGATGGCATGCCACGCCCAGGCCGCTACGGTGACCGGGACCATCAGCTCCACCCTGACATTGACGTCGGCGTGCCAGGTCAATGGCACCACAGGCACCTCGGGGTTGAACTTCGGTACCCTCAGCTTCGGCACCCAAGAGGCGCTGTTCACCACCGCCAACGGTGAGGTGCTCGGTGGCGGCGGCGGTGCGATGAGCATCCTCTGCTCCGCAGGTACGGTGCCAGCCATTCGCGTGCGAGCGGGGGCCAACGACGGTGCATCGGATGGCGGCACCCGGGCGCTGGCAGACGGCAACGGCAACTTCGTGCCTTACGACTTCTATACCGACACCGGGCGCACCCAACTGTTGGACATCGACGGCACCATCACGCTGCCGACCAGCACCGGGGTTGCTCAGACCGTCAACCTCTACGGTCAGGCACGCGGCAAGGCGGGGCTGCCGGCAGGGGTATACACCGATACGGTGGCCGTCGAGCTGTCGTTCTGAGCCGCGGCCATGCGCTATTGGCTGGGTGGCTGCCTTGCAGGCCTGGGTGCGCTGCTGGCGACGCCACTGGATGCCGCAACCAGCAGCACCTTCCAGGTCACGGCGACGATCACCGCAGGCTGCCTGGTGGTGGGCGGCGTCACCCAGTATGGCGTGCTCGACTACGGGACGCAGTCGGCCTTGTCGACCGGGGTCCTCAGTACCTCATTGGGGGGCGCCACAGTGACCTTCCAGTGCACGCCCGGCGTGAGCCTGAGCATGAGCCTGGACGGTGGCCAGAACGTGGTGACCGGCACGCGCTTCCTCAAACGCAGCGGCGGCACGCAGCTGCTGGCCTACCAACTGTACCAGGACGCGGCCTACAGCCAGAGCATCGCAGTGGGCCAGAGCGTGACGCTGAACAACAGCGACCCGACGACGATCAAGCTGTCGGTGTATGGCCGCACGCAGCTCACCGGCCTTGTGCCGGCCGGGACTTACACCGACGTCGTGCAAGTGACGGTGACCTGGTGAAATACCGGGGCCCCTGACAATAAAATAAATCAAGGAGAGCGGTATGCGGGCAAGCGCGAAGTGGGCGCGGGGTTTGATCGGGTCATTGCTGCTGGCGAGCTTGCCGGCGGGGGCTGCCACCTCGGTGCTGATCTGGCCGATAGACCCGGTGCTGGAGGCTGACCAGAAGGCCGGCGCGCTGTGGCTGGAGAACCGTGGCAGCGCTCCGGCGAGCCTACAGGTGCGGGTTTTCGCCTGGCGTCAGGGCGACATGCAGGAGCAGTTCCAGGCCCAGCGGGAGATCATCGGCAGCCCGCCGGTAGCCACCATCGCCCCCGGCCAGAAACAACTGATCCGCCTGACCCGCACTGGCAGCTCACCGGCCGGCCAGGAGCAGGCTTACCGCATCATCATCGACGAAATTCCCTCGCCACTGCCCTCGGACAACGCCAGTCAGGGCGCTACCGCAGCCATCCGCCTGCAGATGCGCTACTCGGTACCGTTGTTCGTCTATGGCGAAGGCTTGTGGGGCAAGCCGGACCCGGAGGGCAAGCGCAGCGCCAGCGGCGTAGGCAAGCCGCAACTGAGCTGGCGGCCGGTGACGGTGCAGGGCAAACCCTATGTAGAACTGCGCAACACCGGCCCGGTGCATGCCCGGCTGACCGATGTGGTGGTGCAGCAGGGCGGCCAGGCAAGGCCACTGGCCGAGGGGCTGCTTGGGTATGTATTGCCCGGGGCCAGCATGCGCTGGCCGGCACCGGTTGCACCGAACAGCAGTGGCGTACTCAAGGGCAGGGTGAACGGTCAGGAGGTGGCCGAAGCGATCCGCCAAGGGCAATGAAACCACTATTGAATGAATGTCAGGGGCCAGGGAGGACCCGGCGATGGTCGGAATGCGTGTGTGAAATGGCTGTCGCAGGCGATGCGCCGCTGGTGCCTGGGGCTCGCGGTAATCGGCCCCGGCCTGGTGGTGGCCGACGAGCTGCCGCCGCCGCCCACCGAGGCCGCCGCCATTGCCGACGCCACACTGTATCTGGACCTGCTGGTGAACCAGGTGCCCAGGGCTGAGCTGGTGCCGGTGCAGCAGCGCGCCGGCGGGCTGTTCCTCGACAGCCAGGTGCTGCGCGCTGCCGGCATCGCCCTGCCGGGCAATCCGCAAGGCGAGGTGGCCCTGGATACCGTCGCGGGCCTGCACAGCGACTACGACAGCCAGAACCAGCGCCTGCTGCTGCAAGTGCCACCGGCCTGGCTCCCGGACCAGCAAGTCGGCGACCGTAACCTGTACCCGGCCAGCGATGCGCGCAGCAGTTTCGGCGCGTTGTTCAACTACGACCTGTACCTCAACGACACCGACGAGGGTGGCACTTACCTGGCTGCGTGGAATGAGCTGCGCCTGTTCGACAGCTGGGGCACCTTTGCCAGCACCGGCCAGTGGCGGCAGTCGTTCAACGGCGCCGCGGCCGACGACAGCCGCCAGGGTTTCCTGCGCTACGACACCACCTGGCGCTTCACCGACGAGCAGCGCCTGCTGACTTACGAAGCGGGCGACTTCGTCACCGGTGCGTTGCCCTGGACCAGTTCGGTGCGGGTAGGCGGCCTGCAGTTGTCGCGTGACTTTGCCGCCCGCCCTGACCTGGTCACTTATCCGTTGCCTGCTTTCGCGGGAGAGGCGGCGGTGCCGACCTCACTGGACCTGTTCATCAACGGCTACAAGTCCAGCACCGCCGAGTTGCAGCCAGGCCCCTACACCCTGACCAACGTGCCGTTCATCAACGGTGCCGGCGAGGCCGTGGTGGTTACCACCGACGCACTTGGGCGCCAGGTTTCCACCACGTTGCCGTTCTACGTCACCAGCAGCCTGCTGCAAAAAGGTCTGTCGGATTTCTCGATGGCCGCCGGCAGCCTGCGCCGAGACTATGCAGTGCGCGACTTCAGCTACGGGCCCGGCGTCGCCTCGGCCAGCCTGCGCCATGGCGTCAGCGATTTCTTTACCCTCGAAAGCCATGTCGAAACCGCAGAGTCGTTGCTGCTTGGCGGTGTGGGCGCGAATGTGCGCCTGGGCACGTTCGGTGTACTGAACGCTGCGACGGCGCAGAGCCAGTACGATGGCGAAAAGGGCCACCAGGTCGCCCTCGGCTATCAGTACAACAGCCAGCGCCTGGGTTTCAGCTATCAGCGCTTGCAGCGTCATGGTGATTACGCCGACCTGAGCCGGGTCGACAGCCTGGACATGCAATTGAGCCAGCGCAGCGAGCAGGTCACCCTGAGCCTGAACCTCGACCGCTTCGGCAGCCTCGGCGCGGGCTACTTCGATGTGCGCGCCGGTGACGGCTCGCGCACCCGGCTGATCAACCTGAGCTGGAGCAAACCGCTGTGGGGCAATAGCAGTGTCTACCTCTCGGCCAACCGTGAGGTCGGCGACAGCCAATGGGCGGTGCAGGCGCAATGGGTGATCCCGATCGACTTCAGCGGCACCCTGGCCGTGAGCATGGAGCGCAGCAAGGAAGGCGAGGATTTGCAGCGGGTCAACTACAGCCGCGCGGTGCCGGTGGGCGGTGGTGTTGGCTACAACCTTGGCTACGCCACTGGGGGTGATCGCGATGCCTACCGCCAGGCCGACGCCACCTGGCGCTTGCAGTCGGTGCAATTGCAGGCCGGCGTGTACGGCAGCAGCGGCGAAATGACCCGCTGGGCCGATGCCAGCGGCTCGCTGGTGTGGATGGACGCCGGGGTGTTCGCCGCCAACCGTATCGACGATGCCTTTGTGGTGGTCAGCACCGGCGGCTATGCCGATGTGCCCGTGCGTTACGAAAACCAGGAGATCGGCCGCACCGACCGCAACGGCCACCTGCTGGTGCCGTACAGCAGCGGCTACTACCGCGGCAAGTACGAGATCGACCCCATGGACCTGCCACCCGATGTGCTCGCGGCGCAGGTGGAGCAGCGGGTCGCGGTACGCCGTGGCAGCGGCTACTTGCTGGAATTCCCGCTCAAGCGCGTGCTGGCGGCGAGCGTCGAGCTGGTCGATGGCAACCAGCAGCCGCTCAAGCTGGGCAGTACGGTCAGCCATCGTGAAAGTGGCAGCCAGGCGGTGGTGGGCTGGGACGGACTGGTGTATCTGGAGAACCTCTCAGCGCACAACCACCTGCAGGTTGGGCTGGAGGGAGGTGGGCAGTGCCAGGTCGAGTTCGACTTGCCGCAGGCAGAAGGCTCCATCCCGTTGATCGGCCCGTTGGTATGCCGATGAGGAGGGGATTGCTCGGCCTGGTGATCGCAATGCTATGGCTACCTGTGGGTTCGGTCTGGGCGTTATGCTCGTCCGTCGCGACCGCGCCAGCGGCGTTCGGCACCGTCAACTCAACGCTGGTGCGCACTGCCATCCAGAGTGCTTCCACCATCAATGCGGGTTTGCAGTGCACCGGGTCGTTGTTGTCCCTGCTAGTGAGCAGTGACCACTTCTACCTCACCATTACATCAGCTACCAGCGGGCTGGTGGGGCCGACCGGGGATGTCATCCCGTATACGATCTATGCCAATAATACGACCAGCTACCCCATCACCCGCAGCGCGCAGTTCGACTTCGCACGCAATGGCCTGATCGACGCCCTGGGCCTGCTCAATGGCAATTCCCCTAAGTCTGTGCCGCTGTATCTGAAGACTACGGTTGGCGCCAACGTGGCCGCCGGCGTCTATACCGAGACGCTGAACCTTGCCTGGGTCTGGAACTATTGCTCGGGCATTGGCCTGGGCAATCTGTGCCTGGGGCGCGACACGGGTTCGGGTAACCAGACCCTCACGGTGACCCTGACGGTAAGTAATGATTGCCAGATCACAACGCCGACCATCAGCTTTGGCAGCGCACCGGTAGTGGCGGGGTTCGGCACGGTGAACCAGAGCGTGAACCTTTCCTGCACCAAGGGCAGTAGCTACACGGTCGGGCTGGATGACGGGCAGAACGCATCTGGCGGGCGTCGGAGGATGAAGTCTGCTGCCAACGACTACCTGGCCTACGACATCTTCAAGAGCGCGGGCGCGGTACGTTGGGGAGCAGTGGGTGGCGCGCGGCGTTCCAGCAGCGATGCCAACGTCAACCCTGGGGTGGGGACTGGCACCGGTAGCCAGGTGTTCAACTACAACGCCAAGGTCTATACCGACCAGGCGACACCGCCGGCGGCGACCTATACCGACAATGTGATACTCGATGTGCAGTTTTGACCGGGTATGTCTGCGCCGGCCTCTTCGCGGGCTTGCCCCGCGAAAAGGCCGGCACTGATCAGCGCAAATCGTCAGCCATCTTCAGCAAGGTCTCCAGCACCGCCCCTGCCAATGCCTTGGACCGCTCTCCCGACCAGCCGGTCACCGGGTTGGGCGCATCGTCATGGTCCTTGAACGGCATCTCAAGGGTCAGCGACAGGCAGTCGTACGCCATGCCCACCGCATTGCACGCCAGTGTCGTATTGGCCTGCCCAGGCTCATCGCGGGTATAGCCATACTTGGTCTGGAAGTCAGGCGTAACGCTGCACAAGGTGCTGCGGAACTGCTCCTCAAGCTTGGCCAGGCGTGGCGTGTACCCCGGGTTACCCTCACACGCTGCGGTGAACACGTGCGGGATTTCTTCATCCCCATGCACATCGATGAACGCATCCACCCCGTACTGCTTCATCTGCGCCTGGGCAAAGAACACCTCCGGGCTAGCCTCGACGCTGGCATCCTGCCAGGCCCGGTTGAGGTCCTGGCCTTTGAAGTTGGTGCGCAGGTGGCCGAGGAAGGCGCCATCCGGGTTCATGTTTGCGATCAGGTACAGGTCAGCCTTGGCCAGCAATTGCTGGACGACGGCGTCATTGGCTTGAAGACGGTCGATCACCCCCTCCATGAACCACTCGGCCATGTGCTCGCCCGGGTGCTGCTGGGCGATCAGCCATAGCTTGCGTTTGCCTGCGGCTCCGTCGCCTGCGCGCAACAGCGGAATGTCGCGGCCCTGTACGCTGCGGCCATGGGCCAGCAGTTCGACACCGGGAATCTGCTGGGCACGCTCGATCAACTGGTTGTGGCGCGCACGCGGGTAGGGCTCGAAGTAGGCGAACCAGATCTGCTCCTGCTCGGCTTTCACTTCGAAGGCCAGTGCCTTGCCATCGAACTGGCTGGGCACACGGAACCAGGTTTGCTGGTCGTAGGAAGCCACGGCGTTGTAGCCGGCCCAGGCGTTCTTGTAGGAAGACTCGCTGGCGTTGTCCAGGCTGAAGCGATGGGCCTGACCGGGCGTGAGGCCGCTGACCTTGAAGTGGAACCACTGGAAGTGGCCGCTGTGGGTGTCCGGGCGAATGGCCAGGTGGACCTGGGCAGGGTTGCTGGCATCCAGGACCTGGATGTTGCCGGAATCGAAAGCGCAGTCGATCTGCAGAGGGGACAGCGTCACGGTCATTGGCGTGGCTCCTTGGGCTTTGTTGTGGGGGTACTGTACACCCCTCGTGGGGGAGGCTGTGTACAAAAAACAGCACCCTCAATGATTTCCTATTGTTGGGAAGTTAATTGCAGGCTGATTAAGCAGTTGATAGATCGAACTGGAATGGGCGGGTCAGGACGGACTAGTACGATGTTGGGTTCAAGAATCCTACACGTTTTTAGGGTATTTCATTCAGTAATCCCGCTTGTGTGTATTGCCTGTGTGGGTTCGTATATGCATTGAAAAAATAGTGGAACGGTTAGGCGTGTTGGTCAGCGCCCTGTCGTCAGTAACCGGAGTGGGTGGCGTGCCTGCAAAAACTTCTTCCCTGTCGATTTTGCTCATTCTTATCAGTCTGCTGGGTGTATTCCCACTCGACGTCATTTTGCCTTCTGTTCCGCAGATGGCTGAGTATTTTGCAGTCGATACAAAGCGCATTGCCTATTCAGTGAGTTTATTTGCGCTGGGTGTGGCTCTATCCCAAGCGGTGATCGGCCCGCTTTCCGATTGTGTGGGAAGAAAACGCTTGCTGATCGCTGGGCTCTTGGTAGGCATCGCAGGGGCAATCGGCTGCATGCGCACCACTCACTATGAGACCTTCATGGTGTTTCGCCTGTTGCAGGCCATGGGCTGTGGCTGTTTCGTACTAAGCCAAGCGCTGGTGCAGGATAGTTACAGTGGCCAGCAGCGCAATGCGATGCGAATTCTGCTGACCAGTGCAAGCGGCGTCTTTATCGCGTTGTCGCCGTTAGCAGGCAGCGTGCTTCAGCAATATTGGGGGTGGCAGGGGAGTTTTCAGGCATTTGTCATGCTTGCAGTATTGGTGCTGTTACTTTGTTTGATGTTATTGGGTGAAGATAGAGCCTCTCGCTATCGGGGAGGTTTTTTGCCTGGCTATTGCCAGATTCTGAAGGACAGAAAGTTTCTTGTGTATTCGATCTTCTCCTGTTTGGCATTTTGCCTGTCACTTTTCATTTGTTGTCGTATCCCCCTTGTTGCTGATGGGGCCGCTAGGGTTGACGGAGTTCGCCTTCTCCATGGTGTTCCTCTTGTATGGGTTGGCCTACATGGTCGGCGGTGTAGTTGCCAATTCGCTGAATCGAAGTATGAGTACACAGGCGCAGATTGGTTGTGGATTTGCACTGATAGGCACCGCTGGCATTGCCCTGCACCTTGCCATTTCAAGCGGTGCACTGGTGCTCATCGATCTTGTATTGCCATTAACCTTATGCACAATCGGCACGACGATCGTCCGCCCGGCTGCAACCACGTACGCACTCAGTCGGCATCCCGATCGCGCAGGGGCTGCTGCATCGGTCAGCAACACATTGCTCTTTGCGTGCGGTGGGGGCGTTAGCCTGCTGGTGGCTTCATCAGGAGAGGTGAGTCTGGCAATGCATCTGGCAGTGAGTTTTATAGCCTCTTGCCTATCAGGCTGGTTGCTCCTTGCTTGCGTGTCCGGGCTATTCGGACATCAGACTTGATTTGGCAGGGGTACTGGCTTTGCATCCTGCCGACCCTGACGGCTTACGCCCAGTAGCCAAACAGCACCAGCACCGCCACGCCCAGCCCTACTACAATCGAACACCCACCCAACGAAATCGCCGCTCGCCCTTGCCGATACCAGCCATCGTGCCCCAGCTCCCTCGCTGGGGCGAGCAGGCTGCGCCAGCGCAGTTCGGTGTCATGGAAGGCTTGCAGGTGCGCTGCATCGGCGTCCAGCCAGCGTCGAAAATCAATGCGCTCGCAGGCGGTGGCCTCAGGGCTCTGCAGCCGTACATACCATTGGCTGGCAGCGCTGGCCACAGCATCACCGTGCGGGCGGGCCGTTTGCAGGGCCTGGTTCATGTGCCGTTCGATGCTCAGCAAGGGCAAGTCGAGGCGCCTGGCGATGCCGGCGAAGTCCAGCTGGTCCAGGCGATTGAGCAGGAACACTTGCTGAACGCGGCGTGGCAAGCGCTTGAGCCCGTGCAGCAGGGCATCCTCGGCGTCGTGGCCGGTAGCGGGCGTTGGGTGCTCAAAAGGCAGCAGCAGGCGGCTCATGGTCAGCTCCTTGCTCAAGAGTAGGGGTGGGGGCATCTTCCGTGATGCGAAACCAGCTTAGTAGAAACGAGATTGATTCTCAAGTGCTGATTCCGCAAAGTTTTGTAATGAGCGTTCACGCCCTGACACACTTTTGCTATCATCGCGGCCATCAAAGATCTTCATTAGCCTGAAGAGCCAAAAAAAAAGACCCGGCAAAAAGCCGGGTCAAAAACCGTGATTAGCCTGATGAGGAGATAATCTGAGAGCGACCTAAGCTCCAGGTTATCCAGCAGATCTCGCGATCAGCTGAGTGCAATAATAATCGTTATCATTTGCCAGTCAAATGATTTTTCACCTATCCGGTAAAAACTTTTGCTGGAGCACTCCCTTGTCCCGGCAATCGGGGCCCCTTGCCGTTACCTGGCCACCACGTCTCTCCCTATTCCAGTTCCAGTCTAAAGACCGCTCTGCACGGTCCGCTTGTGCTCCAGCAGCGCCCTGGCCATGTCCATCATGTGCATCAGTGCAAAGGTCAGCTCGCGGTGGCTGCCTTCCTGATGGGTGGCGGTTTCATGGGCGGTGGCGGCCGCGCAGCGCAGCAGCGCGATGGCGTGCTCCTGGGCCTGGTCTGCGGTGACGCCTTCGTGGAGTGTCCAGATCTTGTTGTCGATGCTGGGGCGCGGCGGGTTGGGGTTGAGGTAGTAGTCGAGGGCGCGGCGGGCTGCTTCGCTGTCGAGTTCTGTTTCGTCGTTTTTCGGTGGTTTCATCGCGATACCTTCTGATTTCCCTTCAAACACAATGAAATCAGAGCATAGGTCAATCTGTACTATTAATCCTGTCACAAATAATTCAGAGTGTGTATTGAAGCGGCTAATACAGTCCGTATTGTTGCCGCTCATGGAAAACTGGAACGCATTTCTCAAGCGCTACAAGCGCGAACATAATCTCAGCCAGCTCAAGCTGGCCGAACGTCTGGGCATGACTCAGGGCGGCGTGGGCCATTGGCTGCGTGGGACGCGGCGGCCAACGCTGATCACCATCAACGAGAAACTGGAAAAGCTCGGGTTGGTGTACCTGGAGGCCCAGGTCATGGTGGTTGAACGTGAGGTCAATGACCTCACGCGTGAATCCAGGGGCACCTACGGCCCCGCACGGCCTTTGTCGGTTGAGGCGCTGCGTTATGCAAGCTTCCGTTTCCCTGTGCTGAGCTGGGCTGATCTGCAGGGGCCTTTACCTGAAAAGAGCGACCTGCACGAACAGACTGACTATATGCCGGCGGGTAATGCATTTTGGCTGGCAGTGGAAAACGACTCGATGAACGCCGCCAGTGGCAAGAGCGTGCCGGAAGGTATGCGTATCCTGATCGATACGGGGCTCGAGGCGCAGCCGGGCAAGTTGGTGATTGCCAGGCAGCCGGGGCGCTTGGCGGTCTTGCGGCAATTGATCGAAGAGGGTGGGGAGCGGATGCTCAAGCCCCTGAATACCCGTTATCCGACGGTTTTGTGTGAGCCAGGGTGTGAGTTTCTGGGGGTGGTTGTGCGGGTGCACGGCACCTTCTAGATTGCCGGGGCTGCTGTGCAGCCCAATCGCCGGCAAGCCGGCTCCCACCGGGATTGCGCTGGCCATGTGTTAACGCAATTCTTGTGAGAGCCGGCTTGCTTGCATCACTCCACCAGTTCGACCAGCACTGTTCCTTCGCTGACCATATCCCCTTCCTGGCAAAACAACGCCTTCACCGTCCCACCCTGCGGAGCGCGGATGCTGTGTTCCATTTTCATCGCCTCCAGCACCACCAGCGCAGTCCCTGCTTCCACCGCCTGGCCCGGCTCCACCAGTACCCGCACGATGCTGCCATTCATGGGTGCGCCCAGCCCGCCCTGATGGCTGTGGCTGGCTTCGGCCTCGGCGATCGGGTCGAAGGCCTCGATGGCATGCATTTCACCATCCCAGCGCAGGTATAGCGTGCCACCGCGGCGCACTGCCAGGTAACGCCTGCGCACGCCGCCTTGATCATGCCCGAGCTGTTCGCCGTCCAGCTGCCAGGCCAAAGTAGCGCCGTGCTCAAGGGTAACTGCCTGGCTTTCGCCGCCGCTGCGCAAATGCAGGCTGCTGTGCGCTGGCAGGCCCAGGCGCAAACCCGTGCGCTCAGCCCAGGGGGAGCGTTCATCGTCGTCACGCTGATGCGGCGCCTGGCCCTGCAGCCAGGCTTCACCTGCGGCTTGCCAGAAGCCTGCGGGCAATGGCTGCGGCGCCGGCAGAAGTACCTCCTGATGACGTGGGATAAAGCCTGTATCCAGCTCGGCCGCCGCGAATGCGGGATGGGCGAGGATGCGGCGCAGGAAGGCAATGTTGGTCTTCAGCCCGCCGATGGCGAACTCGTCCAGCATCGCCAGCAAGCGCAGGCGTGCCTGTTCACGGTTTTCGCCCCAGGCGATCAGCTTGCCCAGCATGGGGTCATAAAAGGATGAGACCTGGTCTCCCTCGCTTACCCCGCTGTCCACCCGGCGACCTTCGCCAGGTGCCGACTCGCGGTACAGCGTCAGGGTGCCTGTGGCCGGCAGAAACTCATTGGCCGGGTCTTCGGCATACAGGCGCACCTCGATGGCATGGCCGATCAGCGGCACCTGCGCCTGGGTAATCGGCAGCGGCTCGCCGCAGGCGACGCGGATCTGCCAGGCCACCAGGTCCAGGCCGGTGATAGCTTCGGTCACCGGGTGCTCTACCTGCAGGCGGGTATTCATCTCCATGAAGAAGAACTCGCCACGGGCATCGAGCAGAAACTCCACGGTGCCGGCACCGACATAACCGATGGCCTGGGCGGCGCGCACGGCCGCTTCGCCCATGGCCCGCCGCAATTCAGGGGAGAGCCCCGGCGCAGGCGCTTCCTCGACCACTTTCTGATGGCGGCGCTGGATCGAGCAGTCGCGCTCATTAAGGTACAGGCAGTTGCCGTGCTGATCGGCGAACACCTGGATCTCGACGTGGCGGGGCTTGAGCACGTACTTTTCCACCAGCATGCGCGCATCGCCGAACGACGACTGCGCTTCACGCTGGGCCGAGGCGAGGGCATCGGCCAGCTGGCTTTCTTCCTCCACCACTTTCATGCCCTTGCCGCCGCCCCCGGCGCTGGCTTTGAGCAGCACCGGGTAGCCGATGCGCTCGGCGGCGGCGCGGAAGGTTTCCAGGTCCTGGGCGTCGCCGTGGTAACCCGGCACCAGCGGTACGCCGGCCGCTTCCATCAGCGCCTTGGCTGCCGATTTGCTGCCCATTGCATCAATGGCGCTGGCCGGCGGGCCAAGGAAGATCAGCCCGGCGTCTTCGATGGCTCGGGCAAACCCTGCGTTTTCCGAAAGAAAGCCGTAGCCTGGGTGAATGGCCTGGGCGCCGCTGGCTTTGGCCGCAGTGAGCAATTTGTCGATCACCAGGTAACTGTCAGCGGCTTTGCTGCCACCCAGGTCGACACGGATATCCGCTTCGCGGCTGTGGCGGGCATCGCGGTCGGTGGCGCTGTGCACGGCCACGGTGGTCAGGCCCATGGCCTTGGCGGTGCGCATCACCCGGCAGGCGATTTCGCCACGGTTGGCGACCAGCAGCGTGGTCAATGGCGGGCGGCTCATGGGCGCGGCTCCTTGTTGGGCTCGGTTTGCCAGGCGGGGCGACGTTTTTCCAGGAAGGCGCGCAGGCCCTCCTGGCCTTCGGCGCTGACACGGATACGGGCAATGGCGTTTTCGCAGTAGCGGCGCAGGGCAGGGCTGAGCTCACCGTCATCGACTTCGCGCAGCAGGTCCTTGGTGGCGCGCAGTGCCTGCGGGCTGTTTTGCAAGAGGTTGTCCACCCAGGCCTGTACCTGCACTTCCAGCTCACTGGCCGGGTACACCTCTGCCAACAGCCCCAGTTCCCGGGCCCGTACGCCGCTGAAGCGTTCGGCGGTCAGGGCATAACGGCGCGCGGTACGCTCACCGATGGCCTTGACCACGAACGGGCTGATCACCGCCGGGGCCAGGCCAATGCGCACTTCGGACAGGCACAGCTGTGCATCCTCGGCGCCGATGGCCATGTCGCAGCAACTGATCAACCCCAGGGCGCCGCCAAAGGCCGCGCCTTGCACCACGGCCAGGGTGGGTACCTTCAAGCGGTGCAGGGCGTACATCAGTTCGCCCAGTTCACGGGCGTCATCGAGGTTGGTGTTGAAGTCCAGCTGAGCCGATTGCTGCATCCACGCCAGGTCTGCGCCGGCGCTGAAATGCCGGCCACGGCCGCGCAGCAGCATGAAGCGCAGGCTGGCGTCGTCGGCCAGCTGGCCGAGGGCGACGATCAGCTCGCGGATCATCTGTGCATTGAAGGCGTTGTTCTTGTCCTCGCGGCTCAGCCACAGGGTGGCGAAGCCGCGCGGGTCGCGGGTCACTTCGAGGGTGCTGAAATCGCTCATGGGTCACATCCGGAAAATGCCGAAGCGGCTCTGTTCGATTGGTGCGTTCAGCGCGGCGGACAACGCCAGGCCTAGCACGTCGCGGGTCTGCGCCGGGTCGATGACGCCGTCGTCCCATAGCCGGGCGCTGGAATAGTAGGGGTGACCCTGGTGTTCGTACTGGTCGAGAATGGGCTGCTTGAGCCTGGCCTCATCCTCGGCGCTGAAGGCCTGGCCGCTGCGTTCGCTCTGCTCGCGCTTGACCTGGGCCAGCACCCCGGCAGCCTGTTCGGCCCCCATCACGCCAATCCGCGCATTGGGCCACATCCACAGGAAGCGCGGATCATAGGCGCGGCCACACATGCCGTAGTTGCCAGCGCCAAAGCTGCCACCGATGATCACCGTGAACTTCGGCACCTGGGCGCAGGCCACGGCGGTGACCAGCTTGGCGCCGTGCTTGGCGATGCCGCCTTCTTCGTACTTTTTGCCGACCATGAAGCCGGTGATGTTTTGCAGGAACAGCAGCGGGATGCCGCGTTGGCAGGCCAGTTCGATGAAGTGCGCGCCTTTCTGCGCGGCTTCGGCGAACAGGATGCCGTTGTTGGCTAGTATCGCCACCGGGTAGCCGTGCAGGTGGGCAAAGCCGCACACCAGTGTGGTGCCGAACAGTGCCTTGAATTCATCGAACACCGAGCCATCGACCAGCCGCGCAATGACCTCGCGCACATCGAACGGTTGCTTGGCATCCGCCGGTACCACGCCATACAACTCGTCGGCGGCATACAGTGGCGCCACCGGGGCCAGGCACTGCAGCTTGCCCAGCTTGTGCCAGTTGAGGTTGGCCACGCTGCGCCGGGCGATGGCCAGGGCGTGCTCGTCATTGTCGGCATAATGGTCGGCCACGCCGCTGGTGCGGCAGTGCACATCGGCACCGCCGAGGTCTTCGGCGCTCACCACCTCACCCGTCGCGGCTTTCACCAGTGGCGGGCCCGCCAGGAAGACGGTCGCCTGCTGGCGGACCATGATCGCTTCGTCGGCCATGGCCGGCACATAGGCGCCGCCTGCGGTGCACGAGCCCATGACCACGGCGATCTGCGGGATGCCCCGCGCGCTCATGTTGGCCTGGTTGAAGAAGATCCGCCCGAAGTGCTCGCGGTCCGGGAACACTTCATCCTGGCGCGGCAGGTTGGCGCCGCCCGAGTCCACCAGGTAGATGCACGGCAGGCGGTTCTGCTGGGCGATGGTTTGCGCACGCAGGTGCTTTTTGACCGTCAGCGGGTAGTACGAACCGCCTTTTACGGTGGCGTCGTTGGCCACGATCATGCATTCCACGCCTTCGACACGGCCGATGCCCGCGATGACGCCGGCAGCGGGCACGTCTTCGCCGTACACCTCATGGGCGGCCAGCTGGCCGATTTCGAGAAATGGCGAGCCCGGGTCCAGCAGGCGATCGATACGCTCGCGCGGCAGCAGTTTGCCCCTGGAGGTGTGCCGCTCTTGGGCCTTGGGCCCGCCGCCTTGGGCAATGTGGGCAAGCAGGCCGCGCAGGGCCTGGACCTGTTCGAGCATGGCCGCGCTGTTGCCGGCGAATTCCGCCGAACGCGGGTTGATCTGGGTGTGCAAGGTAGCCATGTGCGCCCGTCCCTTGTGCTCAGCGGGTTTCGTTGAACAGTTCGCGGCCGATCAGCATCCGGCGGATTTCGCTGGTGCCGGCGCCGATCTCGTACAGCTTGGCGTCGCGCAGCAAGCGGCCCGCCGGGAATTCATTGATGTAGCCGTTGCCGCCGAGAATCTGGATCGCTTCCAGGGCCATCTGCGTGGCGCGCTCCGCGGTGTACAGGATCACCCCGGCGGCGTCTTTGCGTGTGGTCTCGCCACGGTCGCAGGCCTGGGCCACGGCGTACAGGTAGGCGCGGCTGGCGTTCAGTTGGGTGTACATGTCGGCGATCTTGCCCTGGATCAACTGGAACTCGCCGATGCTCTGGCCGAACTGCTTGCGGTCGTGGATGTACGGGACCACCAGGTCCATGCAGCTTTGCATAATGCCGGTGGGGCCACCGGAGAGCACCACGCGCTCGTAGTCCAGGCCGCTCATCAGTACGCGCACGCCGCCGTTGAGCTGGCCGAGGATGTTTTCTTCCGGCACTTCGACGTCATCGAAAAACAGCTCGCAGGTGTTGGAGCCGCGCATGCCCAGCTTGTCGAACTTGTTGCTGCGGCTGAAGCCTTGCCAGTCGCGCTCGACAATGAACGCTGTGATGCCGTGCGCGCCCTTGTCCAGGTCGGTCTTGGCGTAGATCACGTAGGTGTTGGCATCCGGGCCGTTGGTGATCCAGGTCTTGCTGCCGTTGAGCACGTAGCGGTCGCCGCGCTTTTCGGCGCGCAGTTTCATCGACACCACGTCGGAGCCGGCGTTTGGCTCGCTCATGGCCAGCGCGCCGATGTGTTCACCGCTGATCAGCTTGGGCAGGTACTTGAGCTTCTGCTCATGGGTGCCGTTGCGGTTGATCTGGTTGACGCACAGGTTGGAGTGGGCGCCGTAGGACAGCGCCACAGAAGCCGAGCCACGGCTGATTTCTTCCATCGACACCACGTGGGCCAGGTAGCCCAGGCCGGCGCCGCCGTATTCTTCCGGTACCGTGATGCCCAGCAGGCCCATGTCGCCAAACTTGCGCCACATGTCGGCAGGGAACAGGTTGTCGTGGTCGATCTGTGCGGCGCGTGGCGCCAGCTCGGCGGCGACGAAGGTGCGCACCTGGTCACGGAGCATGTCGATGGTTTCGCCCAGGGCGAAGTTCAGGGAGGGGTAATGCATGGGGCACCTTCTTGTTCTTGAAATTAGGAAACACCGTAGCTCAGCAAGCGGTAGCCATTGGCTATGAGCGCTATGTCGTTTTCACCTTTACGTTAACGTAAACCTGCGGTCCGCCGGTGTCAATCCGGTCATCACCTTTACGTAAACGTAAATCTGCGCCAGAGTATTTGTCGCTTGCTTGAGCCGTGCCCAGAACAACCACAAGAAGGGACACCCATGAGTCAACCCAGCTATACCCAAGGTCGTCAGGACCAACCCTTGCTGACCCTGACCATTGGCCAGGCCTTCGATGCGACCGTGGCCCGTTACGCCGATGGCGAAGCGTTGGTGGTGCGCCAGCAGGGCCTGCGTTTCACCTGGCAGCAGTTGGCCGAACAGGTCGATGTCCATGCCCGGGCGTTGATGGCCCTGGGTGTCGACAGGGGGGACCGGGTCGGCATCTGGTCACCCAACTGCGCCCAGTGGTGCATCCTGCAGCTGGCCAGCGCCAAGGTCGGTGCGATTCTGGTCAATATCAACCCGGCCTACCGGGTGGGCGAGCTGGAGTACGTGTTGCGCCAGTCCGGCTGCCGCTGGCTGGTGTGCGCCGATGCCTTCAAGACGTCCGATTACCATGCCATGGTCAAGGAGCTGATACCGGGGCTGGCTGCAGTGCTGCCCGGTGACTTGGCCAGCGAGCGCCTGCCCGAGCTGCGCGGGGTGATCAGCCTGGCCGGCAACCCGCCCCCAGGTTTTCTGGCGTGGCATGCGCTTGGCGAGCGGGCAGGGGAGACGGCTGTTGAGGCTTATCAGGCTCGCCAGCGCAGCCTGCAGTTCGATCAGCCGGTGAACATCCAGTACACCTCCGGCACCACTGGCGCGCCCAAGGGGGCGACGCTCAGTCATTACAACATCCTCAACAACGGTTTCATGGTTGGCGAAAGTCTGGGCCTGACCAGCACCGACCGCATGGTGATCCCGGTACCGCTGTACCACTGCTTTGGCATGGTCATGGCCAACCTTGGTTGCATCACCCATGGCAGCACCATGATCTACCCCAGCGACGCCTTCGATGCCGAGCTCACTCTGCGTGCGGTCGCCGAAGAGCGCGCCAGCATCCTCTATGGCGTGCCGACCATGTTCATCGCCATGCTCGACCATCCGTCGCGCCAGCACCTGGACCTTTCGACCCTGCGCAGCGGCATCATGGCCGGTGCCACCTGCCCGATCGAGGTCATGCGCCGGGTCATCGACCAACTGCACATGGCCCAGGTGCAAATTGCCTATGGCATGACCGAAACCAGCCCGGTGTCCCTGCAGACCGGCCCCGACGATGACCTGGAGCTGCGCGTAACCACGGTTGGCCGCACCCAGCCCCAGCTGGAGACCAAACTGGTGGATGCCGACGGCTGCATCGTGCCCAGGGGCGAGATCGGCGAATTGTGCACCCGTGGCTACAGCGTGATGCTCGGTTACTGGGATAACCCGCAGGCCACGGCGGATGCCATCGATCCTGCAGGGTGGATGCACTCGGGCGACCTGGCGGTGATGGATGAAGATGGCCATGTGCGCATCGTCGGGCGCAACAAGGACATGATCATTCGCGGTGGCGAAAACATTTATCCGCGCGAGCTCGAGGAGTTCTTCTATACCCACCCTGCAGTGGCGGACGCCCAGGTGATCGGCATCCCGTGCGATAGGTATGGCGAGGAAGTGGTGGCCTGGATCAAGTTGCATCCCGGCCACAGCGCAACGGCTGAAGAATTGCAGGGCTGGTGCAAGGCGCGCATCGCGCACTACAAGGTGCCACGGCACTTTTGTTTCGTTGACGAGTTTCCCATGACGGTGACCGGCAAGGTGCAGAAGTTCAAGATGCGCGAAATCAGCGCGGCCTCGCTTTCAGCTATATCTGCGGGGTGATTCAGCTACGGTGCTGGCCGCGCCGGGTATTACCCGTGCACGGCCGGCACACCGTTGCAAGTGCATCGCTTTCCCTCGTCTATCCTTAAGCCTTCACCGGTGGCTCCTGGCTCGGCGGGTCGCCGACCGTCGGCGGCTCGGTCGGCTTGATCGGCAGCTCGTCCGGGTCCTCTTCCGGCACGGGCGGCGGCAGGCTCGGGTCGTCGATGTTGGGGTCGGGTGTCTCTGGTGGAATGGGAATGTTCATGGCCTGACCTCGCAGGGTGAATGAGAGGGTGGTGCAGGCTTTGATAAGTGGCTGCGCCGTTTGCTCAATTTTTTTGAACCCCCTGCGTGGACGATGGCTCTGAACCCTTACCGCCAATGCCAACAGGGAGCCAGGACCGATGTCGCGCAACGAGCCCTTCGAAAGCGTACCGATGGCGAACGATCACCCCGACCAGGCCATCAGCCTGTCCCAGGCGCTGCTGGCGCCGCGCATCGTGATCGAGGATACCCAGCCCGCACTTGACGGTGGCGGTTTCGCCGTCAAGGCTATCAGCGGCCTGCCGGTTGCAGTCAGCAGCAAGGTCTACAGCGATGGCCACGATCGCCTGGCTGTGATGCTCAAATGGCGGCAGGCCCATGGCCGGCGCTGGCACTGCGTGCCCATGCATTCGCCGGGCAACGACCTGTGGCTGGCCGAATTCACCCCCACCGAACTCGGCCCGCACCTGTTCAGTATCGAGGCCTGGATCGATCCGTTCGCCACTTATTGCCACGACCTGGAGAAGAAGTTCCACGCCGGCGTCGACGTGAAGCTGGAACTGGAAGAGGGCCGCCAGCTGCTCGGCAAAGGCGCAGAGCGCAGCGAGGGCGAACTGCGCAAGCAGATCGAGGCACTGCAGGCTCAGTTGCCCACGTTGGCCCAGGCTGACCAGGTGGCGCTGCTGCTGGATGCGCAGGCGTCGCGCCTGATGACCGAGGCCGAGCACCGCAGCTACCTCACCTGCAGTCGCGAATTCCCGGTCGATGTCGACCGCCCGGCCGCGCAGTTCGCCAGCTGGTACGAGCTGTTCCCGCGTTCGATCACCGACAGCCCTGAGCGCCACGGTACCTTCAACGACGTGCACGAGCGTTTGCCGATGATTCGTGACATGGGCTTTGACGTGCTGTATTTCCCGCCCATTCATCCGATCGGCAAGCAGCATCGCAAGGGCCGCAACAATGCCTTGCGCGCTGAGCCCAACGACCCGGGCAGCCCCTACGCCATCGGCAGCCCCGAGGGCGGGCACGATGCCATACACCCGCAGCTGGGCACCCGGGAGGACTTCCGCGGCCTGGTGGCCGCCGCCGCCGAGCACGGGCTGGAGATCGCCCTGGACTTCGCCATCCAGTGCTCCCAGGACCACCCGTGGCTCAAGGAACATCCCGGCTGGTTCAGCTGGCGCCCCGACGGCACCATCCGCTATGCCGAAAACCCGCCGAAGAAGTACCAGGACATCGTCAACGTCGATTTCTACGCCGCTGACGCCGTGCCGTCGCTGTGGCTGGCCCTGCGCGATGTGGTGGTGGGCTGGGTCGAGGAGGGGGTAAAGACCTTCCGCGTCGACAACCCGCACACCAAACCGCTGCCATTCTGGCAATGGTTGATCGCCAATGTGCGCAGCCAGTACCCGGACGTGATCTTCCTGGCTGAAGCCTTCACCAAACCGGCGATGATGGCGCGCCTGGGCAAGGTGGGTTACGCCCAGAGCTACACCTATTTCACCTGGCGCAATACCAAACAGGAACTGCGCGAGTATTTCGAGCAGCTCAATCAGCCGCCCTGGAGCCTGTGCTACCGGCCCAACTTCTTCGTCAACACGCCGGACATCAACCCGTTCTTCCTGCACACCAGTGGCCGTGCCGGCTTTCTGATCCGCGCCGCGCTGGCGACCATGGGGTCGGGGCTGTGGGGCATGTACTCGGGCTTCGAGCTGTGCGAAGGCACACCCCTGCCGGGCAAGGAAGAGTACCTGGATTCGGAGAAGTACGAGATCCGCCCGCGCGATTTCACCCAGCCCGGCAACATCATTGCCGAAATCGCCCAACTCAATCGCATCCGCCGGCAGAACCGTGCCCTGCAGACGCACCTGGGCGTGGCGTTCTTCAACTGCTGGAACGACAACATCCTGTATTTCGCCAAGCGCACGCCCGAGCGCGACAACTACATCCTGATAGCGGTCAGCCTCGACCCGCACAACGCCCAGGAGGCCAGCTTCGAACTGCCGCTGTGGGAGCTGGGGCTGGACGATGACGCCGACACCCTGGGCGAAGACCTGATGAACGGCCACCGCTGGACCTGGCATGGCAAGACCCAATGGATGCGTATCGAACCATGGCACCAGCCATTTGGTATCTGGCGCATAGAAAAGGCCCGATAAGCCCCTGGGCGGCGCTGAACCCGCAATTGAAAGGAGTCGCACATGGCCAAGCGTTCCCGCCCGGCAGCCTTCCTCGACGACCCGCTGTGGTACAAGGACGCCGTGATCTACCAGCTGCACATCAAGTCGTTCTTCGATGCCAACAACGACGGCATCGGTGACTTCGCCGGCCTGATCAGCAAGCTCGACTACATCGCCGATCTTGGCGTCAACACCCTCTGGCTGTTGCCGTTCTACCCCTCGCCACGGCGCGACGACGGTTATGACATCGCTGAATACAAAGCCGTACATCCCGACTACGGCAGCATGGCCGATGCCAAGCGTTTCATCGCCGAGGCGCACAAGCGCGGGTTGCGGGTGATTACCGAGCTGGTCATCAACCACACCAGCGACCAGCACCCCTGGTTCCAGCGCGCCCGCCATGCCAAGCGCGGCAGCAAGGCCCGCGACTTCTACGTGTGGTCGGATGACGACCAGCAATACGACGGTACGCGGATCATCTTCCTCGACACCGAGAAGTCCAACTGGACCTGGGACCCGGTGGCCGGCCAGTACTTCTGGCACCGCTTCTACTCGCACCAGCCGGACCTGAATTTCGACAACCCGCAAGTGCTCAAGGCCGTGATCGGGGTGATGCGCTTCTGGCTGGACCTGGGCGTCGACGGCTTGCGCCTGGACGCCATCCCCTACCTCATCGAGCGCGATGGCACCAATAACGAGAACCTCCCCGAGACCCACAAGGTACTCAAGGCGATTCGTGCCGAGATCGATGCCAATTACCCCGACCGCATGCTGCTCGCCGAGGCCAATCAGTGGCCCGAGGACACGCGCCCGTACTTTGGCGAGGGCGATGGCGACGAGTGTCACATGGCCTTTCACTTCCCGTTGATGCCGCGCATGTACATGGCCTTGGCCATGGAAGACCGCTTCCCTATCACCGACATCCTGCGCCAGACCCCGGAAATTCCGGCCAATTGCCAGTGGGCCATCTTCCTGCGCAACCACGATGAGCTGACCCTTGAGATGGTCACCGATCGCGAGCGCGATTACCTGTGGAACTACTACGCCCAAGACCGTCGCGCGCGCATCAACCTGGGTATTCGCCGCCGCCTGGCGCCGTTGCTGCAACGCGACCGCCGGCGCATCGAGCTGCTCACCAGCCTGCTGCTGTCGATGCCCGGCACGCCGACCCTGTACTACGGTGACGAACTGGGCATGGGCGACAACATCTACCTGGGCGACCGTGACGGTGTGCGTACCCCCATGCAGTGGTCGCCGGACCGCAACGGCGGTTTCTCCAAGGCCGACCCGCAGCGCCTGGTACTGCCGCCGATCATGGACCCGTTGTACGGCTACCAGACTGTCAACGTCGAGGCGCAGGCCCACGACCCGCATTCGCTGCTCAACTGGAACCGCCGCCTGCTGGCGGTGCGCAACCAGCAGAAAGCCTTCGGCCGCGGCACCTTGCGTACGCTCACCCCGAGCAATCGCCGCATCCTGGCGTACATCCGCGAGTACACCGATGCCGAGGGCAACAGCGAAGTCATTCTGTGTGTTGCCAATGTGTCGCGTGCGGCGCAGGCCGCAGAACTTGAATTGTCCCAGTACGCCGACAAGGTGCCAGTGGAGATGCTCGGCGGCAGCGCCTTCCCGCCGATCGGCCAGCTGCCGTTCCTGCTGACGTTGCCGCCTTATGCCTTCTACTGGTTCTTGCTGGCAGCGCACGACCGCATGCCCAGCTGGCATGTTCAAGCTACCGAGGGGTTGCCGGAATTGACTACGCTAGTGCTGCGCAAACGCATGGACGAGCTGCTGGAAACGCCTTCGAGCGATACATTGCAAGACGCGATCCTGCCGCAATACCTGCCCAAACGGCGCTGGTTCGCCGGCAAGGAAGGGCCTGTCGACCAGGTGCGCCTGTGTTACGGCGTGCGCTTGGGCACCGCCACGACACCCGTGCTGCTCAGCGAAATCGAAGTGCTGGGCGATGGCGTGGCCAACCGTTACCAGTTGCCGTTCGGGCTGCTGCCTGAAGACCAGATCAGCAGCGCGTTGCCGCAACAACTGGCGCTGTCGCGGGTACGCCGTGGCCGTCAGGTGGGCCTGATCACCGATGCCTTTGTGCTCGAACCCTTCATTCGCGCTGTGCTGCGCGCCTGCCAGGACGGCCTGCGCCTGCCCTGTGGCAATGGCCAGGGCGAGTTGCGCTTCCACTGCACCGAACCGCTGGCCGGCCTGGGCCTCGATGAAGACAGCGCTGTGCGCTACCTGAGCGCCGAGCAGTCCAACAGTTCGGTAGTGGTGGGCGATCGCGTAGTGCTCAAGCTGATCCGCCGGGTCAACCCGGGGGTTCACCCGGAGCTGGAAATGAGCGCCTACCTCACCGCCGCCGGGTTCGCCAATATCTCGCCGCTGCTGGCCTGGGTCAGCCGGGTGGATGAAGCTGACGCACCGCACCTGCTGATGATCGCCCAGGGTTATCTGAGTAACCAGGGCGACGCCTGGGCCTGGACCCAGAACACGCTGGAGCGGGCCATCCGCGACGAGATGGAGCCATCCAGCAACGATGGTGAAGCGCATACCGACGCACTGGCCGAGCTCAACGGTTTTGCTGCCTTGCTTGGCCAGCGTCTGGGCGAGATGCATCTGTTGCTGGCCGCCCCGACCGACGACCCCGCCTTCCGGCCGCGCAGCAGCGATGGCGAAGACAGCGAGCGCTGGGCACAACAGATCAGCAGCGAGCTCTGCCATGCCCTGGACTTGCTGGCGCAGCACCGCGACAACCTGGACAACGACAGCCAGGCGTTGGTCGACGACCTGCAACAGCAACGTGAAGGCCTTGCCCAGCACATCGCAAACCTGGCCTGGCAGGCCCAGGGTGGCCTGCTGATGCGGGTTCACGGCGACCTGCACCTGGGTCAGGTGCTGGTGGTGCAAGGGGATGCCTACCTCATCGATTTCGAAGGCGAGCCTTCGCGTGCGCTGCAAGAGCGGCGGGCCAAGCACAGCCCGTACAAGGATGTCAGCGGCGTGTTGCGATCCTTCGACTATGCTGCTGCGATGATCCTGCGCAGCGCCTCGGCGGTAGACGCTTCCGAGGCGGCACGGCAGGCTCGTCAGCGGGTCGCCCGGCAGTACCTGCACCAGTCGCGCCATGCCTTCGTCGAAGCCTACGGCCTGGCCACCGCCGCCATGCCTCACGCCTGGCAACAGGCCGAGGGCGAACGCGCCGCACTGGAACTGTTCTGCCTGGAAAAGGCCGCCTACGAGATTACTTATGAAGCCGAAAACCGGCCAAGTTGGCTGGCCGTGCCTTTGCATGGCTTGCATGGATTGATCAGTACCTGGGGAGAGTCATAGATGAATGCAACCACGCGTGATAACGGTGGCCTTCGGCAGCGGGAGCTCGATGCCCTTGCCCGCGCCGAGCACGCCGATCCTTTTGCAGTACTTGGCCCCCATGGCGATGGCGCGGGCGGGCTGTGGGTCCGCGCTTTTCTGCCAGCTGCCCTGAGCGCCCGGGTGCTGGCCCGCGATGACGGGCGTGTGCTTGCTGACATGCAGCAGGGCAGCCTGCCCGGGTTGTTTACCGCGCACCTGGATGATGCACAGCCGTACCTGTTGCAGATCGGCTGGGCCGGTGGCGAGCAGGTGACCGAAGACCCGTATAGCTTCGGCCCGCAATTGGGCGACATGGACCTGCACCTGTTTGCCGAGGGCAACCACCGCGACCTGTCCGGGCGCTTCGGCGCCCAGCCCATTGAGGTCGACGGCGTTGATGGCGTGTGCTTTTCGGTATGGGCGCCCAATGCGCGGCGCGTGTCGGTGGTGGGCGACTTCAACAATTGGGACGGCCGTCGTCACCCGATGCGCCTACGGCACAGTGCCGGGGTGTGGGAACTGTTCGTGCCGCGCCTGGGCGTAGGCGAAACCTACAAATTCGAGGTGCTGGGCAAGGAGGGCGTGCTGCCGCTGAAGGCCGACCCGCTTGCCCGCGCCACTGAGCTGCCGCCCAGCACCGCATCGAAGGTGGCCGGCGAACTCAGCCATTCATGGCAAGACCAGGAGTGGATGGAACACCGCGCCCAGCGCCATGCCTACAGTGCGCCGCTGTCGATTTATGAACTGCACCCAGGCTCCTGGCAGTGCGAGCTGGATGACTTGGGTGAAGTGTCGCGCTTCTACAATTGGCGCGAGCTGGCCGAGCGCCTTGTGCCCTACGTGCAGAAGCTCAACTTCACCCACATCGAGTTGCTGCCGATCATGGAGCATCCGTTCGGTGGCTCATGGGGCTACCAGCCCTTGTCGATGTTCGCGCCGACCTCGCGCTACGGCACGCCAGAAGACTTTGCCGCGTTCATCGACGCCTGCCACCAGGGCGGTATCGGTGTAATCCTCGACTGGGTGCCGGCGCATTTCCCTACGGACGAGCATGGCCTGGCGCGCTTCGACGGCACCGCTCTTTACGAGTACGACAACCCCCTGGAGGGCTTCCACCAGGACTGGAACACGTTGATCTACAACCTGGGCCGCAACGAAGTACGCGGTTTCATGCTGGCTTCGGCACTGCACTGGCTCAAGCACTTCCATATCGATGGCCTGCGGGTCGATGCGGTGGCCTCGATGCTGTACCGCGACTATTCGCGCAAGGCTGGCGAATGGGTGCCCAACCGCCATGGTGGGCGCGAGAACCTGGAGGCCATCGATTTCATCCGCCACCTCAACGGTGTGGCCGCCCATGAAGCGCCGGGCGCGCTGATCATCGCCGAAGAATCCACCGCCTGGCCGGGTGTCAGCCAGCCCACCCAGCAAGGTGGCCTGGGCTTCGCCTACAAGTGGAACATGGGCTGGATGCACGACACCCTGCACTACATCCAGAACGACCCGGTGCACCGCAGCTATCACCACAACGAGATGAGCTTCGGCCTGATCTATGCCTATTCCGAACATTTCATCCTGCCCATTTCCCACGATGAAGTGGTGCACGGCAAGCATTCGCTGATCGACAAGATGCCCGGTGATCGTTGGCAGAAGTTCGCCAACCTGCGGGCTTACCTGACCTTCATGTGGACTCACCCGGGCAAGAAGCTGTTGTTCATGGGCTGTGAGTTCGGCCAATGGCGGGAATGGAACCATGACCACCAGTTGGACTGGTACCTGCTGCAGTACCCCGAGCACCAGGGCGTGCAACGCCTGGTGGGTGACCTGAACCGGCTGTACCGTGACCTGCCGGCATTGCATGAGCAAGATTGCCAGCCGCAAGGTTTCCAGTGGCTGATCGGTGATGACGCGCAAAACTGTGTGTATGCCTGGCTGCGCTGGAGCAGTAACGGTGAGCCATTGCTGGTGGTGGCCAACTTCACCCCGGTACCGCGCGAGGGGTACCGGATCGGCGTGCCGTTCGGTGAGCGCTGGCAAGAGCTGCTCAACAGCGACGCCGAGCTGTATGCCGGGTCGAATGTGGGCAACCTGGGCGCGGTGGAGAGTGACGAGGTCGCCAGCCACGGGCAACCGCTGTCGCTGGCCCTGAACCTGCCGCCGCTGGGTGTACTGGTGATGAAACCCACCTGATCCTTGGGTCTGAGTTGGCCTCTTGGCGGGCTTGTCCCGCGAAGAGGCCACACTGATCACCAGCGCATCCTGACCCCCAGGCTGCCGATCAACCCATTCAGGTCGTTGTCATCCACATCACTGCTGTAATCGGCGCTGACAAACAACGCCATGGAAGGTGTCACCCGCGCCACCAGGCCCAACCCCAGTTCCACCGTGGTCGAATAGCGCGAGCCGGATATCTTGTCGACCTGGTCCAGCTTGACCTCGTCGGCATCGCTGAAGTCATACCAGACGTTGGTCCGCACATAGGGTTCGATGGGCATGCCCCGCACTTCGTAGCGCCCGGACAACTTGGCACCGACCCGGCCGCTCCAGGTTGGCTGGCTGTCGAACGCCTGCAGCGTCTCTTCCTGCACCTGGTTGCCAGGGAAGAACTGCTGGTTGATCAACTGTGCCTGGGGTTCGATCACCCAACTGCCACCCAGGCGGATCGGGTAACCACCTTCCACGGAAAAGGTCATCGCATGGCCGCTGTCGTTCACCCGCTGGCCCGTCTCGCCCCGGCCCAGCACATCGATGCGCGTGCCCATGGCTACAGCGTCCACGTGCCAGCCCTGATCATGGGTCATGCTCCAGTACACCCCCAGGCTCTCGCCGCTGAGGTTCACTGCATTGCGCTGCTTGTCGCCGAGCATCACACGGCTGCCCTTCAAGCTGCTTTGCAGATTGTTATGCCCCACGAAAATGCCCGCGCGGTGCACATTGCCGCCGCTGGTTTCACGCACGAACAGGTCCGGGCCAATCGTCAGTTGCTGGCTGGGTGCTTCCAGCTGCTCGGGGGCCTGCGCACCCGGGCGAGGTGTGCCTGGGAAAAACTGCGCCCATTGGCTGGCTATCAGGTCGGGCGCCAGCGGGCCATGGCGTTCGGCCATCTTGTTGCTGAAGGCTGTCAGTGTACCCATGCTCAGGCCGCTGGCGCTGACGGGGTCAAGCGACAGCTGAGCCATTGCCGGCTGCTGCAGGAACAGGGGGGAGCTGGGGTCGTCCAGCAATGGGGAGGCGAAGGTTTCCACCGGGGTTGCCAGAAGCATCGACGTGGAAACCGCGTAGAAAATACGGTCGAAGCGCAACGGGTTCGAGGTGCTTTTCATGGCGGATCTCCTGTGTTTTTGTTGTACAGCCCAAGGACCTGGCCTGTTGTCACGAGCTGTACGGCTAAACACAGGGCGACCCAAACCAGTACGCCAGCTTTCTCAAGCACGCACGAAGGCGCGAGCTAAAGGCCCGGCGCAATTTTTTTACGACTAGATAATCTTTAGCTAAGGAGAGGTAAGGGCTTGCGTCAAGAAAGTGTTAAACAGGCGGGGAGCTTCAGGGCGCAGAGTTAACATCATGATTTCTGGCGAAAACACTACGCGCATAGCGGCGTTCGCTATTTCCTGCACCCTGGCTATGCCGAAACATTGCTAGCGCCGCTGTTACGCCGGGTGCGAGCCGTGCGTCCAAGGTGGCCAGGCGCAGCCGGCCCTGAGATCCGTTCGGTCCAGGGCCGGTTGAGCCAACCCCGGTTCAGTCCTCCTCGCGCTGCAGCACCATCAGCAGCAACGAGCGCCCCTGGACCTGGAACGTGCTGTCGAATGGCAAGTGTTGCCCTTTGCGCAGTTCCGGCCGGTCGGTGTCCACCAGGCAGCTCCAGTAGTCACCGTCCGGTACCGTCGGCAGCAGGAACGGCACCACATCGTGGTGCGCATTGACGATCAGCAGCACCGTCGCCTCCGAACCCGGCCGGGCGATGCCGCTGACCTGGGCGCGGCCGTCGATCAGCATGCCCAGGCAGCGCCCATGCGGGTCTTCCCACTGCTCCACACTCATCTCGCTGCCGTCGGGCGCCAGCCAGGTCACGTCCTTGACCCCGATGGCCTCGTTGTAGTCGCCGACCAGAAAGCGTGAGCGGCGCAGCACCGGGTAGGCCAGGCGCAGGCGGGTCAGGCGCTTGACGAAGGCCAGCAGGCCTTTGCCTTCTTCGTCCAGGTCCCAGTTGACCCAGCCGATCTCGCTGTCCTGGCAGTAGGCATTGTTGTTGCCGTGCTGGGTGCGGCTGAACTCGTCGCCAGCGACGATCATAGGGGTGCCTTGGGCCAGCAGCAGGGTGGCGAAGAAGTTGCGCATCTGGCGCATGCGCAGGGCATTGATTTCAGGGTCGTCGGTGGGGCCTTCCGCGCCGCAGTTCCACGACAGGTTGTTGTCGGTACCGTCCTGGTTGTTCTCGTCGTTGTCTTCGTTGTGTTTGCCGTTGTACGACACCAGGTCGCGCAGGGTGAAACCGTCGTGGGCAGTGACGAAGTTGACCGAGGCATAAGGGCGCCGGCCGCGGTTGTTGAACATGTCGCCCGAGGCGGTCATGCGCGAGGCGAAGTCGGCCAGCTGGCCTTCGTCGCCTTTCCAGAAGGCGCGCACGGTGTCGCGGAAGCGGTCGTTCCATTCCGCCCAGCCCGGTGCGAAGTTGCCCACCTGATAGCCACCTGGGCCGCAGTCCCATGGTTCGGCGATCAGCTTGACCTGGCTGAGCATCGGGTCCTGACGACAGGCGACGAGGAACCCGTGGCGTTCGCTGTAGCCGTCGTGGTAACGGCCCAGGATGGTTGCCAGGTCGAAGCGGAAGCCGTCCACATGCATCTCGCCAGCCCAGTAGCGCAGCGAGTCGGTCACCAGTTGCAGCACGCACGGGTGGCTGAGGTCCAGGGTGTTGCCGGTGCCGGAATCGTTGATGTAATAGCGTTTGTCATCGGGCATCAGCCGGTAGTACGAGGCATTGTCGATACCGCGCATGGACAGCGTCGGGCCACGCTCGTTGCCCTCGGCGGTGTGGTTGTAGACCACATCGAGGATCACTTCGAGGCCGGCGTCGTGCAGGTGCGCGACCATTTCCTTGAACTCGGCGATCTTGCCGCTGGCCAGGTAGCGCGGGTGGGGGGCGAAGAAGGCGATGCTGTTGTAGCCCCAGTAATTGTTCAGGCCTTTGTCCAGCAGGTGCTGGTCATTGACGAAAGCGTGGATCGGCAACAGTTCGATGCTTGAAACGCCAAGGTCCTTGATGTGCTTGAGCAACTCGTCGTTGGCAAGGCCGGCGAACGTGCCGCGCAGTTTTTCCGGCACGGCAGGGTGGCGCATGCTGATGCCGCGGGCATGCGCTTCATAGAGGATGGTGCGCTCCCAAGGGATCTGTACGCGCTGGTCGCGGCCCCAGGTGAAGGCCGGGTCGATGACTTTGCATTTGGGTACGAAGGGCGCGCTGTCGCGCTCGTCGAACGACAGGTCGCCGTCGGGATGGCCGATGGTGTAGCCGAACAGTGCCTCGGACCATTTCAGGCTGCCGACCAGTTGCTTGGCGTAGGGGTCGATCAGCAGTTTGTTGGGGTTGAAGCGGTGGCCATTCTCGGGCTCGTAGGGGCCATAGACACGGTAGCCGTATACCAGGCCCGGGTGGGCGTCAGGCAGGTAGCCGTGGTAGATCTCGTCGGTGTACTCCGGCAGCTCGATGCGCTCGAGTTCCTGCTCGCCTGTGGAGTCGAACAGGCACAGCTCGACTTTGGTGGCGTTGGCTGAGAACAGGGCGAAGTTGACCCCCAGCCCATCCCAGGTGGCGCCGAGCGGGAAGGGCATGCCCTCGCGCAGGCGGGATGGTGCGATGGAGCGGGTTTTCTTGGGAATGCGGGGGCTCATGGCGGTCCTCGGATGGCCGTAGGGAAGGGGGCGGATGGTCCTTCAGTCGCGGCCCCATCGCCGGCAAGCCGGCTGCCACCGCAATCCCAGGGTCTTTGAGATCTTTGTGGGAGCCGGCTTGCCGGCGATAGGGCCGGGACCGGCTTAGCCAGCAGCCGGCTTCTTCACCGTTTTGGGCTTTTTCGCAGCGGCCGGTTTCACCCCTGGCAGCGCCGCAGCCTTGGGCTCGGCAGGTGCTTTTGGCGCCGCCGCGACCTTGGGCTTGGCGGCGGCCTTCTTGCGCGGCGCAGCCTTTGGCGCCAGCGCCTCGGCCTCGGCCAGCTTGCGGGCCATGTCCCAGTGGCGCTCTTCCTCGCCTACAGGCTTACCTTCAGACTCCCAGATCTGGTAGGCAAATTCGCGAATACGTTTTTCATCGACACTCATCATGACGCTCCTGATGCTCAAGATTGTTGTATCAACACGTTGACCGGAAATTCCGACAGCACGGCGCTCAACATCAGCTCCTTTGAAGGGCTGACCACCGCACTTGGGAAAAGTCCCATCGAGTTGGCAGGCGACAAGGCAAACGGCAGAATCACCCGGGTGTCGTCCCAGTTCTGTGCCGGGATCAACGGTGTAGCAGCGCCGCCCAACAGGCCGCTGGCCAGGCGCGGGGCGACGACGATGGCGCGGTGTTCCTCACCCAGCCGGGCAAAGGCCACGACCTTGTCGGCATGGCGGCCCTGCACGTTCAGCGGCAGGTAGGCACCGCGGCGGAACAGCTCGGCGTGGGCCTGCCGGCAATCCAGCAGCCGCGCCAGCAGCGCCTGCTTGATGCGGCCGTCGCGCCAGTGTGCCAGCAGCTCTGCCACGGGCAGGGCGTCGTCCAGCGTGCGACGCCTGCAAGCGTAGTCCACGGGGCGGCGGTTGTCGGGGTCGACCAGGCTGAAATCCCAGTACTCATTGCCCTGATAAAGGTCTGGCACGCCGGGCACGGTGCTGCGCAGCAAGGCCTGGACCAGGCCATTGAGGGCGCCGGGGGTGGCGATCAACTGCGCCGCGTCGGCCAGGGACTGGCGTAACTGCTGGTTCTCGCGGCCGAGTAACAGGCCATCGACATAGGCGGCGCAGGCGGCCTCGTAGGCTTCGTTCGGCGCGTTCCAGCTGCTGCGCAGCTTGGCTTCGCGCAGCGCCTTCTGCTGCCATTGGCGGATACGCCCGGCATAGTGCTGCAGGGCGTTATCGTCGTGCAGGTCAAGGTCCAGGGGCCAACTGCCCAACAGCGTCTGCAACAGCAGCAACTCGTCGCCCGGGCTCGGCGCAACGCCGTCGTCCAGCTGTTCACGCAGCGGAGCAGCCAGCTCGCGCCAGTGTTCCACGCGGCTGGCGAACCAGGGGCCGCGTTCGCTCAGCACGGCCAGCCGCGCGCGGGTGTCTTCGCCGCGTTTGTGGTCATGGGTGGCGGTTGCCAGCAGGTTGTCGGGGAAGTCGCGCAGGCGGCGCTGGGCCTCGTTGTGGAAGTGTTCGGGGCCGGCACTGAAGCGCTCGGCCTCGAAGCCTACGTCATTGCGCGACAGCAGGCGGGCCGAGCGATAGAAGGTGGTGTCCTCCACGGCTTTGGCGGCGCTGGGCGCGGTGAGCTGTTGAAAGCGCACGCAGGCATGGCGCAGGTGCTTGCGCGGCCGGCCGGGGGGCAGTGCGCGCCATGCCTGGCCGCCGAGCCATTGTTCAAGCTGCTCGAGCAGCGGCCAATCGGCTTCGCTGAGGTCGTGGCGGGCATTGGCCAAGGCCTGCTGGAAGAATTTCTCGTCTTCGGCCGGGCGGCCGCAGGCATTGAAATACGTGCGGTACACCGGGTAGTGGGCAACCAGCGCCTGCAACGCGCGGCGGATCGCCCCAAGGGTCAGGTCGCGGGTCATCAAGTCGTCGCGCGCGACGTGCAGCAGCGCCTGGGCCACCGACTCGCAGTCGCCGGCCAGGCTGGCATTGAGCACCAGGTAGCGGGCCTGGCGGACTTCCTCCGGAAAGTCCGGGCGCTCGCTGACAGTGGCCCACAGCTCGGTCAACGGCGCTTCGCCGGCGGGGTCGTGCTGCAGCAGCGAGACCTGGTTCATGAACTCGTAGCCGGTGGTACCGTCGGTGAGCCAGTCGCGATGCAGGTGTTCATCGGTGCCGAGAATCTTCTCGACGTAGATCGGGAAATGCTCAAGCGCCGCATTGAGGGGGCGCCTGGCAAGCAGACCGTCGACCCGCCGGCGCAGCTTGCGGCAATAGCCGCGTGGGTCGGCCAGGCCGTCGATATGATCGATACGCAGGCCATCGACCAACCCTCGCTCAATCAGCTCGAACAGCTTGGCATGGGTCGCCTCGAATACCACCGAGCGCTCTACGCGCAGGCCGCCCAGCTCGTTGATGTCGAAGAAACGCCGCCAGTTGATGTCGTCGGCGGCAGTGCGCCAGCTGGCCAGGCGGTAGGTTTGGCGTTCCAGCAGCAGGTGCAGGCGTTTGAAGCCGCTTTCGGTGCGGCTGTCGAAGGCGAGCAGTGCAGACTGCAGGTCGGCGCCCTCGCGCACCAGGCGGGCCAGTTCGGCTTGCACCGGCAAAGCCGCTGCCAGCGGGTCGGCTGCATCGTTCAGTGCGGTGAAGTGCTCGGCCAGGCGCTGCAGGGCAGGCTCGGGGCTCAGGGAAAGAATCCAGCCATAGTCAACCGGGCAGATCGGGAAGCGGTGCTCGTAATGGGCCACCTGCAGCACGCCGTGTTGCTCGTCGAACTCCAGCGGAATTTCGCCATTTTTCAGCGCCGCGCCATAGTCACAGCCCAAAAACGGCAGCAATAGCTGGCCGGCCAGCAGGGGGTCGCTGGAGTGCCACTGGATATCGAAGAACTCGGCGTAGGGGCTGCGCCGGCCCCACGCCAGCAAGCTCTGCCACCAGGGGTTGTCGGCGCCGCCGACGGCCATGTGGTTGGAGACGGTGTCCAGGATCAGGCCCATGCCGTGCTGGCGCAAGGCGGCCACCAGTCGCTCCAGGGCGGCCTCGCCACCGAGCTCCGGGTTGACCTGGGTCGGGTCGACCACATCGTAACCGTGGCGCGAGCCGGCGCGGGCCTTGAGGATCGGCGAGGCATACAGGTGGCTGATGCCCAGCTGGGCAAAGTAGGGCACCAGCGGCAGTGCATGGTCGAGGGTGAAATCGCTGTGCAACTGCAGACGCAGGGTGGCGGACAACGGCTTCATCGGTCACGCTCCCAGGCTTGTTCGCGGGCCTGGGCCAACAGCTCCAGGCGGCGCGCGGCATCTTCATCGTCGAGCAGTTCGCGCACCGGGGGCGCGAACCGCCGGCGCCAGTTGGGGTGGCCTTCGGTCGTGCCAGGGAGGTTGGGTTGCTCTTCACTGCCGAGCAGGTCTTCGAGCGGGATCAGCACCAGCGGTGCGCGGGTGTGACCAACGTAACGGATGGCAGCATCGATCAAGTGGTCGTTGTCCTTTAGTGGGCCGTAATTGGCTTGCAGGGTGCGGCGCAGGCCGTCACGCTCTTTCTGTCGCGCCTGGCGCCAGTGCAGCTCGGTGGCGTCATCGATCAGTTGCAGGCGCTGGCTCCAGTCGATGTCGCGGCTTTGCAGCCAGCCGGCCAAGGGCGCCAGGTCGTGGGTGCCGGTGGTGGCCAAGGCTTTGTCCGGCCAGTCGAGAATCGGCGTGAAGTGGCCGGGCTGGGCCTGCTCGAAAGGCAGCACGCGCATGCCCAGCACGGCCTTGTCCGCCAGTTGTTCGCGCAGGCCTTCAGGCACGGTGCCCAGGTCTTCACCAAGGATGATTGCCTGGTGCCGCACCGACTCCAGGGCCAGCAGGCGCAGCAGGTCCTCCAGCGGATACTGCAGGTAGGCCCCTTCGTCGGGCTTGCAGCCACGGGGGATCAGCCACAGGCGGCGCAGGCCCATCACATGGTCGATGCGCAGGCCGCCGGCATGGGCCAGGTTGGCCCGCAGCATTTCGATGAAGGCGCGGTAGCCATTGCGTTTGAGGCCTTCGGGCGAGAACGCGCAGATGCCCCAGTCCTGTCCGCTGCGGTTGAGGATGTCCGGCGGGGCGCCAACCTTCAGGTTGGCCAGCAACTCGTCCTGGCGGCTCCAGGCCTGGCTGCCGGCACCGTCGGCGCCCACCGCCAGGTCGGCGATCAGGCCGACCGCCATGCCGTTGCCACGGGCGGCTTCTTGGGCGCGCTGCAGGCTGCGCTCGGTCAGCCACTGGCAGAACGCATGGAACTCGACCTTGGCGGGATACGCGCTGGCGAAGGCCTCCACTTCTGGGTGATAGGGGTCGTGCCAGGCGCTCGGCCAGTTGCGCCAGTCGGCGCCCAGGCCGTCGTCCACGGCTTGTGCCTGCAGCACTTCAAAGCGGCAGTGGTGCTCCAGCGCCTGGCCACCGGCCTCGCGGAAGCTCTCGAAGTCTTTGCGCAGGGGGTGATCAGCCTGGATGAAATTCTGGTACAGGGCGTCGAGCAGGCGCAGGCGGGCGTCGGCGGCGCGTGGCCAGTCGACCAGCGGGCGTTGCTCGAGGTCTTCCAGGGTTTGCTCCAGGCCACAGGCCTCGACGGCCATGCGCACGGCACGTTCACCGAGCACGGCAGCGGGGCTGGCATACAAGGGGTTGAGCAGCAGGCGGCTGGAGGGTGAGTAGGGGCTGTAGTGTTGCTGGTCGAACGCCGACAGGGCGTGGATCGGGCTGATGGCGAGGGCGTCGGCACCACGCTCTGCGGCGCTGCGCGCCAGTTGCTCCAGAGCCAGGCAGTCGCCGTAGCCGCCATCACCTGGGCGGCGCAGGCTGTAAAGCTGCACCGCAATGCCCCAGCAGCGCGGTGGCGGCTGTTCGACAGCGTCCTCCAGGCTGTGGCAACGCAGCGGCGCCACGGCCACTGTGAAAGTACGGCCATCGATATCGACGCGGTGATAGCCCAAGGGCAATGCGCCAGGCAGTTGTGCCTGGTTGTCGAGGGTCAGGTCGAGCTGGCTGTGGTCTTCCAGGGTGCAGCGGGCGGCGCTGCCTGCGCTGAAGTAGCGCGCCAGTGCCAGTGGCCGGCCCAGGTCGGCAGTCAACAGCGGCGGTAAGTGTTCGCTGTCTTCGGCGGCGTCCACGGCGCGCAGGCTGTCCTGGAGGGCGCGGTCGTCACTGGCCGGGTGGCCAAGCGCTTCAAGGACCTTGCGCAGCACGTCGTCGCTGACCTGTTGTGGCCTGTTGTTGGCGTCGATCCAGTCGCGGGCCAGCCCTACGCGGGCGGCCAGGCGGTGTAATGCAGTTTCACTCATGGGCGCTCCTGGCCAGGTGCAAGCAGGCTGACCACGCAGCTGTACGCAGACAGTGCGGTGTCGGGGTGCGTGGTATCGCTACTGTCGAACAGGCGGTGTTCGGCTGCGGGCAGTTCGACCGGCTGTGGCGTGGCGGCCAGGTTCAGGTCGATGCGCAGGGTGTTGCCATTGCCCAGGCGCCAGCGTGCGGTCAGTGCCTTGTCGCCCAGCACGTCGGTGCCCAGCGCACGGCTGCCAGGCAGGTACGGTATGACATGGCGCCGGCGCAGTTCGAGCAGTTGCTGATAAAGGCCGTGCCAGCCGGCGATCACTTCCTGACGCTGTGGCCGTGAGGCCTGGAATGTCTGTTCGGCATTGGGGTCGGGGATGCGCTCGCGCTGCTCGGGATCGGCAAACGCGGTGAAGTGGGCGAATTCGCCACGCCGACCTTCGCGCACGGCATCGGCCAGCTCGTCATGGAAGTCGGTGAAGAACAGAAACGGCCGGCAACTGCCATCCTCGTCACCCATGAACAACAGCGGGATCATCGGCGACAGCAGCAACAGGCCGGTAGCGGCGCGCAGGGCAGGGACCGGGCACAGGCGTGTCAGGCGTTCGCCCAGGGCGCGGTTGCCGATCTGGTCGTGGTTTTGCAGAAACAGTACGAACGAGCTGGGCTCAAGGTGGCCACTTGGTTCGCCGCGCGGGTGACCATGGCGGTTGGCCTGGCCCTGGAACACGAACCCTTCGGACAGGCAGCGGGCCAGCTTGTTGATCGGCAGGTCCTGGTAGTCGGCGTAGTACCCTTCGGTTTCACCCGTGAGCAGCACGTGCAGCGCATTGTGGCCATCGTCGTTCCACTGGGCGTCGAAGCCCTGTTCCAGCAGGAACGCCTGATTGTGCTCATTCTCCAGCATCAGCCACACCTGGCGGCCAGGTTCCACCGCAGCGCGTACCCGTTGCGCCAGCTCGACCAGGAAGTCGGGCTGGTCGATGGCATGCACTGCATCCAGGCGCAGGCCGTCGCAGCGGTAGTCGCACAGCCACATCAGAGCGTTCTGGATGAAGAACTCACGCACCTCTGGCCGGCGGAAGTCAATGGCTGCGCCCCAGGGCGTCTGCCGGTCCTCACGGAAGAACGGGCTGGCGTACTGGTGCAGGTAGTTGCCGTGCGGCCCAAAGTGGTTGTAGACCACGTCCACCACTACCATCAGGCCCTGGCCGTGGGCGTTATCGACCAGCGCGCACAATTGCTCTGGGCTGCCATAGCTGTGCTGCGGCGCGAATGGCAGCACGCCGTCGTAGCCCCAGTTACGCTCGCCAGGGAACTGCCCCAGCGGCATCAGCTCGATGGCGCTGATGCCAAGCTCTGCCAGGCGCGGCAGATGCCGGGCGACACCAGGGTAGCCCTCGAGCACGCCGACGTGCAGTTCCTGAATCACCGCTTCGTGCCAAGGGCGGCCTCGCCAGGGGTGTTGCCAGGCGTAAGCCTGGGTATCGACCACCTGGCTCGGGCCCTGCACGCCTTCGGGCTGGTAGCGCGAAGCCGGGTCGGCCACCCGCAGCTCGCCGTCGATGCGATAGTGGTAACGGTCACCGGCCTGGCACGGGGCAACGCCGGTATACCAGCCATCTGCGTCGGGCAGCAGCTCGATCGGCGGCTGCTGCTCCAGTTCCAAGCTCACGCTGCGCGCATCCGGCGCCCATAGGGCGAAGCGCGCCGACGTGGCGTCCAGTAGGTGTGCGCCATGCCTGTGCATCTTCGATTCCCCGCTCAGTAGTGGCTCAACTGTGCCTGTTTGACCAGGTCCTCGTAGAGGCGGGCGTAGGGTTCGACCGCCTGGCACCAGTTGAACGGCTGGGTCATCGACAGGCAGCGCATGGCGTTGAGCAGGTTTTTCTTGCCGTAGACATAGAAGGCACGGCTCAGCGCTTCGCGGTAACTCTCCACGGTCGACTCATCGAACAGGAAACCGGTGACGCCATTCTCGATCGTGTCGGCCAGGCCTCCGGTGTTGCGCGCTACGGGCAGTGAGCCAAAACGCTGCGCATACATCTGGCTCAGGCCGCAGGGCTCGTAGCGTGATGGCATCAGCAGGAAGTCGCTGCCGGCGAACATCCGCCGCGCATCGGTTTCGTTGAAGCCGATACGCACGCCGATGCGGCCGGGATGGCGCAGGGCCAGTTCGCGCATGGCCTGCTCTTCTTCAGGCTCGCCACGGCCGATGATCGCGATCTGCCCGCCCTGTTCGACGATGTAGTCGGCCACGCCCAAGGTCAGGTCCAGGCCTTTCTGGAACACCAGCCGCGAGACTACGGCGAACAGTGGCCCTGCGCTTGGCTCGAGTTCGAACAGGCGGCGGACTGCTTCGGCATTGCGCGCCTTGCCATCCCAGTCGTTGATGCTGAAGTTGTGCTGCAGATGCTGGTCGGTGGCCGAATCCCAGCTTTCGTCGATGCCATTGGGGATGCCGCCGAGCAGGCCTTGCTGGGCCTTGCTGGCGAGGAAGCCATCCAGGCCGCAGCCGAATTCCGGCGTGGTGATTTCGCGGGCGTAGGTGGCACTGACGGTGGTGATGTGGCTGGAGTAGGCCAGGCCGGCCTTGAGGAAGGACAGCTTGCCGTAGAACTCCATGCCTTCCTGCTGCATGGCATGGTCAGGGATCGCCAGTTCCGGGCTGCAGGCGCGGCTGTACACACCTTGGTAGGCCAGGTTGTGAATGGTGAACAGGGTCGGGGTGCTCAGGCCGCGCCAGTGCATGTAGGCCGGGGCCAGGCCTGCCGGCCAGTCATGGGCGTGCACTACTTCGGGCTTCCAGTGGATCTTGCCTTCACCGGCGGCAATTTCGGCCGCGGCAAGGCCAAGGCGGGCGAAGCGGATGTGGTTGTCGGGCCAGTCACGACCGTTGTTGGCACCATAGGGTGTGCCGTCGCGCTGGTACAGTTCAGGGCAGATCAGCACGTAGATGACAAGGCCGTCAGCCATGTCCATGCGGCCGATCTTGCACGGCGGCAGGGCCGCATGGCCGCCGAGTTCACCGACGATATGAATGGGGTTGTCGCTTTCCATCACCTGGCTGTAGCCGGGGATCAGCACACGGACATCGTGCAGGTGCGCCAATGCCCGCGGCAGTGCTGCCGAAACGTCACCCAGGCCGCCGGTCTTGATCAGGTCGGCAATTTCGGAGGTGACGAACAGGATCTTGCGTTTGTTGGGGTTGTGCTGGCGCTGGGCGCCGGGTGCCTTGACTGTCGTGGCGAAATCCGGGGTGAGCGGTTCGCGGTTTTCCGGTTTGAATGAATCTACGTGAGGTTCGACAGCGGCACTGATCATACTTCTCTCCGTCCCTATGGTGTGGCCGAGTGCTGGCACCCGTTTGCTTTATTTCGTGCTGGTTATCTCTGTTTCGTGTCTTCGTAGTGCGGTCCTTGCCCCAAGGTCGTGCGCGCAGGCACGGCGCGATCGGCATTCCCGCCGAAAGCGTTTGGTCTGGAAGGAGTGAGCGGGCTGCAGCGAGGGGTATCCCATTGCTTTGGCCTACTTAAAGTTCCTGACCCGTCGCCTTTTGCAAAAGTTCGACTTTTTTCATGTCGCCTCTTCCCTGAGCAAATCGCGGGCCGAAAGCTGAGTGTAGGAGACCGGAAGTAAAAAAGGTGACCCACTGGTCACTTTCGTTATGACGCGAGATAGACGCAAACGTTGGCGTGTGTCATCGCTTTGAGAAGGGGTGTTCCAAGAGAGGGCGCAGGCAAATTTCGGGGGGCCATTTTGTGGCGAAAAAGGGTGTATGCACCGTTAGGGTGCACGGTGGGGCTTACCCATTTTGGCCTTCTCGCAGGTCGATCTGCGAAAAGGCCGACACCTGCAGCTAGAACCTGCGGGTACTGATCAACTCATCCAGGACCCGTGTCGGCACCCTGAACGGCACCGACATGTGATCTTCCCCAGCCTCGAGCTGGAAATCACTGCGCAGCCCGTACTGCGACAGTGCCTCCAGGCGCAATTGCAGGGCCCGGGCATCCTGAATCTCCTGGGGCATCTCGCGGTCACCGATCAACAGCGTAAGGCTGCTATGGGTCAGGTCCAGTTGCCCGGCGTGGGCACGCTGCGTGAATGTCCGCTCATGGGCCATCAGGTAGCGGTCACGCCACCACAGGCTCGGGCTGATGGCGATCACGTGCTGGAACAGTTGCGGTCGGGTAAACAGCGCATACACGGCGAACATGCCACCGAACGAATGCCCGACCAGGCTGCGCTGGTCCTGATCGACCTTGAAGCGGGCATTGACCTTTGGCATCAGGCGTTTTTCGATGAAGTCCAGGAACAGGTCCTGGCCACCTTGGGGTGGTTTGTTGCGCTCGGCAGGTTGCGGTGGCGACAGGTCGAAGGCGCGGCGTTCGAAGTCCAGTGGGGTGTCGCTGGGGTAGCCGATGGCGACCAGTATCGCGCCGCGCAGCCGGTCTTGAGCGCGCTTGGCGGCATGAAACGCCGGGAAGTAGGCGTTGCCGTCAAGCAGGTAGATCACCGGGTAGCCGCCGGTCCAGGGCACATCGCCCTCCGGCAGGCTGATCATGATCCGGTATTCGCGGCCCTCGGCACTTTTCATCGACCATTGCTCGGTGCCGTCCAGCGTTACCGGCGCGGCGTGGGCCAGGCTGGCAAGCAGTGCAGTGCCCAGCCAGATCATCAATGTGCGCATGTTCATCCCCCCCTTTACCAGCGATAACTCAGGCTGGTGACCACGCTGCGCGCTTCACCCCGGTAGCAGTAGCCCTGCTGGCAGTTGATATAGCGTTTGTCGAACAGGTTGCGCGCATTGAGCGCCAGGCGAACGCCGTCCAGGCCGCCGCCGAAGTCGTAGTGCACGCCGGCATCGACCAGTGTGTAGCCTTCGTTCTTCACGGTGTTCTGTGCATCGCCGTAGTTGCTGCCGGTGTAGCGGGCACCGCCAGAGACGCCTACGCCCATCGGCAGGCGGTAGTCGAGCCAGACAGAAGCAAGATGGCGGGGAACGTCCAGTGGCTGCTTGCCTTCATTGCCATCGTTGCTTTCAGTCACTTCGGGGTCGTTGAAGCTGTAGCTGGCGGTCATCTTCAGCCGGTCGCTGAGGTCGGAAACGGCTTCCAGTTCCAAGCCCTTGGAGACCTGCTCGCCAGTGGCGATACTGTTGATCGGGTTGGCCAGGTCGCGGGTCAGCACGTTCTTCTGGGTCAGGTGGTACAGCGAGGCGGTGAGCATCGTTGCGCTGCCTGGTGGCTGGTACTTCAAGCCCACTTCGTATTGTTCGCCTTCGGTGGGTTTGTAGGCACCGCTGCCACTCTGTGGCTGGAACGAGGTGGCGTAGCTGGCGTAGGGTGCCAGGCCGTTGTCGAACAGGTAGAGCGCGCCGACCGAGCCAGTGGTGGCTGAGTCACTGGTCTTGCGGTTGATGCCGCTGAGGTTGTCGCTGCGCCGCACGTGCACGAAGTCGCGGCGCAAGCCGGCCGAAAGCCGCCAGCGGTCGAGGTCGATCTGGTCCTGCAGGTACAGGCCGGTGCGTTGCTCCAGGCCATCTTCGTCCGCCAGCGGCGTACCCGGTTTGGCCACCGGTTGGTGGTAGTCGGGCGCGAAGCGGTCGATCGACGGCGCCGGGCCGCTGGCATACGACAATGAGGTGTCGATCCAGCCGTAGTCCACGCCGGTCAGCAAGGTGTGGTGCAGGGTACCTGTTGCAAAACGGCTGACCAGGCGCGTGTCGGCCGAGACACTCGACATGTCTTCGTACACACCGATGGCATCGCGATCGAGGATGTGCCCCTCGCGCTCCTGATAGGGTTGCAGGTACTGGTTGGTGGTATCGACCTGGCCGTAACGCAGGTTCTGCTGGAAGCTGAAGGTGTCGTTGAAGGTGTGCTCGAATTCGTAGCCGAAGGTCCATTGGCGCTGTTGCAGCTTGTCGAAGTACTCGTCACCCTGCCAGAAATCGGTCAGGTGCTCGCCCTGCTGGTAGAGCATCGGTGAGGCGGCTGTCTCGCGTTCCTGGTATTGCGCCAGCAGTGTCAGGCTGGTGTCTGGGTCGATCTGCCAGGTCAGCGAGGGTGCGATCAGGCGCACGTCGTTGTTCAACTGCTCGATATAGTTTTCGGCATCGCGGTACACACCCACAACGCGGTATAGCAGGTCGCCGGACTCGTTCAGCTTGCCACCCAGGTCGAATTGCCCTTGTTGGTGGTTGTAGTTGCCCGACTGGATCTGCACTTCATTTTTTGCCTGCAGGCCAGGGCGTTTGCTGACCCGGTTGACCATGCCGCCGGGGCTGATCTGCCCGTACATCACCGACGACGGGCCTTTGAGCACTTCGATGCGCTCCAGGTTGTAGGCTTCGGTCTGGTACAGCGACAACCAGCCGCTGCCGGGTTGGCGCAGGCCATCGAGAAAGTCCGCGCCCATGGTGGTTTCGAAGCCACGGATGCTGATCATGTCGAAACGTGGGTCCAGGCCTGATGCGCCTACCCGTACACCGGCAGTGTAGGCCACGGCATCCTCGACGCGGTCGACCTTGCGGTCGGCGATCTGCTCGGCGGTGACCACGCTGATGCTCTGCGCGGTTTCCAGGATGGGCCGGTCGGTCTTGGTGGCGCTGCTGGCGTTGCTGGCGAAGTAGCCTTCGACGGGCGCGAAGGCGCTTTGCGAGGCGGTTGCGTCGATGCTGATCGGCTCCAGCTGCAGGCTGGCGTCGCCCTGGCCTGGCAGCACGACATAGCCGGCGCTGGACTTGTGCAGTTGCAGGCCACTGCCACTGAGCAGTTGGTTCAGCCCGTCTTCCAGCGGGCCGCCACCGGCCAGCCCTGGGCTGTTCAGGCCGCGCACGGCCTCCGGCGAGAAGGACAGGGTGATCCCGGCACGTTCAGCGAAGGTGCTCAGCGCCTGCCCCAAGGGGCCTGCCGGGATGCTCGGCGCGGTCGCTGTGGCGGCCAGCGCACCGCCGGCGTGCAGGGCCAACGCAAGGTACACGGCACGTGACAAGGTTCGGGAGCAGCGGGGCGGTCGGGCAGGCAGCATGAAGCGATCCATTCGAGGGGGTGATCATCCCTAACCGGATGAGCGCGTGAAGTCCGACAGTTTTTTCATGCCTGGGATGAAATACGCACCCACCAGCGTGTGCGTTGGTCGATACGCACAGGCAGCAGGTGGGCGATGTTGTCCAGCAGTGCCCCCGGCTGGTCGAGGTGGAACACGCCCGACAGGCGCAGGTCGGCCACTGCCGGGTCGCAGCGCAGCCAGCCACGGCGGTAGCGAGCGGCCTCGGCGAGGAAGTCGGCCAGGGGTATGTCGTTGACGATCAGCAGGCCGCGGCTCCAGGCGAACGGATCCAGGGCGCCGCCGCCCAGAGGCGCCAGTCGCGTGGGGTAGAGCGCAAGGCCGCTGCCAGCCTGCACCCGCTGCGAGCCCGCAGCGGCAGTCACCAGCACTTCACCGCGTTCGACGTGCAACTCGCTGTAACCATCGCGCTCGCGCAGCACGGCGCGCGCCTGGTGGCCTTGGCAAACGCCCTGCTGGCAGCGCACGCGCCAGTCGGCGCCATCGACCAGCATTTCGCCACTGCGCAGGCGGATTTCCCTACCATGCAGGTCAACGGCGCTGTCAGTGTTCAATTGCAACTCGAGGTCGCCGTTCAGGCGCAACTGCCGCTGTTCGCCGACACCGGTGGTCAAGTCACTGCGCCACGCGGGGGGCGCAGTGCCGATCAGCAGCGTGGCGCCGCCCGCTGTCAGGCCCAGGCCCAGCAGCTTGAGGGTGCGGCGGCGGCTCAGGTCGACGTCGGCCTGGCGCAGCACGGCAGCCGTGCAAGTGGCATCGGGCAGGTGCCCGTTGTGGAAGTGCCCGCTGACCTGCTGCATGCGCTGCCAGGCCAGGTCATGCCGTGTATCACGCAGCCGCCAGGCATTGAACTGGCTGAACACCTCGACATTGCCCGGGCTGGCCCGCAAGCGCATCTGCCACTCGATGGCCGTACGCACGATGGCTTCAGGCAGCCGCTCTGGCGCGGCGGTCACTCGAAGCACAGCCGGTAGCAGTGCAGCAACGCGTTGGCTACGTGGCGCTCTACCGTGCGGCTGGAAACCCCCAGCCGTTCGGCTATTTGCGCATGGGTCAGGCCGCCCAGCTGGTACAGCAGGAAGGCGTCGCGCACGGTGGGTTTGAGGCCATCGAGCAATTGCGCGATGCGCTCAAGGCACTGCATGGCCTCGTGGCGCACGTGCGGGGAGGGGTAGCTGGCCTCGGGCAACTGCGCCAAGGTTTGCAGGTAGGCGCGCTGCAGTGCGTCGCGCCGCCAATGGTCGACCACAAGGCCGCGGGCGATGCGTACCAGCAGAGCGCGGGGCGCCTGGGTACTGATCGGCTGGTTGCGCACCAACAGGCGTACGAACGTGTCCTGGGCCAGGTCTGCGGCCTGTTGCGAGCAGCCCAGCGAACGCTTCAGCCAGCTGTGCAGCCAGCCGCGCTGGGTGTCGTACAGGACCTCAAGCGGAATGATCGCATCCGTTTCATGCACTGCCATGCAACGCCCCGGGCCAGGTGAATGGAGAAAGCGCGCACGATAAACGCGAATCGTTCCCAATTCAAACTTTTTTCTGTGGGGCCAGCAGTGTGGGAGCGTTAACGCTCCCACCAGGGGGAGAATGAATCAGAGGCTTACAGGTTCATCGCCGGAGCGCGCCCGCTCCAGCTGCATGTGCAACTGAGCGACTTGCTGGCGCAGTTGGTCGCGTTCGTCCTTCAATTTACGCAGCTCATCACGGCGCACGGAGACATAGAGGGTCTGGGTTGGAGTGGCAGGCATCAAGGTACCCATGTAAACACCTCGCGGTTTTGGCTGGTGACAATCAAAGCGTAGTCGCTTCACGCGGCGGGCATTCTGAATTCTTTCACTGCTCATTGGAACTTTTTTGTTTAACGTTGTCTCGCCGTTCGTCGCTGAACCCTCGGGCGGTGTGCTGGACTAATCTGAAACGCTGGACTGTGTTGTCATTCATTTTTCAAGGGGAGCATCGGCTCATGCAACTGGGAATCGTCGGGCTGGGCCGCATGGGCGGCAATATTGCAAGGCGGCTGATGCGCGCCGGGCACCGCACGGTCGTGCACGACCGTAACCGTGATGCAGTCGTCGGGCTGGAAGGCGAGGGCGCCCAAGGGGCTCACGACCTTGGCGCGCTGGTGCAGAAGCTCAAGGCGCCGCGGGCGGTATGGGTAATGCTGCCGGCGGGCGAACCTACCGAGCAGACCATCGCGCAGCTGGCCGAACTGCTGGAACCGGGCGATGCGATCATCGACGGTGGCAACACCTTCTACAAGGACGACATGCGCCGCGCCGCCGAGCTGGCCAAGCGCGGGCTGCATTACCTGGACGTCGGTACCTCTGGCGGTGTGTGGGGCCTGGACCGTGGCTACTGCATGATGATCGGCGGTGAGAAAGACGTGTTCGAGCGCCTGGAGCCTTTGTTCAAGGCGCTGGCCCCGGGCGTTGGCGACATTCCGCGCACCCAGGGGCGCGAAGGTGAGCACGACCGCGCCGAACATGGCTACATCCATGCAGGCCCGCCCGGCGCCGGGCACTACGTGAAGATGGTGCACAACGGCATCGAATACGGGTTGATGCAGGCCTACGCGGAAGGCTTTGACCTGCTGCGCAGCAAAGGCGGCGATGAGCTACCGCAAGAACAGCGCTTCGACCTGAACGTCGCCGAAATCGCCGAGGTATGGCGCCGTGGCAGCGTGGTCACCTCCTGGCTGCTCGACCTCACCGCCGATGCCCTGGTGGCCGACCCGCACCTGGCGCAGTTCAGCGGCTCGGTATCGGACAGTGGCGAAGGCCGCTGGACGATCGACGCAGCAGTCGAGCAGGCCGTGCCGGTACCTGTCCTGTCCAGTGCGTTGTTCGCCCGGTTCCGCTCACGCCAGCAGCAGGGCACCTACGGCGACAAGGTCCTCTCGGCCATGCGCCTGGGCTTCGGTGGCCACGTCGAGAAGAAAGGCCAATGACCCGACAGACCACTCCTGCAGCCGGCCCTTGTACCTTGTTCCTGTTCGGTGCCAACGGTGACCTGGTCAAGCGCCTGCTGATGCCGGCGCTGTACAACCTGGGCCGGGACGGCCTGCTCGACCGCAACCTGCGCATCGTTGGTGTGGACCATAATGCCGCCACTGCCGATGAATTCGCCGAACGCCTGCACGCGTTCATGCGTGAACGCGACAAGGGCGGCGAGGGCGCAGCCAAGTGCCTGGACGAAAAACTTTGGGCGCGCCTGGCCAAGCGCCTGGACTACCAGACCGGCGACTTCCTGGACCCGGCCACCTATACCGCGCTGGCCAAGCGCATCGACAAGACCAGCCATGGCAACGCCATTTTCTACCTGGCCACCTCGCCACGCTTTTTCCCCGAGGTTGCCCAGCGCCTGGGGGATGCCGGCTTGCTCGACGAGTCTGGCGGTGGCTACCGCCGGGTCGTGGTGGAAAAACCCTTCGGCACCGACCTGGCCAGTGCCGAGGCGCTCAATGCCTGCCTGCTCAAAGTGATGAGCGAGCGGCAGATCTACCGCATCGACCATTATCTGGGCAAGGAGACGGTGCAGAACATCCTGGTCAGCCGTTTTTCCAATGGCTTGTTCGAGTCGTTCTGGAACAACCACTACATCGACCATGTGCAGATCACGGCCGCCGAAACGGTGGGCGTCGAGACTCGCGGTGGGTTCTATGACCACACCGGTGCCTTGCGCGACATGGTGCCCAACCACCTGTTCCAGTTGCTGGCGATGGTTGCCATGGAACCGCCTGCAGCCTTTGGCGCAGATGCCGTGCGCGGCGAAAAAGCCAAGGTGATCGGCGCTATCCGTCCCTGGTCGACGAAGATGGCCCTGAAGAACTCCGTGCGCGGCCAGTACACCGCGGGCAAGCAGGGCCGCAAGCGCCTGGCCGGGTATCGCCAGGAGGACAGGGTGGCGGCCGACAGCCAGACCGAAACCTACGTGGCCCTGAAGGTGATGATCGACAACTGGCGCTGGGCCGGCGTGCCGTTCTACCTGCGTACCGGCAAACGCATGAGCGTGCGCGACACCGAAATTGCCATCTGCTTCAAGCCTGCGCCCTACGCGCAGTTTCGCGAATCGGAGCTGGAGCGGCCCAAGCCCAACTACCTGAAGATCCAGATCCAGCCCAACGAAGGCATGTGGTTCGACCTGCAAGCCAAGCGCCCGGGCCCGGAACTGGTGATGGAAAACGTCGAGCTGGGGTTCGCCTACAAGGACTTCTTCAAGATGACCCCGGCCACGGGGTACGAGACCTTGATCTACGACTGCCTGACCGGCGACCAGACCTTGTTCCAGCGTGCCGACAACATCGAGAACGGCTGGCGTGCGGTGCAGCCGTTTCTGGATGCCTGGGCGCAGGACGGCGAGGTGCATGAGTACCCGGCGGGCGAGGATGGGCCAGCGGCCGGCAATGAGTTGCTGGCCCGTGACAAGCGCGAGTGGCACCGGTTGGGATGATCGCACGGCCCACTGTGTGGGCCAGACAGTTGCATTAAGGAGATCCAATGCCTGCCCACATCGAAGACTATGCGCTGCTCGGCAACTGCCGCAGCGCCGCCCTGGTCAGCCGTGACGGTTCCATCGACTGGCTGTGCCTGCCACGCTTCGATGCCCCCGCCGTGTTCGCGGCGCTGCTGGGCAATGAAGAAAACGGTCGCTGGCGCCTGGCCCCCAGCGACTCCATCGAGCATGTCAGCCGGCGCTACCAGCAAGATACCCTGGTGCTGGAAACCACCTGGGTGACTGCCAGCGGCCGCGCCCGTGTGCTGGACTTCATGCCGCTGGACGACGTCAATTCGGTCGTGCGCATCGTCGATGGCATTGCCGGCGAAACCAACTTTGAAATGGACCTGGTGATGCGCTTCGACTACGGGCGCAGCGTACCCTGGGTGGAAAAGCTCGACCCCCTGACCCTGAGCGCCGTCGCCGGCCCCGACCGGCTGATCCTGTGCAGCACGGTGGCCTCGCACGCCCGCGACCACCACACTGTCGCGCGCTTTCGGGTGTGCGCCGGTGAGCGCCAGGTGTTCAGCCTGCGCCATCAACCTTCGCACCTGCCGGTACAGCCCGACTGCGATATCGAACATGCCCTGGCGCATACCGTCAGCCAGTGGCAGGCCTTTGCCGCCCGCTGCCCGGATGTCGGCCCCTACAGCGCGAGCGTGCGCCGTTCATTGCTCACCCTCAAGGCCATGACGTATGCCCCTACCGGCGGCATCGTTGCGGCCGTCACCACCTCGCTGCCCGAAAGCATCGGCCACGAGCGCAACTGGGACTATCGCTTCTGCTGGCTGCGCGATGCCACCATGACCCTGCTGGCGTTCATGAACCTGGGTTACTTCGACGAAGCGCAGGCCTGGCGTGAGTGGCTGCTGCGTTCGGTGGCCGGCAACCCGGAGCAGATGCAGATCATGTACGGCCTGGCAGGGGAGCGAGACCTGCAGGAATACACCCTGCCGTGGCTGGCCGGGTATGAGCACTCGCAGCCGGTGCGGGTGGGCAACGCTGCCGCCCAACAGCGGCAGCTGGACATCTACGGCGAGGTCGCCGACGCCATGGCCCAGGCGATAAAGGGCGGGTTGCCCAGGCACCCACGCAGTGCGGCGATTTCCCGCCTGATCATGCCCTACCTGGAGCGCATCTGGCGTGAGCCGGACGAAGGCATCTGGGAGGTGCGTGGTGGCAGGCAGCACTTCGTGCATTCCAAGGTCATGGCCTGGGTCGCATTCGACCGCGCGGCGGGGTTGGCTGAGACCACCGAGGAGGGCAGCGAGCGCGGGCAGTATTACCGGCAGGTGGCAGATGAAATCCGCCGCGAGGTGTGTGAGCAGGGGCTCGATGCCAAAGGCCTGCATTTCGTCCAGGCCTATGGCTCGAGCGAAATGGACGCCAGCCTGCTGCAGATCGCCCTCACCGGGTTCCTGCCGGCCCAGGATGAGCGGTTTCTGCGCACGCTCGAACAGATCGAGCAGCGCCTGCTGAAAAACGGTTTGCTGATGCGCTATGACAGTGACCGCTGCAGTGACGGCCTGACGCCGGGTGAAGGGACGTTCCTGGTCTGTTCGTTCTGGTTGGCCGATGTGTATGTGCTGTTGGGGCGCCAGGGCGAGGCGCAGGCGCTGTACGAGAAGCTGACCGGGCTGTGCAATGACGTGGGTTTGCTGGCCGAGCAGTACGACCCGGCAGGCAAGCGCATGCTGGGCAACTTCCCCCAGGCGTTCAGCCACATCGGCATCATCAACACGGCGCTGAACCTGCACCGGGCGCAGTGCCCGGCAAGGGATCGGGCCCAGTGTGGTTGAAGGGCATGGCTACTCGTATTCAGCGAAATGACCGGAGTAGACTAGTGCCAAGAGCAATCGACAAGGAATACGCATGAGCGTTCGTCGCCATGAGCTGGCAGCCAGGGCATCGCAATTCTGATGGCCAACCACAAGATCGAAATTCGCCGTCGCAATATCGAGAAGATCCTCGTGGCCGCAGAAAAGGTGTTCGCCGAGAAGGGCTACGGCGCAACGTCCATGGGTGATATCGCCGAACAGGCCGAGCTGCCGCGCTCCAACCTGCATTACTACTTCAGCACCAAGGATGAGCTGTTCCGCGCAGTGCTGCAGGACCTGCTTGATGTGTGGAAGCAGGACGCGCTGTGCTTCGAGAACTTCGACGACCCCCGGGTGGTGCTGACCAGCTACATTCGCGCCAAGATGGGCCATTCGCGCTCACGGCCGCTGGGCTCGAAGATCTGGGCCGAAGAGATGCTGCATGGCGCGCCGCTGCTTGGGGTGAGCCTGGATGACAGCCTGGTGCCCTGGGCGAAGCTGAAGGTAGACAAGATTCGCCGCTGGGTGGAGGAGGGGCGCATCCTGCCGGTGGAGCCTTCGGCGCTGCTGTACATGATCTGGGCTTCGACCCAGCACTATGCCGACTTCGGCTACCAGGTGGCCGTGCTCAATGGCGGAGAACCGCTGTCGGACCTGGCGTTCGAGAGTGCGGTACAGACGGTGACGAGTGTGATCCTGCGCGGTATCGGCCTGGAGCCTTGATAAGTGCATCGCGGGTCGTGTAGGAGCGGCCTTGTGTCGCGAAAGGGCCGCAAAGCGGCCCCGGCGATTCCCAGGCGTCAGCTCGCTTCGCGGTAGGGGTTACGCGGGTCCTGCGTCCAGTTCAGGTATGGCTTGCCGGTATCCTGCGCCACCATGTCGATGCAGTTCTCCACCGGGCAGGTGATCTGGCACAGGTTGCAGCCCACACATTCGTCTTCGATCACGCTATAGGCATGGCTCCCGTCAGCCTTCAGCGTACTGGCAATGGCCTGGTGTGATGTGTCCTCACAGGCGATGTGGCAGCGCCCGCAACCGATGCAGGCATCCTGGTCGATGTGCGCCACCGATTTGTAGTTGATGTCCAGGTACTTCCAGTCGGTGGTGTGCGCCACGGCCTGGCCGCGGAATGCTTCAAGGTTGTGATGCCCGTGCTGGTCCATCCAGCGCGCCAAACCGTCCTGCATGTCTTCGACGATACGAAAACCGTGCAGCATCGCCGCAGTGCACACCTGCACCGCGCCACTGCCCAAGGCAATGAACTCGGCCGCATCACGCCAGTTGCCGATACCCCCGATGCCACAGATCGGTAGCCCGCGCGTTTGCGGGTCGCGGGCAATCTCGGCGACCATGTTCAGGGCGATGGGTTTGACCGCCGAGCCGCAGTAGCCACCGTGGGTGCTCTGATCGCCGACGATCGGGTGGGCGACCATGCGGTCCAGGTCGACGCTGGTGATGGAGTTGATGGTGTTGATCAGCGACACGGCATCGGCGCCACCGCGATGAGCCGCACGCGCCGACTGGCGGATGTCGGTGATGTTGGGCGTGAGCTTGACGATCACCGGCAACGCGCAGTGCGTCTTGCACCAGCGGGTGACCATTTCCACATACTCCGGCACCTGGCCGACCGCCGCGCCCATGCCGCGCTCGGGCATGCCATGCGGGCAGCCGAAGTTCAGTTCGATACCGTCGGCACCGGTGGCTTCCACCAGCGGCAGGATGAATTTCCATGATTCTTCGATGCACGGCACCATCAGCGAGACGATCAGCGCACGGTCTGGCCAGTCCTTCTTCACCTGGGTGATTTCGCGCAGGTTGATTTCCAGCGAGCGGTCGGTGATCAGCTCGATGTTGTTGATGCCCTGCACCAGCCGGTTGGCGCCGTAATGCGCCGAGTAGCGCGACGACACGTTGACCGCTGCCGGGTCCTCGCCCAGGGTCTTCCAGACCACGCCGCCCCAGCCGGCTTCGAAGGCGCGGACCACGTTGTAGGCTTTGTCGGTTGGCGGTGCGGAGGCCAGCCAGAAGGGGTTGGGCGCCTTGATGCCGGCGAACACTATAGACAAGTCGGCCATTTATGCAGCCTCCACATTGAGCATGAGTTGGGCATGGATAGCTTCGGCGGCCAGCTTGCCATGTTGCACGGCCTGGACGGTGAGGTCCTGGCCCAGGGCGGTACAGTCGCCACCGGCGTAGACGCCCGGCAGGCTGGTGCGCATGCCCTCGTCGACGCGAATGCGCTCGCCGTCGCGGGCCAGTTGCGCAGCCAGCGGGTCGTTAAGGCTTTGTTCGTCGAAGCGTTGGCCGATGGCTTTGAAGATGGCATCGGCGGCCAGCTCGAAGGTCTCACCGGTGTCGCGCAGGCGGCCATCGGCCAGTTCGGTGCGGGCGAAGCGCATGCCCCGCACGCGGTTGTCGTCGTCCAGCAGCACGGCGTCGGGGCGCGCCCAGGTGTGCAGACGCACCTGGTTGGCCTTGGCGATGTCCTGCTCGTGGCCGGTGGCGCCCATGTCGGCGTAGCCGCGGCGGTATACCAGGTTGACATCGCGGGCACCCAGGCGGCTCATCTGTACGGCCATGTCGATGGCGGTGTTGCCTGCGCCGATCACCAGGCAACGCTCTGCCAACGGCAGTTGCGAAAGATCATCCGCCTGGCGTAGCTCACGGATGTAGTCGGTGGCGGCGAGCATGCCGGGCGCCTCTTCGCCAGGCAGGCCGAGCTGGCGTATGGCGTTCAGGCCAAGGCCGAGGAATACCGCGTCGTACTGATCACGCAGCTCTGCCAGGCTCAGGTTGTCGCCCAGGCGGTGGCCGTGGCGCATTTCGATACCGCCGATACCGAGCAGGAATTCCACTTCGCGCTGGGCATAGTCGTCCACCAGCTTGTAGCGGGCGATGCCGTACTCGTTCAGGCCGCCGGCCTTGTCGCAGGCCTCGAACACCACCACCTCATGGCCATGCATGGCCAGGCGATGTGCGCAGGACAACCCGGCGGGGCCTGCGCCGACCACGGCGATGCGTTTGCCGGTGGCTGGCGAGCGTTTGAACGGGTGCTCGGTGAAACCGGCATTGTCCAGGGCATAGCGCTGTAGCTGGCCAATCAGTACCGGTGCGCATTCCTGGGCGTTGTTGCGCACGCAGGCCTGCTGGCAAAGGATCTCGGTGGGGCACACGCGGGCGCAGCTGCCGCCCAGGATGTTGGCCGAAAGGATGCGCTCGGCGGCACCTTGCAGGTTCTCGTCGCTGATACGGTGAATGAACGAGGGAATGTCAATTTCGCTCGGGCATGCGTTCACGCAGGGCGCGTCGTAGCAATACAGGCAGCGGGCGCTTTCCACTGCGGCCTGGCGGGCGGTGAGGGGTGGCGCGAGGTCACTGAATTGCTCGGCCAGCTGGTCGGCGCCGGCCCGGGGGCGCGGCAAGTGGTTCAGGGCATCGATCACGGTTGTAGCCTCTCTTTTTTTTAGGGCTTGGGCGGGGGGCGCCATGCGCCCCAATCGCCGGCAAGCCGGCTCCCACAGGTACAGTGATGGCCCTGGGAGTGATGCCGCCCCTGTAGGAGCTGGCTTGCCGGCGATGGGCTGCGCAGCAGCCCCAACAGCTTCAGCGCTGGACGGGTATCGGGCGCTGCTGCTCGGCGCGGCGGCCCAGGACCTCGTACACCGAGGGATACGCCGGGCGCTCCACGTAACGCCCCGCGCCAGGCTCGGCACGCAGGTCGCCATCGGCCCAGACCACGCGGCCCTGGCTGATGGTGTGGCTGGGAATACCGCGCACGGTGCGGCCTTCGAAGATGTTGAAGTCAACACGCTGGTGGTGGGTTTGCGCGCTGATGGTGCGCGTGCCCTGTGGGTCCCACAGCACCAGGTCGGCATCGGCGCCGACGCGGATGGCGCCCTTGCGCGGGAACAGGTTGAAGATCTTCGCGGTGTTGGTGGAGGTCAGCGCGACGAATTCATGCATCGACAGCCGCCCGCTGTTGACGCCAGCGTCCCACAACACCGCCATGCGGTCTTCGATGCCGGCAGTGCCGTTAGGGATGCGGCTGAAGTCGTTGCGGCCCATGGCTTTCTGCTCGGCGCAGAAGCAGCAGTGGTCGGTGGCGGTGGTGTGCAGGTTGCCCGACTGCAGGCCGCGCCACAGGGCTTCTTGATGCTCCCGCGGGCGGAACGGTGGGCTCATGACATAGCCTGCGGCGGTGGCCCAGTCCGGGTCGCGGTAGACGCTGTCGTCGATCAGCAGGTGCCCGGGCAGCACTTCACCGTAGACCGGCTGGCCCTTGGCCCGGGCATAGGTGATTTCGTCCAACGCTTCACGGCTGGAGATGTGTACCACGTACAACGGCGTACCAATGGTTTCGGCGATGCGGATGGCACGGCTGGCAGCCTCGCCTTCGACTTGCGAAGGGCGCGACAGCGGATGCGCCTCGGGGCCGGTCAGGCCTTGGGCGAGCAGTTTTTGCTGCAGGTGGTAGACCAGCTCGCCGTTCTCGGCGTGCACGGTGGGGACCGCGCCCAGTTGCAGGCAACGCTCGAAGCTGGCGACCAGGGTGTCGTCGGCCGCCATGATCGCATTCTTGTAGGCCATGAAGTGCTTGAAGCTGTTCACGCCATGTTGGGTGACCAGCTCGCCCATTTCTTCGGCGACCTGCTCGCTCCACCAGGTGATGGCAACGTGAAAGCCGTAATCGGACGCGCTCTTTTGCGCCCAGCCGCGCCAGGTGTGAAAGGCCTCCAGCAGCGATTGCTGCGGGTTGGGGATAACGAAGTCGATGATCGAAGTGGTGCCGCCGGCCAGCCCGGCGGCAGTGCCGCTGAAGAAGTCCTCGCTGGCCACTGTACCCATGAAGGGCAACTGCATGTGGGTGTGCGGGTCGATGCCGCCGGGCATCAGGTACTGGCCGCTGCCGTCAAGGATCTCGCAGTCGGTAGGGGCTTGCAGGTCTTTGCCAATGGCGCGGATCTGGCCATCGACACACAGGACATCAGCGGGGTAGCTCTCTTCGTGGGTGACCACGGTGGCGCCACGGATCAACAGGGACATGCCGTCTTCCTCGCAGGCTGACCGGTCTGTGCCGGTTCTTCAATTGTTATGCGCCAGTGGCTGGAGGATGAATCTCAATCCTGTCAGGCCTGACAAGAATGGAATTTAGATGCTCATTGTGGATTGTTCAAGAAAATAATTTATGAGCTTATAGCTTCTATAACTAATTGTTTTTTAACGATTAATTTTAATAATCACCAAAATGGTGAGGCCTTTCACCATTTTGACGCACTTGACAAGAAGCCAAATTGGTCAAGATTTTCCATGCAAAATCAGCTGCTTGAAACCTGGCCGGGAGGCGCAAGGCGCGCCACTGAAAAACCAGGCTGCACCAGTTTGAAACCTGATGCAGGGGCCAGGGCCGGCCCATGGCGCTGACAGCGGCAGGCGAAGGCATGACCGTGCCATCGCGGCAAGCGGATCAATGCCTTGCAGATCAGTTGATTACCTGCGGTCGGCGGCGGCCGGCCGGGCAGCCGAAGGCCAGCCCGGCACGTATTTTGAGTACGGCCACAACCGCCAGGCCGGACCGCAGGAGCAGTACTGGTGGTGTATGTACTCCGGCCATCGCGTTAGCCCGATGAGCAGACAATTAGAAAAATCTGGAGAAGGCCCCATGCAACAGAGCAGATCGCAAGTGATCGAGCAGGATGGCCTGTTCGAGCTGTCCGCAGGCAGTGACGTACTCGACAGCCCGCGCTACAACCACGACATCGCGCCCACAAAAGTGCACCAGCGCACCTGGAACAAATGGCACATCACCGCATTGTGGGTGGGCATGTCCATCTGCGTGCCCACCTACACCCTGGGCGGCGTGCTCACGGCCTACTTTGGCCTGAGCGTGGGCGAGGCGTTGCTGGCGATCCTGCTGGCCAACCTCATCGTGCTGATCCCGCTCACCCTCAACGCCTTCCCCGGCACCAAGTACGGCATTCCCTTCCCTGTGTTGCTGCGTTCATCGTTCGGTATCTTCGGCTCCAACGTACCGTGCCTGATACGCGCGGTGGTTGCCTGTGGCTGGTTCGGCATCCAGACGATGTTCGGCGGCTTGGCCATTCACCTGTTCCTGGGCTCGATCTTCGATGACTGGAAAGCGCTCGGTGGCACCGGTGAAGTGATCGGCTTCATGGTGTTCTGGGCCCTCAACCTGTGGGTGGTGTTGCGCGGCGCCGAATCGATCAAATGGCTCGAAACCCTGTCGGCGCCGCTGTTGGTGGCGGTCGGCTTCGGCCTGCTGTTCTGGGCGTTGCCGCACATGTCGATGACCGATCTGCTGGCCCAGCCGCCCAAGCGCCCGGAAGGGGCGAGCGTAGTGAGCTATTTCTGCGCCGGGCTTACCGCGATGGTCGGTTTCTGGGCCACTTTATCGCTGAACATTCCGGATTTCAGCCGCTACGCCAAGAGCCAGAAGGACCAGATCCTCGGGCAGATCTTCGGCCTGCCACTGACCATGTTTTTGTTCGCCTCCCTGGGCGTGGTGATGACCGCCGCCTCGGCGTCGCTGGTGGGTGAAACGGTGTCCGACCCGGTGAGCCTGATCGGCAAGATCCAGAGCCCGGGCTGGGTGGCACTGGCCATGGCGCTGATCGTCATCGCTACGCTGTCGACCAACACCGCGGCCAACATCGTCTCGCCGACCAACGACTTCCAGAACATTGCCCCGCGCCTGATCGGGCGTACACGTGCCGTGTGGCTGACAGGCTTCATCGGCCTGGCGCTGATGAGCCACGAGCTGCTGAAAAAACTCGGCTGGATCGTTTCCGACATCAGCCTGGAGAGTGTCTATTCCAACTGGCTGCTGGGGTACTCCAGCCTGCTTGGGCCGATTGCCGGGATCATGGTGGTGGACTACTTCCTGATTCGTCGGCAGAAGCTGGATCTGGCCGGCCTGTACCGTGATGACGTTTACCCGGCCTGGAACTGGGCAGGGTTTGCTGCCTTTGCGCTACCTGTGGCACTGACCGTGATGGCCATTGGTAACAGCAGTTTCAGCTGGTTCTACGACTATGGCTGGTTCACCGGGTCGCTGCTTGGCGGGGCGTTGTACTACGCCCTGGGCGGCTTGGCGGTGCGTGGGCCAGTGCAGCCTGTGATCAATGCAGACAACAAAAACGCCTGAGGAGGCCTGACCCATGACCGCAGCCCAACAAGCCCTGCTATCGACTGAACGCCACGTTAACAGTGACCGCCTGTGGCAATCGCTGATGGACCTCGCCCGCCTCGGTGCCACACCCAAGGGTGGTGTCTGCCGCCTGGCGCTGACCGACCTCGACCGCCAGGCCCGCGACCTGTTCGTCGAGTGGTGCGAGGCTGCCGGTTGCAGCGTCAGTGTCGATGCCGTCGGCAACATCTTTGCCCGCCGCCCTGGGCGCAATCCCAAGCTGCCACCGGTGATGACCGGCAGCCACATCGACACCCAGCCCACCGGGGGCAAGTTCGATGGCTGTTTCGGGGTGATGGCGGGCCTTGAGGTGATACGCACCCTCAATGACCTGGGCATCGAGACCGAAGCACCGCTGGAAGTGGTGGTATGGACCAACGAGGAAGGCTCGCGCTTTGCGCCCTGCATGATGGGCTCGGGGGTGTTTGCCGGCAAATTCACCCTGGAGGAAACCCTGGCCAAGCGTGACGCCCAGGGCGTGAGCATGGGCGAGGCGTTGACTGCCATCGGCTACGCCGGCCAGCGGGCAGTGCTTGGCCACCCGGTAGGCGCGTATTTCGAAGCCCATATCGAGCAGGGACCGATCCTTGAAGACCAGGCCAAGACCATCGGTGTGGTGCTTGGGGCGCTGGGGCAGAAGTGGTTCGACCTGACCCTGCGCGGCGTTGAAGCCCATGCCGGCCCTACGCCGATGCACTTGCGCAAGGATGCACTGGTCGGCGCCGCGGCGGTGGTGGAGGCGGTCAACCGGGCGGCGCTGGGCCATCAACCGCATGCCTGTGGCACGGTCGGTTGCCTGCAGGCCTACCCCGGTTCACGCAACGTGATTCCGGGGGAAGTGCGCATGACCCTGGACTTACGTCACCTCGAAGGTGAGCGGCTGGACGCGATGATCGCCGACGTGCAGGCAGTGATTGAGGCCACCTGTGACAAGCACGGGCTGAGCCATGAACTGATCCCCACGGCCGACTTCCCAGCGCTGTACTTTGACCGCAGTTGCGTCGATGCCGTGCGCGATGCTGCGCAGACCTTGGGCCTGCCGCACATGGATATCGTCAGCGGGGCGGGGCATGACGCGATCTTCCTGGCCGAGTTGGGGCCGGCGGGGATGATCTTCGTGCCTTGTGAAAACGGCATCAGCCACAACGAAATCGAGAACGCCACCCCGCAAGACCTGGCAGCGGGCTGTGCGGTGCTGCTGCGGGCCATGCTGGCGGCGTCGGAGGCGATCGCCAGCGGGCGGCTGGCGGCTTGATGCCTGAGCGTCCCATCGCCGGCCCGTGGATCACAAAACCGATGGAGAACAGCGCGATCATGTCGATTGGGATTTGCTAGGTACCCGTAACGCGGCCCAGGCACCCGTCGCGCCCGATGTGGTAACGCTGCAGGTCCTGGGCCAGGGTCAGGTTGCCGCTGTAATGGGCCTGCGCCTCTTCCCTTACCTCGTCGATGCATGGGCTGCGCCGAGGGTCCGGCTGATAGCGGGCACTGAAGTGCGTCAGCACCAGGTTGCGCACACCGGCCGTTTCGGCAAAGCGCGCCACCGCTGCCGCACTGCTGTGGCCGAAGCTGACACCTGTGCGGGCGATGATCGGTTGTGTGAATGTCGCTTCGTGCACCAGTACATCAACGTCTTTTGCCGCCTCGGCCAAGAGGTCGGGGTTGTCATTGTCGCCGCAGACGATCACCCGCCGTGCCGGCCGCGAGGCGCGCAGGTAGTCGCGGCCATGCAGCACGTGCCCGGCATGCTCCACCGTGAGGCCCTTGGCAAGGTCGCCCCACAGCGGGCCGCGCGGGATACCTTCGGCAGCCAGGCGCTGCACGTCAAGGCGCGGCTCGGGGTTGAGCTCGGTGAACACGAAAGCGACGCTGGGCACCCGGTGCGACAGCTGTACGGTGCTGACGGCAAGGGTATCGCTGCGCCATTCGCCCAGTTGCTCGACCGCCAGCAAACGCAGTTCGAACGCCAGGAAGGTATCACTGGCAGCCAGGCTCAGGCGCACCCAGTCGTGCAAGGCGGCCGGCAGCACCAGGTCCAGCGGCGCCGTGCGCCCGCTCATGCCGGCGCTGGCCAGCAGGCCCGGCAGGCCGAAGCAATGGTCGCCGTGCACATGGGTGATGAAAATGGCGCGCAGGTCGCGGACCGACAATGGGGTATGCAGCAGTTGATGCTGGGTACCTTCGCCGCAATCGACCAGGTACCAGTGGCTGCCGCTGGCTTCGATCACGGCGGTGGCGCTGACGTTGCGCGCCTTGGTGGGCACCCCGGCCGAGGTGCCCAGAAACAGCAGGTCCAATGACTGACTCCAAGTTTGATCAGGCGCTCACCCTGGCCCGAACGAACCAGGGCGTCGATGAATCAGGGTTTTACTGCATCATCGCCCTGCCGCCAGATCAGCTCGCTGGTGTCATAACCCTGTTTCTGGGCAATGGCCAGCATCTGTTCGCGGGTCTGGTCGTTGATGACCGGGGTGCGCGACAGCAGCCACAGGTATTCGCGGTTGGGGTGCCCGACCAGTGCTACGCGATAGTCCTTGTCGTGATACAGCACCCAGTATTCGCCCTTGGTCAAGCCTGGCGCCAGGCGGCTGAACCAGTTGTCGAAGGTGACCCACAGCTTGTCGGTCTTGCCCGGCTGCTGCGCCTCGGCGATGCCCTTGGCCTCGTTCCATTGGCCGTCCTTTTCCTTGCAGCGGTTGGTCACATCGATGCGACCGTCTTCGCGCAAGCCATAGTTGGCTTCGGACTGCACGCAGTTGCGCTGGAAGAACATCGGCAAGCGCGCCTGCTCGTACCAGGTGCCCTGGTAACGCTGCAGGTCGACCTGCTGTGTGGCCGGTGGCGCACGATGCTCATCGCTCGAACCGGCGCAGCCCGCCAGGGCCAGTGTCATGCAGGAAACAATCAGGGCTGTACGCATCGCCATGGCAAACCTCTTGGGAAGGGATGAAGAGCTTACCTGTGTTTCGATGCGTGTGCGGGGCAAAAGTTGTATGGGTTTTTTTGTGCAGGGCAAACCGCTGTCGCCAGGCGCCTGAGCAACCCGGGCAAGTCCCGCTTTTGGCACAAGTACGGCAACCAGGCTGGGTTAACATCCGCGCAGTGAACCTTTATCCCCGCAGGAGTGCAGCCCGTGACCGAGTACAGCGCATTCAAGGTCGAACTGACCGACAACATCGCCCATGTGCAGATCAACCGCCCTGAGAAGATCAACGCCATGAATGCTGCCTTCTGGGAAGAGATCGTCGATATCTTCCAGTGGGTCGACGACACCGATGCGGTGCGCGCCGTGGTCATCAGCGGCGCGGGCAAGCATTTTTCCTCGGGTATCGACTTGATGATGCTGGCCTCGCTGGCCGGCCAGATGGGCAAGGACGTTGGCCGCAACGCGCGCCTGCTGCGCCGCACCATCCTGCGCCTGCAGGCCTCCTTCAATGCCGTGGATAACTGCCGCAAGCCCGTGCTGGCGGCCATCCAGGGCTACTGCATTGGCGGTGCCATCGACTTGGTGTCGGCCTGCGACATGCGCTATTGCAGCACGGACGCGCAGTTCTCGATCAAGGAAATCGACATGGGCATGGCCGCAGACGTCGGCACCCTGCAACGTTTGCCACGTATCATCGGCGACGGCATCATGCGCGAGCTGGCCTTCACCGGGCGTAACGTTGCGGCCGACGAGGCGCTGCGCATCGGCCTGGTCAACCGGGTCTATGATGATCAGGCTGCGTTGCTCGACGGGGTCTTTGCCATTGCCCGCGAGATTGCCGCAAAATCACCGATCGCCGTGGCGGGCACCAAGGAGATGCTCAGCTACATGCGTGACCATCGCATCGACGATGGCCTGGAGTACATCGCCACCTGGAACGCCGCCATGCTGCAGTCCGAAGACCTGCGCGTGGCTGTGGCGGCGCACATGAGCAAACAGAAACCGACGTTCGCCGACTGACCGGGCCGGGGGACGCAGTAAAGGAACCCCGACATGTCAGCACGCTGGACTAGCGCAGTACTCGACCCGCAGATCACCGGGGGCTGGGCCGTCGCCCGCAGCCCGGAAGGGTTTTTGGTGGACGCCAATGGCGCGCTGTTCCCCCGCGACTGGCTCAAGCGCCAGGACCTGGATGTGCTGGCCGAGCACGGCATCGGCCATTTCGACGGCGAGCCGGTGTTCCTGCTGGAGCTGCGCAGCGCCGCCGAGGTGCCCGGTTGCGGCTGGCGCGGCTTGCGGGCATTCATGCTCGAAGGTGATTTCGATCTATATAAAGTGCTGGGCTACGCCGCGCAGATCGGCACCTGGGCGCGTGAGCACCGTTTCTGTGGCAGCTGCGGCCAACCGATGACGCAGATCCGCTGGGAGCGGGCGATGTACTGCCAGCCCTGCGACCTGCGCAGCTACCCACGCATTTCGCCGAGCATGATCGTGCTGGTGACCCGTGGCGACGAAATCCTGCTGGCCCGGTCGCCGCGCTTCGTCACCGGCGTTTACAGCACCCTTGCAGGCTTTGCCGAACCAGGCGAGTCGGCCGAGGACTGCCTGGTGCGCGAAGTGCGCGAAGAAGTGGCGGTGGAGGTGCGCAACATCCAGTACGTCGGCAGCCAGTGCTGGCCGTTCCCGCATTCGATGATGCTGGGCTTCCACGCCGAGTATGCCGGCGGCGAGATCGTCATGCAGCCGGACGAGATCGAAGACGCCAGGTGGTTCAACGTGCACGACCTTCCACCGCTGCCAGCCGGGCGCTCCATCGCCCGGTACCTGATCGATCTGTATGTCGCCAGGCGTTCAGGCCTGCCCGAACCAGTGTTGCCACGCTAGGCGCACGGTCAGCGCCAGCACCACGGTGATGAACACCGGGCGGATGAACTTGCTGCCGCCGCTGATCGCCGTGCGTGCGCCGAAGAACGCACCCACCATCACCGAAAGGCCCATGCACAGGCCGACGACGTAATCCACCTGCCCGGACATGATGAACACCGTCAGCGCCGCGATGTTGCTGACGAAGTTCATGCTGCGCGCCACGCCGCTGGCGCGGACCAGGTCGATGGGGTAGAGCAGCAGCGTGCTCACGGTCCAGAACGCACCGGTGCCGGGCCCGGCCACGCCATCGTAGAAGCCCAGGGTGAAGCCCTGCGGGAACTGCCACTTCTTCTTGATCGGCGCATCGGCATCCAGCGGCGCTTTGGGCGTACCCCCGAACAGCAGGTAGATGCCGCAGGCGAAGACGATCACCGGCAGCATCTTGTTCAGCCATTCGGCCGGCATGTAGTGGGCGACGACCGCGCCGATCAGCGCGCCGACCAGGGTGGCGAACAAGGCCGGGCGCCATTGCGCCGGGTGGAACAGCTTGCGTTTGTAGTAGGTGAAACCGGCGGTGGCCGAGCCGAAGGTCGAGCTGAGCTTATTGGTGCCCAGCACCAGGTGTGGCGGCATGCCGGCGGTGAGCAGTGCCGGGGTGGTGAGCAGGCCACCGCCGCCAGCGATGGCGTCGATGAACCCGGCGACGAAGGCGACCAGGGCGAGGATCAGCAGGGTGAGTGGTTCTACGGTGAGTTCGAAGGGCATGGGTGTCTGGCAGGCAGGAGGCAGGCAGGGTGCGGCAAACTGCCGCGCTAGAAGGGCACCATGGTAATCCCGGGCGGGATGCGTTGCCAGTGCCGGCCTCTTCGCTTGGCAAGCCCGCCCTCACAGGTTTTGCACAGTACTCAAGACCGGTGATAGTCCTGAGGGAGCAACTGTCTTGCCGGCGATGAGGCCAGTGCGGAAGATCACGTCAGCTTCGGATAAAGGCCAGCAAGTCCGCATTGATCACATCGGCATGGGTTGTCGGCATACCGTGCGGGAAGCCCTTGTAGGTCTTCAATGTGCCGTTGGGCAGCAGCTTGGCCGACAGCGGGCCGGAATTTTCATAGGGAACGATCTGGTCATCATCACCATGCATCACCAGCACGGGCTGCTGGATCTTCTTCAGGTCTTCGGTGAAGTCAGTCTGGGAAAACGCCACGATCCCGTCGTAGTGCGCTTTGGCGCTGCCGATCATGCCTTGGCGCCACCAATTGGCAATGACCCCCTCGGCCGGCTCGGCACCGGGCCGGTTATAGCCATAGAACGGCCCGGTCGGCACATCGCGGTAGAACTGTGCCCGGTTACTCGCCACCTGTGCCTGGAACCCGTCGAAAACCGACTTGGGCAAGCCGCCAGGGTTGTCTGGCGTTTGCACCATCAAGGGCGGCACGGCGGCGATCAGCACCGCTTTGGCCACCTTGTCGCCTGGGTAGCGGGCCATGTAGCGCACCACTTCGCCGCCTCCGGTAGAGTGACCGACATGCACCGCACCCTGAATACCCAGGTGCTCGACCACGGCGGCCACGTCATCGGCGTAGTGGTCCATGTCATGGCCGTCCCATACCTGGCTGGAGCGGCCGTGGCCGCGGCGGTCGTGGGCGACCACTCGAAAACCTTGGGCAAGGAAGAACAACAGCTGCGCGTCCCAGTCGTCTGCGCTGAGCGGCCAGCCATGGTGGAAGTGGATGACCGGCGCATCGCGCGGGCCCCAGTCCTTGTAGAAGATCTGAACGCCATCCTTCGTGGTCACGTAGCTCATGGTCGTGTCTCCTCTGTGCAGGGGGATTGCCGAGTGAGCTATTCAGAATAGGAGAGTTTTCTGTCTTGTCAGTACCGGCCTCTTCGCCGACAAGCCGGCGATGAGGCCAGTATCTGTCTCAAAGGAACCACCGGTACTCGCGGGCACTCACCTCCTGCATGAACGCCAGGTGGTCCTGGCGCTTGTTCTCGCAATACACCATCACGAACTCTTCCCCCAGCCCTTCATTCACCACTGGGTGCCCGCGCATTGCCGCCACTGCACTGGGCATGTCCTTGGGAAAGTCGACCCCGCTGGCGCGATCTTCATTGAGCGGCGCGATCGGCTCTTGCGCGGCATCCAGCCCATGCTCCATCCCGCACAGGATCGCTGCCAGCACCAGGTAAGGGTTGGCATCCGCACCCGCCAACCGGTGCTCGACACGCACGTTTCGCGCATCCGATTCAGGGATGCGCAGGCACGCATCACGGTCCTCGAAGCCCCAGCTGGCGCGGCTGGCGGCATTGACCATCGCGCCGTACCGGCGAAACGCATTGTGGTTGGCGGCGAATATCGGCATGCAGTGCGGCAGCAAGGCCAGGCAACCGGCCACTGCATGGCGTAGCGGGCGCTGCTGGTCGGCCGCAAGCAGGTTTTTGCCGGCCTTGTCGTACAGGCTGACATGCACGTGCATGCCGCTGCCTGGCGCCTGCAGGTAGGGTTTGCTCATGAACGAGGCGCGCAGCCCGTGCTTGAGCGCCACGCCACGCGTGCTGCGGCAGAACAGGGCGGCCCAGTCGGCGGCACGCAGGCCGTCGTCGCAGTGGCCGAAGTTGATCTCGAACTGGCCAGGGCCGAGCTCGGCGGTGATGACGTTGGCGTCGACCCCTTGCGCGTTGGCGGTTTCGACCATGTCGCGCAGCACGTCGCTGAACCGTGACAGCCGTTCGATGTGCATGTTGGGCTGGTCGTCCGCGTCATCGCTGAACGGGTCGCGGGGGAACTGCGGCAGCCCCTGCTTGAGTGCCCGGTCGAACAGGTAGAACTCCAGCTCGAACGCCACCACCGGGCGAATGCCGCGCCGTTCCAGGCGCTGCAGCACGCGGGCGAGCACCTCCCTGGGCTCGAACTCGATGGGTGAGGCGGTGCCGTCGGAGCTGATCAGCATCTGGCCCAGCGGTTCGCGCTCCCAGCTGACCGGCTTGAGTGTGCCGGGCACCAGGCGCCGCAGGGCGTCCGGGTCGCCGTCGTTGAAGCAGTAGTCGCTAATCGGGAACAGCCCGCCTTGCACGCCCAGCAGCACGCAGTTCTGCGGGAGTTTCAGCGGGCTGCCGGCGGCAACCTTTTCGAGCATGTCGATGGGGTAGCGTTTGCCGTAGAAATGCCCGGGGATGTCCAGGCTCAGCAGGTCGACGTGGCGTACTTCGGGGTAACGGGCGCGGAAGGCACGTACTTCGCTGAGCAGATCGGCAAAGCCTGTCGTTGTTGTCATGCTGTGCTCTCATCGGAAGACCCAGAGGACACGGGTCGTCTGGTCAGTCAGGTTGGCGTAGCGGAAATGGCTGTGCGCAGGGAGCTGGAAGCTGTCGTTGGGGCCGAGTGTGACGGCGTCCGGGTGGCCATCCAGCCACAGGGTCAGTGCGCCTTCGAGAACGAAACCGCCTTGCTCGGCGCTGTCGTCCAGGTGCCCCTCGCCACTGCTGGCGCCGGGTGCCAGGTGGCTTTCGAGCATCGCAAAGCTGCCGTTGAGGGTCGGCGAGACCAGCACATCGCTGATGCCTTCGGCGTAGTAGATCGTGCGCCGTTCACCGGGGCGGGTGACCCAGTCGAGTTCGCGCGGCTGGCTGGCCTGGTAGAAATAGGTGGTGGGCACGTGCAGCGCTTCGCTGATCGCAGTGAGGTCGGCCACGGTCGGCTGCGACAGGCCGCGCTCGACCTGGGACAGAAAGCCCAGCGAGCGCTTGACCTTGATCGCCAACTCGCCGAGGGTCAGCCCGCGGTGCTTGCGCAGGCCACGAATCAGCAGGGCCAGGCCCTGGGCGTCTTCAGACATGATCGCGCATCCGGTACCAGGCCTTGGCTGCGGCCTCCAGCGGGGCAGCCAACAGGTCACCGCCCGGGAAACGGCCATTGTCGATGCCCTGGTACAACGCCAGCAGGTCGTCGTCGCCCAGGATCGCGTCGCTGACCGCGCGCGCCGCTGCCAGGGTTGGCAGTACGCCATGGCCGGAAAAGCCCTGCAGCCAGTAGCGCTGGCCGTCGCGGCCGATGTCCGGGGTGCGCTGGATGCTGCAGTCGATATGCCCGCCCCAGGCATAGTCGATGGCAACGCCCGCCAGTTGTGGGAACACACGCTCAAGGTAGGGGCGGGTGGCGCTGGCCACGTCCTTGGGAATGCCGCCCAGGTAGGTGCAGCCGCCGCCGAACAGCAGGCGGTGGTCCGGGGTGAGGCGGAAATAGTCCGGTACGAACTGGTTGTCGATCACGCAACTGTTGCGTGGTAGCAGCGACCGGGCGAAATCCGCGTCCAGTGGCGTGGTGGCCACTTGATAGGAGCCCACCGGCAGCAGCCGGCGCGACAGGTTGCGGTCAAGGCGGTCGATGTAGGCGTTGCAGGCCAGCACCAGCACCTCGCCGTGCACTTCGCCATGGTCGGTGCGGGCGATATAGCCATTGGCGCTCTGCTGGTAGTCGAGTACCTGGCTTTGCTCGAAGATCCGCCCGCCGGCAGCCTCGATCGCGCTGGCCAGGCCTTGGGCCAGTTTCAGCGGGTTGAGGTGCGCGCCCTTGGCGTCGTACAGGGCAGCCTGGTAGCGCGGGCTGTCGATCCACTGGGGCAACTCGTCACGGCCGATCAGGCGCAGGGCCTGGTAGCCCCATTTCTGTTCGGCATCAAGCAGGGCTTGTTCCAGCATTTTCACCCGGCGTGGCAGCACCGAGGTCCAGAGGCTGCCGGCCCGGTAATCGATATCGAAGCCGTGCCGTTGCGGCAGTTCACGCATTTCGTCGGCAGCCCAGCACATGCTGTCCCACAGGCGTCGGCTGCGTTCCACGCCCAAGGCTTTCTCGATGGGCGGCATGCCGCACGACCAGCCCAGCAGCGCCTGGCCACCGTTGCGACCGGATGCGGCCCAGGCCACCCGGCTGGCTTCCAGCAGGGTCACACGCTTACCCGCCAGGGCCAGGCGCAGGGCAGTGTGCAGGCCGCTGAAGCCGGCGCCGATGATGATCACGTCGGTGTCGTGCCGGCCTTGCAGGGTAGGGCGCAGGGGAATGCTGGCAGGGTAGGTGCGGGCGTAATAACTGGCGACGTGCTGGGCGGATTGCTTGAACATGCCTTGGCCTCATGAAATTTTTTATGATTATTTTCATGAAAATTTAGCAGGGAATTTTCATTGCGCCAGCCGATGAATCGCGCCCACCAGACAAGGCATGGTAACCATCGCCTATCATCAGTGGCGCGCTGCAACAAATGCGGGGGGGGGCGCGATGCGCCGCGAGGGCGGCGTTCAATCCAAAGGGCGCAGCAAATGCCCGTGGCATGCCCCCGGCAGCCCCCGACACCCAATGCGCCCCATCATATCCTCAGCGCCCAAGCCACTCGATCAGGGTGTTGTTGAAGCGCCGTGGCTCCTCGATCTGCGGCGCGTGCCCCATGCCCTCGAAGGTCACCAGCTCGCCTTGTGGAATCAGCTTGGCCACGTGCGGCCCCAGCTCCTTGTACTTGCCCAGCCGCGCCTTGACCTCGGGCGGTGCGATGTCACTGCCAATGGCCGTGCTGTCCTGGTCGCCGATCAGCAGCAGGGTTGGCATCTTCAAGTCTTTGAACTCGTGGTACACCGGCTGGGTGAAGATCATGTCGTAGATCAGTGCCGAGTTCCACGCCACGGCTTCATGCCCAGGGCCCTTGTTCAGCCCCGCCAGCATCTGTACCCAACGCTCGTACTCAGGTTTCCAGCGCCCGGCGTAATAGGTCTTGCGCTCGTATTCACGCACGCCGTCGGCATCGAGCTTGAGTTCGCGGGCATACCACTGGTCCACCGTGCGGTAGGGCACGCCGAGGGCCTTCCAGTCTTCCAGGCCGATCGGGTTGACCATGGCCAGGCGCTCGACCTGTTGTGGGTACATCAACGCGTAACGGGTGGCGAGCATGCCGCCGGTGGAATGGCCGAGGATGATCGCTTGCTTGACGCCCAACTGCTCCAGCAGGGCATGGGTGTTGCTGGCCAATTGCTGGAAGCTGTATTGGTAATACCCTGGCTTGCTTGAAGTGCAGAAGCCGACCTGGTCGGGCGCGATGACCCGGTAGCCGGCCTGGCTCAACGCATCGATGGTGGTTTCCCAGGTGGCGGCGCAGAAGTTCTTGCCATGCATCAGCACCACGCTGCGGCCGTTGGCCTGGCCTTTGGCAGGCACGTCCATGTAGCCCATCTGCAGGCTCTGCCCCTGGGACTGGAAGTCGAAATGCTTGAGGGGGTGGGGGTAGCTGAAGCCTTCGAGCTGCTTGCCGTAGGTGGGGGCTTCGGCGGCGATGGCGGGGGCGCCGATGAGGCAGGCAAAGGCCAGGGCGGTTGCGCGTAGCATGGGGGCACTCCGTGTAGGACCATGTAGGAATTGGCGACTTTAGCAGCCGCACAGGCACCTTAAACGTTAAAGGTGTTACCAGGCATGAAACCAACCCAGGGTAATCACGGCTACGACCATGTAACGCCCGCCCTTTGCCAGCGTGACCAGCAGCACGAAACGCCAGAACGGCTCACGCATGATCCCGGCAATCAGGGTCAACGGGTCGCCGATCACTGGCATCCAGCTCAGCAGCAACGACCATTGCCCCCAGCGCTGATAGCGTTGCTGGGCGCGTTCGAGTTGACGGGCGCTGAACGGGAACCAGCGCTTGTCGCGCAGGTGTTCGATGGCCCGGCCCAGCAACCAGTTGACCACCGAACCGAGCACGTTGCCCAGGGTGGCGACCAGCAACAGGGTCAGCCAGGCGTCGGGTTGGCGCAGCAGCAGGCCCACCAGCACCGCCTCCGATTGCAGTGGCAGCAGGGTGGCGGCGCCAAAGGCGCTGAGAAACAGCGCCCAGAGGCTCAGCATCAGTAGTTGGCGACTACGGTGTCCTGGCCATCCCGGGTTACCCCGATGACTTGATAGGCGTCCTTGCGATCACCCATTTCCATGCCTGGCGAACCCACCGGCATGCCAGGCACGGCCAGGCCCTTGAGGTCGTTGCGCTTGGCCAGCAGGCGCACCTGCTCGGCCGGGACGTGGCCTTCGACGAACTTGCCGTCGATCACCCCGGTGTGGCATGAAGCCAGCCGCGGCGCCACGCCGAGCCGCTGCTTGACGGCGCTCATGTTCGGCTCGACATGGTCGTTGACGGTAAAGCCGTTGTCACGAAGGTGGCTGATCCAGGCCTTGCAGCAGCCACAGTTGGGGTCGCGGTAGACGTCGATGGTCTCGCCAGCCTGTGCCAGGCCGGTGATGGCCAGCAGGCCGAGCGCGATCAGGTGTTTATGCAGCATGGTCGAACGACTCCTATGGGTAGGCGGGCGCCCCGCCCGCCATGCAAATGAGCTGCAGGATAGCGCAGGCCGCTTGCAGGCGCGATGTGCGCTGGCATGCTATCGGCCAGCAACTGTCAGCTGGCTGAACTGGACATTACACCTTTGTCAGCCAGTTCGTCCTGGCACAGGTCGCGCATCAGCAAGCCGTATTCCAGCGCTACCTGCTCCGGGATCGGCAGGTAGACCACATGGCCGTCCCCGGGCGCCACGTCGATGGCCTGCTGCTGGCGACCGTACAGGTTGTGCAGGTCGAAATGATAGTCGCCGCGCGGGGTCATCAGCTCCAGATGATCGCCTACTGCGAAGCGGTTCTTCACCTTGACCTCGGCCAGGCCGTCCACCCGTGCACCGGTCAGTTCGCCGACGAACTGCTGGCGCTCGGACAGCGAATTGCTCCGCTGGTAGTTCTGGTACTCGTCATGCACATGGCGGCGCAGGAAACCCTCGGTGTAGCCACGTTGGGCCAGCGATTCGAGGTTGTCCATCAGGGCCCTGTCGAAGGGGCGCCCGGCAGCGGCATCGTCTATGGCCTGGCGGTACGACTGCACCGCACGGGCGCAGTAGAAGTGCGACTTGGTGCGGCCCTCGATCTTGAGGGAGTGCACGCCCATGGCCGCCAGCCGCTCGACGTGCTGGATGGCGCGCAGGTCCTTGGCATTCATGATGTAAGTGCCGTGTTCATCCTCGAAGGCGGGCATCTCGGTACCGGGGCGATTGCTTTCGTGCAGCAGGAACACCTGATCGGTCGGTGCGCCCAGGCCCAGCGTCGGCTCGACCTCTCGCACGATGTCGCCGGCAGCGTTTTCGGTAGCGGGGGTAGCGTTGTACTTCCAGCGGCAGGCGTTGGTACAGGTGCCCTGGTTGGCATCACGCTTGTTGAGGTAACCCGACAGCAGGCAGCGCCCAGAGTACGCCATGCACAGGGCGCCATGGACGAACACTTCCAGTTCCATTTCAGGCACGTGCTGGCGGATTTCGCCGATCTCTTCGAGCGACAGTTCCCGCGACAGGATCACCCGGCTCAGGCCAAGTTGCTGCCAGAACTGCACGCTGGCCCAGTTGACCGTATTGGCCTGTACTGAGAGGTGCACAGGCATTTGCGGGAAGTGCTGGCGCACCAGCATGATCAGGCCGGGATCGGACATGATCAGCGCATCGGGCGCCATGTCGATCACCGGCGCCAGGTCCTTGAGAAAGGTCTTGAGCTTGGCGTTGTGCGGCGCGATGTTCACCACCACGTAGAAGCGCTTGCCCTGTGCATGGGCCTCCTGGATGCCCAGCGCCAGGTTGGCATGGTCGAATTCGTTGTTGCGCACCCGCAGGCTGTAGCGTGGCTGGCCGGCGTAAACCGCGTCGGCGCCGTAGGCGAATGCATAGCGCATGGTCTTGAGGGTGCCGGCAGGGGCCAGCAGTTCAGGCTTGGCGGGGATGTTCATGTGCGCACCGGGGCAAAGGCGCGGATGCTAAGGCCGGCCTGCGTCGCGCGTATTGATTTGAATCAAGGTGGGCATGGCACTTTTACCAAAGTGGTGTGCACTAATGTCCAGCACTCACGAGGAACCGCCATGAACCAAACCGCTTTGCAGAACAAGGCCCTGGCAGTATTGCTGGCGCTGGTGACCATTGCCTTCGGCTGGATCCTGCTGCCGTACTATGGCGCCATCTTCTGGGCGGTGATCCTCGGCATCCTGTTCGCGCCGCTGCAGCGAAACCTGCTGATGCGCTTTGGCAGGCGGCGTAACCTGGCGGCGGCGACCACCTTGCTGATTTGCCTGTTGGTGGCCATTTTGCCAGTGATCATCACCAGCGCCTTGCTGGTGCAGGAGGGCGCCACCCTTTACCAGCGGATCGAGAGCGGGCAGCTGGATATCGCCGGCTATGTCGAGCGCGGCATGAACATGCTGCCGCCTTTCATGCAGCACAGCCTGGACAGCATGGGCATGGGCAACCTGGAGGGGCTGCGCGACAAGATCACCAAATGGGCCACCCAGGGCAGCGAGATGCTGGCCACCCAGGCCTTCAGTTTCGGCCAGGGCACCTTCGAGTTTCTGATCAGTTTCGGCATCATGCTTTACCTGTTGTTCTTCTTTCTGCGTGAGGGCGCGGACGTGGCGCGGCGGGTACGCCTGGCCGTGCCGCTGCCAGAGCACCAGAAGCGCCGCCTGCAGTTGAAGTTCAACCGTGTGGTGCGCGCCACGGTGAAGGGCAATGTGCTGGTGGCGATCACCCAAGGCGCCTTGGGTGGTTTCATCTTCTGGGTGCTGGATATTCCCAGCGCGCTGGTCTGGGCGGTGATGATGGCGTTTCTGTCACTGCTGCCGGCAGTGGGCGCGGGGATCGTCTGGGCACCGGTGGCGGCGTATTTCCTGTTGACCGGGGCGATCTTGCAAGGGGTGATCCTGACCGCGTTTGGCGTGCTGGTGATTGGCCTGGTGGACAACCTGCTGCGGCCGATCCTGGTGGGCAAGGATACGCGTATGCCCGACTACCTGATCCTGGTGTCCACCTTGGGTGGGTTGGCCGTATTCGGGCTCAACGGGTTTGTGATCGGGCCGCTGATCGCGGCGCTGTTCATGTCGAGCTGGGGGATTTTCGCCGCGACCAAGCCGCAGGTGCAGTTGCCTCAATAGGGGCTGCCACGCAGCCCTTGCAGCGTTTCAACGCAAGCTGTATGAAACCCCGGCGTATACGCCAAACCCTTCCCCTGGCGTCGACCGGGCAATGTCTTGCCCTGCATCGTCGTACCCAGGCGTTACCGTCGCCGCATAGCGCTTGTTGGTCAGGTTGCGCAGGTCCAGCCAGGTCTGCCAGTCCTGTTTCGGCGAGTCCCAGCCCAGGCGCGCACCGAGCAGGGCGTAGGCATCGGCGTGGTAACTGTTGGCGTAATCGACTTGCACCTTGGACGCCATCTGCGTGTTGACCCCGGCATGGAAGCCGCTTGGCCAGTCGTAGCGCAGTTCGGCCTGGTAGTAATGCATGGGAATGCCAGGCAGGCGGTTGTCGCCGAAGGTGTCATCGTCCCGGTAGTGGAAATCACTGAACGTGTAGGCCTGGCGCAAGCTGAGCTTGCCAGTGCCAGGGTGCTCCCAGAGGGTGCTGTCCAGGCCGGCTTCGACGCCCTGGTGCACGGTGGCGCTGGCATTGACCTCCTTGGCCGGGAGGCCTGCCTCGATTTCAACGGCCAACAGTTCATGGCGCACTTGCGAGTAGTACCAGGCCAGGTCCCAGCGGCCCAGGGCCGAATCACCGCGCGCGCCCAGTTCCAGCGTAGTGGCTGTCTGGTTTTGCAGTTCGATCGGCTGCGTGGCGACCGTGGAGCTCCAGATCAGTGACCATGGGTGGGGTGGCTCGACGGACCGGCTCAGGTTGCCATACACCTGCAGTTGCGGGTTGATGTCGTAGCGCAGGCCCAGGCGCGGTGCGTAGTCCCAGTCATGCTGGCTGACCTTTCCACCGTTCTGCGGATAGGTGACTGCGCTTTCACGGCGGGTATAGATCATCGCCAGGCCAGTGGTCAGCCACAGGTCAGGGATCAGTTCCAGATCGTTGCCGACATGCAGGACAGTATCCGACCCCTGATAGCTGAAGTCGCGGCTGCGTGCGCCGAAGTTGTCGCCAGTGGTACGGGCAAACTGCGAGGCGCCGCTGTTGGGCAGGTGCTTGGTGGTTCGCCAGCCCACGGTGGTGTTGCTCTGATGGCCCAGCAAGGTGTCGCGGCGCATGTAGTTCAGGGTGCCGCTGACATCGGTGTAGGCGACCTTCAGGCGCATCGGGCCTTCGCGCAGGTCCATGGGGAAGTCGTGGTACACCAGCCCGGCTTCCACCCGGGCATCGTCCTCAAGGTAGAAGGTGGTCTTGTTGGCCACCCAGGTACTGCCCGGTTGCGGCCGGCTGTCGTCGCGCGCCAGGTAGGCGGCGTTTGCGGCACGTGGGTCGTGCTTGATCTGGTCCTTGGTCAGGCGCCCGGCCAACTCATTCTCGGTTTCCCGGTAGCGCAGGTAGAAGCGCGTTTCCAGGTTGGGGTTGAAGCGATAACCCACGTTGGTGGCGATGCCTTTGGCGCTGCCGCTGCTGTGCGCCTGGTAGCCGTCGTATTCCGAATCGGTGAGGGCCACGTAGTAGTCGAGGTTGCCCAACACCTGACCCGAGCTGACGTGCCTGTGCTGATAGCCGCGGCTGCCGGCCTCGTACCGCACCTGCAGTGGCGCGGCGTCGTAGCCGGTAGGCGTCACATAGTTGATTGCGCCACCCAGTGCCAGCGCGCCCTGATCGAAACCGTTGGCCCCTCGCAGCACTTCGGCGCGGCTCAGCCACAGCGGCTCGAACAGCTCGTAAGGTGTACCGCCCGGGCCGGTCAGCGGCAGGCCGTCGAACATCGTGTACACCCCTGAACCGTGGGCTCCGGTCGCACGGTTGATGCCTGACCCGCGGATGGACAGCTTGATGCCATCGTTACCTGCAGACTGTGCGAACACCCCCGGCTGGTAGGCCAGCACGTCCTGGTTGCTGGCCACCCGTCCTTGCCCCACACGCTGCATGTCCACCAGGTTGCTGGCGCCGGGTACTGCCTGCAGGCGCGCGCGGGCGTCTTCCAGTTCGCTATGTGCTTCGTCACTGATCAGCACTTCGCCCAGTTCGACCGCAGGTGCAGCTGACGCGTGCTGGGCGACTGTGAAAAGGGCCACAAGGCCAAGGCAAGGTGAGGGGGGCAACACGGGGCGCATCGTACAACTCCAGGTGAAAAGGGCAGGCAACGGCGTTGTGACGAGCGAAACGCCGTGCAGAGCACGGAGAGTTTCACTTAATTGAAAGCAGCCATTTGAGGACGGGTGTGTAGGACGGCGATTTACAAACCGTATGAATGGAACACGTGTTTTGGGATTCGTAAGGTGGAGTCCTACCGCGTCAGCCCGATAGCTGACGTGAACTGGCGATGATTTTTTGGAGTTCGGTGATGAGTGCCAACACGCAACAGATCGAAGATAGCCAAGCGGATACGCCTATTCGCCTGACCCCCAGAGAGCAGCAGGTATTGCTGTGGTGTGCCTATGGCAAGAGTTCGTGGGAAATCGGTCGGATCCTGCAGTGCCAGGAGTCGACGGTAAATTTCCATGTGGGCAACATCCTGCGCAAATTCGATGTATCCACGCGGGTCGCCGCCGTGATCAAGGCCATTCGCTACGGCATGCTTGCAGAGCAGTGAGGCACTCATGATTGAAGTCGCATTGATTGATGGTGCCCTGTCCTGCGTTGTGGAGTGGCTCGAGCGCGACGGGCGGGTGCTTTTCGGTGCAGTGTTGGGCGCTTTACTGGTCAGCGCGGCACGTGATCGGCTGGTCATCGTTTCGCGCAAGCGGCTTACGTTGGGCAAGCAAGCCTTGCTGGCCCTTCTCACCGTTGGCGTGGGCTACCTGTTCGAGCCGCTGTTGCAAGCTTTGGCCCCCATGCTTTCCCGGGGCATGGCTGCTTTCGTGGCGGCGGTCGTGGTGGTCCCGATCAGCCTCAAGGTCATGGTGTGGCTGGACTCGGTGGACCTTCGGGAAATCGTGCAGCGTTGGCGACGTCGCAGTTAGCCTTCGGAGGTGTCCGGCTCACGGTAGGCGAGTGCATCCAGTTTCTTCTCCAGCTCCTGGATGCGCTGTTTGTCCTTGATGTACAGCAGCGTGGCCTCGCGGTCGGCGAATGAAAGGCTGCGCAAACGTTCGAGGATGTCATCTTCCCAGCCTTCACCGGTGTGCAAGGTACGCTCGCGCTCACCCATCAGCAGCCAGTCCAGCGAGCAGGCATGCTGCCGGGCCATATCTACGCATAATGAGTATGGAATGCTCTCGCGTACCTTCCAGCTGCTCAGTGTCTGCGGGCTTATACCAAGCGCTCGGGCCAGCTGAGCGTCGCTTTCGGACTGGGTAAGTTGCTTGAGGCGGGCCAGCACCGAGGCGAAAAAACGGCTACTCATAACAGATATCCATTGCTGGTTTAATGACATTCCCTGGGCTTAAACTACTCGTTATGAATAATAACCCTGCAATATGAGGAACTTTATCGGCATGAACAGCAGTTTGATGAAAAGCCTTTCTTATACAGTAGGCAATACTGACACAAATGGACGATCAACCTTACAGCTTCTGCCATTGCTCGGCCTTAACAGGTATCTACCGTGAGTACTTACAAACTGGTCTGCCCTCACTGCCATAGCCGGATGCGCATACGCACCAGCGAAGGTCGCCATATTTTCCTTAGAGTGGCCTATTTGCAATGCACCACGGAGGCGTGTGGTTGGTCGGTGAGGGCCGAGTTCGAAATGACCCATGAACTGTCACCCAGTGGAATGCCTAATCCGGATGTGTACTTGCCATCGGCCAGCAGTGATTTACGCAGGACGGCACTGCGCCGCAGTGACGATGTTGCGTCAGGCAGGCAAGCGGAACGGTAGCGTAGCCGGCACGGTTTGCAGCGCAGATAAAAAAACACCCCGCATGAGCGGGGTGTTTGCTATTGCCTGTTCGATCAGCCGATCAGTTGCAGGCCAGCCTGCTGGACCATTTCCAGCAACGGCTGCGGGTAGACACCCAGTACGAAGGCGAGAATGGCAATGGCCAGCAGCATGACGCCGCCAGTGCGCTGTTCCCACTTCAGCGGCGCATCGTGGCGGCGCAGGTTCGGCTCGACCAGGTACAGGGTGACCATCACACGCAGGTAGTAGTAAACGCCGATGGCGCTACCGATCACCAGGGCACCGACCAGCCACCACAGGTGCGACTCGACGCCAGTGGCGATGATGTAGAACTTGCCGATGAAGCCAGCGGTCAGCGGGATACCGGCCAGCGACAACATCATCACGGTCAGCACTGCCGTCAGGTACGGGCGGCGCCAGAACAGGCCGCGGTACTCGTACAGGGCATCGGCGTCACGGCCGCCGTAAGGCGAGGACATCAGGGTGATGACACCGAACGCACCCAGGCTGGTGATCACGTAGGTGACCAGGTACACGCCCATCGCTTCCATGGCCAGGCCCTTGCTGGCGATCAGGGCGATGAGCAGGTAGCCGAAGTGGGCGATGGACGAGTAACCGAGCAGACGCTTGAGGTTGCTCTGGGTCAGCGCCAGCAGGTTACCGACCAGGATCGAGGCGACCGCGATCACCGCCAGAACGGTGCTCAGCACGCCGCTGCTGGCAGCAGGGGAGAGCATGAACAGGCGTACGACCACGGCGAACACCGCGACCTTGCTCGCGGTGGCCAGGAACGCGGCGACTGGCGCCGGGGCGCCTTCGTAGACGTCCGGGGTCCACAGGTGGAAAGGTACCAGCGACAGCTTGAAGGCCAGGCCGACCAGCATCATGCCCAGGCCCAGCTGAGCGACCAGGCTTGGCATGCTGGTGGCGGCCAGGGCTTTGCCGATCTGGTCGAAGCTCAGGCTACCGGCATCGGCATACAGCAGGGCCATGCCGAACAGCAGGAAGGCCGAGCCTGCGGCCGACAGCACCATGTACTTGATGCCGGCTTCCAGCGAACGCTTGTTGAAGAAGGCGTACGCCACCAGGCCATAGACCGGCACCGACAGCAGCTCCAGCCCGATGAACAGGCCGGCCAGGTGGTTGGCGCTGACCAGCACCAGGCCACCGAGGGCCGACATCAACAGCAGCAGGTAGAGTTCTTCACGGTTGCCGGGGAAGCCCTTGGAGCCTTCACCGAGATAGGCGTGAGCCAGTGTGACGCAGGCCAGCGTGGCCACCAGAACGATCGCCATGTACAGGCAGGCGAACTTGTCGATGGTGATTAGCGAAGTGACCGCCAGCGGCGCGACCTTCAGCGCCGGCAGGATCGACAGCAGGGCCAGGTTCAGGCCCACGGTGGACAACAGGAAGGTCTGCGAGTGGTTGCGCTTCCAGGCGATCGCCAGCATCACCACCACCGTGGTGATGGTGGTGATCAGCATCGGCGCCAATGCGATGAAGTGTTGAGTGGTGAATTCCATAGCGCTCTTACCGGGCCGAAGCGAGTTGAGTGAAAGCGGAGCCAAGCCACTGCTGCACACCGCTCATGGTGGCGGCAGAAGTGTCGAGGAACGGCTGCGGGTACACACCAAGCACGATCAGCAGCACCGCAAGGCCCAGCACCATGATCAGCTCGCGGCCGTCCATGCCGGCCAGCACGGTGTCGCTCTTGCTTGGGCCGAAGTAGGCACGGTGGATCATGATCAGCGAGTAGACCGAGCCGAAGACCAGGCCGGTGGTTGCGATCACGGTGATCCACGGCACGCTGGCGAAGCTGCCGATCAGGATCAGGAACTCGCCGACGAAGTTGCCGGTGCCTGGCAGGCCCAGCGATGCAGCGGCGAAGAACAGGCTGATGGCGGGCAGGTAGGCAATGCGGTGCCACAGGCCACCCATCTGACGCATGTCACGGGTGTGCAGGCGCTCGTACAGCTGGCCGGACAGGATGAACAGCGCGGCAGCCGAAAGGCCGTGGGCCAGCATCTGGATCACCGCGCCTTGCAGGGCCTGCTGGCTGCCGGAGTAGATGCCGATCAGCACGAAGCCCATGTGCGAGACGCTGGAGAAGGCGATCAGGCGCTTGATGTCGGTTTGCGCGAAGGCCAGGAAGGCACCGTAGAAGATACCGATCAGGCCCAGGGTCATGGCGATCGGGGCAAACTCTGCCGAAGCGTTCGGGAACAGCGGCAGGGCGAAACGCAGCAGGCCGTAGGCCGCGGTTTTCAGCAAGATGCCCGCCAGGTCCACGGAACCTGCGGTCGGTGCCTGGGCGTGCGCATCAGGCAGCCAGGAGTGGAACGGCACCACCGGCAGCTTCACCGCGAAGGCGATGAAGAAGCCCAGCATCAGCAGGTACTCGACGCCAGCCGGCAGTTCGGCCTTGAGCAGGTCGCTGTAGTTGAAGGTGAGCACGCCGGTGGTGTTGTAGTTGACCAGCACCAGGCCAAGGATCGCCACCAGCATGATCAGGCCGCTGGCCTGGGTGAAGATGAAGAACTTGGTGGCGGCGTAGATCCGGGTCTTCTTGCCGTCTGCCGAGCTGTGACCCCAGAGCGCGATGAGGAAATACATCGGCACCAGCATCATTTCCCAGAAGAAGAAGAACAGGAACAGGTCCAGGGCCAGGAATACACCGACCACGCCGCCCAGGATCCACATCAGGTTGAGGTGGAAGAAGCCGACGTGGCGCTGGATTTCTTTCCAGGAACACAGCACCGAGAGCACACCGAGCAGGCCGGTGAGCAGGATCATCAGCAGCGACAGGCCATCGAGGGCCAGGTGGATGCTGATGCCGAAGCGCTTGATCCACTCGACTTTGTATTCGAGTGCCCAGGCAGGTTCGGCGCCCGGTGCAGGGGCCAGGGTGTAATCGCCGGTGCCCCACAGCCACAGGCCGATGCCGAGCAGCAGGGACATGGTCAGCAGCGCGATCCAGCGCGGCAGGGTGGAGCCGAAGCGCTCACCCAGCCAGCACAGGAAGCCGCCGATGAAAGGGATCAGGATCAGCCAAGGCAAAATCATGACGGGTTGGTTTCCTTTGGCAAAGTCGCAAGATTCATAGTCATACCGCAGCCACTACCACAGCGCCGAGTACCAGCACGGCGCCGACGGCGATCGAGGCGGTGTACCAGCGCAGCTGGCCGGTCTCGGTCTTGCTCATGGCGACGTGGCCGCCACGGGCCATCCGAGGGATCAGGCCGATGCTGCGGTCAACCGGGTCCTTGCGCAGGATGTGGCTGATCAGCAGGTAAGGTTTGACGAAGAGCTTGTCGTAGATCCAGTCGAAGCCCCAGGCGGCGAACCACCAGGCCGAAAGGACGCGGCCGATGCTGCTGTTGGCGACGGCGCTGGCGAAGCGGCGCTTGCCCAGGAACAGCAGGGCCGACAGCAGGATACCGGCGATGGCGATGGCGCCCGAGGCGATCTCCAGCGAGTGCTTGGCTTCACCGCCGGCATGGCCGGCGCTTTCAGGCAGCACGCCTGCCAGCGGTGGGTGGATCCAGGCGCCGACGAAGGTCGACAGCACGATCAGCACGCCCAGCGGCAGCCAGTGGCTGATGCCGTGGCCGGCGTGGGCTTCGGTCTTGGCTTCGCCGTGGAAGGCGATGAAGATCAGGCGGAAGGTGTACAGCGAGGTCATGAACGCACCGACCAGGCCGGCGTACAGCAGGCCGGTATTGCCGCTGGCGAAGGCTTCCCAGAGGATCTCGTCCTTGGAGTAGAAGCCTACGGTCAGGATCGGCAGGGCGGCCAGGGCGGCACCACCGACCACGAAGCTGGCGTAGGCCAGCGGCAGTTTCTTCCACAGGCCGCCCATCTTGAAGATGTTCTGCTCGTGGTGGCAGGCAACGATCACCGCACCCGAAGCAAGGAACAGCAGGGCCTTGAAGAAGGCGTGGGTCATCAGGTGGAAGATTGCCGCGTCCCAGGCACCCACGCCCAGCGCCAGGAACATGTAGCCGATCTGGCTCATGGTCGAGTAGGCGAGGATACGCTTGATGTCGGTCTGCACCAGCGCGGCGAAACCGGCCAGCACCAGGGTCACGCCACCGACCACACCGACCAGGTGCAGGATGTCCGGGGCCAGCAGGAACAGGCCGTTGGTACGGGCGATCAGGTATACGCCTGCGGTTACCATGGTGGCGGCGTGGATCAGTGCCGAAACCGGGGTAGGGCCTGCCATCGCATCGGCCAGCCAGGTCTGCAGCGGCAGCTGGGCCGATTTACCGACCGCGCCACCCAGCAGCATCAGGGTTGCCAGGACCATCCAGGTGTCGCCCGCCTGGAATTTCTGCGGTGCCAGCACCAGCAGCTCCTGCACGTTCAGGGTGCCGAGCTGGACGAACAGGATGAACAGGCCGATGGCCAGGAACACGTCGCCGACACGGGTGACGATGAAAGCCTTGAGTGCTGCATTACCGTTGTTGCGGTTGCTGTAGTAGAAACCGATCAACAGGTAAGAGCACAGGCCCACGCCTTCCCAGCCGAAGTAGATGAACAGCAGGTTATCGCCCAGGATCAGGAACAGCATGCTGGCGATGAACAAGTTGGTGTACGAGAAGAAGCGCGAGTAACCGGCTTCGCCACGCATGTACCAGGAGGCGAACAGATGGATCAGGAAGCCTACGCCGGTGACCACGCCAAGCATGGTGACCGACAGGCCGTCCAGGTACAGGGTGAAGTTCGGCGCGAAGCCGTCCACCGACATCCACTGCCACAACAGCTGGCTGTACGCGCCGCCTTCAGGCGGGGCGACATTGAATTGCCAGATGACGTAGGCCGCCACGGCGGCCGAGAGGCCGACCGAGCCGACGCCGATCAGGGCGGACAGGTTCTCCGAGAACCGCCCGCGCGAGAACGACAGCAGCAAAAAGCCGATCAGGGGGAAGACGAAAGTCAGGAAGAGAAGGTTCATCCGCGCATCTCACTGGCAGCATCGATGTCGAGAGTGTGGAAGCGGCGATACAGCTGCAGCAGGATCGCCAGGCCGATACTGGCCTCGGCGGCTGCCAGGCTGATCACCAGAATGAACATCACCTGGCCGTCGGGCTGGACCCAACGGGCACCGGCGACGACGAACGCCAGGGCAGAGGCGTTCATCATGACTTCCAGGCTCATGAGCACGAAGAGGATGTTGCGGCGGACCATCAGGCCAACCAGACCTAAGCAGAACAGGATGCCGGCGACCGCCAGACCATGCTCGAGAGGGATAGCACCCATGATTTACTCCTTCGCCTCGTTGCGGCCCAGGTGGAAGGCGGTGACGGCTGCGGCGAGCAGCAGCATCGAGGCCAGTTCGACCACCAGCAGGTACGGGCCGAACAGGCTGATGCCCACTTCTTTCGGGCCCACGGTGGTGCCGCTGATGCCGGCACCGCTCGGGGTGACGAACAGCACGTACAGCAACTCAAGCAGCAGCAGGGTGCCGAGTATCACCGGCCCTGCCCATATGCCGGGCTTGAGCCAGCCGCGTTCCTGGGCGACCGAGGCCGGCCCCAGGTTGAGCATCATCACCACGAAGACGAACAGCACCATGATGGCGCCGGCGTAGGCGATCACTTCCAGGGCGCCGGCGAACGGCGCACCCAGGGCGAAGAAGATCATTGCCACGGAAATCAGCGAAATGATCAGGTAGAGCAGGGCGTGCACGGGGTTGGTGCCAGTGACCACCCGGAGGGTGGAGACCACGGCGATCCCGGATGCGAAGTAGAAAGCGAATTCCATCTTTCTGTCCTTATGGGAGCAAGCTCTTCACGTTGATCGGCTCGGCTTCGTTCTGTGCAGAGCCTTTCGGCTTGCCAGCGATCGCCATACCCGCAACACGGTAGAAGTTGTAGTCAGGGTTCTTGCCGGGGCCGGAGATCAGCAGATCTTCTTTCTCGTACACCAGATCCTGACGCTTGAACTCGGCCATTTCGAAATCCGGAGTCAGCTGGATTGCGGTGGTCGGGCACGCCTCCTCGCACAGGCCGCAGAAAATGCAGCGCGAGAAGTTGATGCGGAAGAACTCCGGGTACCAGCGGCCGTCCTCGGTCTCGGCCTTCTGCAGCGAGATGCAGCCGACCGGGCAGGCCACCGCGCAGAGGTTGCACGCTACGCAGCGCTCCTCGCCGTCGGGGTCGCGAGTGAGGACGATACGGCCGCGGTAGCGCGGCGGCAGGTACACGGGTTCTTCGGGGTACTGCAGGGTGTCGCGCTTGCGGAACCCGTGGGAGAACACCATTGCCAGGCTGCGCAGCTGAGTGCCGGTGCCCTTAACGATGTCGCCGATATATTTGAACATGGGTCAAATCCTCACTGGGCCGCGACGGCTGGCGTGTTGTAAAGCACGATCGCAGCGGTCACCAGCAAATTGATCAGGGTCAGCGGCAGGCAGAACTTCCAGCTGAAGTCCATCACCTGGTCATAGCGTGGGCGCGGGATCGAAGCGCGCAGCAAGATGAACAGCATGATGAAGAACGCGGTTTTCAGCGCGAACCACAGGAACGGCACTTGCGGCAGGATGCCGAACGGGCCGTGCCAGCCACCGAAGAACAGGGTCACCAGCAGCGCCGAGATGAGGATGATGCCGATGTACTCACCGACGAAGAACATGCCCCATTTCATGCCGGCATACTCGATGTGGTAGCCGTCGGCCAGTTCCTGTTCCGCTTCTGGCTGGTCGAAGGGGTGACGGTGAGTCACGGCAACGCCGGCGATGAAGAAGGTGCAGAAGCCGAAGAACTGCGGAATGATGAACCACAGGTTCTGGGCCTGGTATTCAACGATGTCACGCATGTTGAACGAGCCCACCTGTACCACCACGCCCATCAGCGCCAGGCCCAGGAACACTTCGTACGAGACGGTCTGTGCCGAGGCGCGCAAGCTGCCCAGCAGGGCATACTTGTTGTTCGACGACCAGCCGGCAAACAGCACGGCGTAGACCGACAGGCCGGCCATGGCGAAGAAGAACAGCAGGCCGATGTTCAGGTCGGCAACGCCCCAGCCCGGCGTGATCGGAATGATCGAGAAGCCGATCAGCAGCGCGCTCATGGCCACGACCGGCGCCAGGGTGAAAATCATCTTGTCGACGAAGGGCGGGTTCCAGTCTTCCTTGAAGAACATCTTCAGCATGTCGGCGGCGATCTGGAACATGCCGAACGGGCCGACACGGTTAGGACCGTAGCGGTCCTGCCACCAGCCCAGCAGGCGGCGCTCGACGAAGCTGAGCAGGGCGCCGCAGACCACTACGGCCAGCAGCACCACGATAGCCTTGACGACCTGGATGATCACATCGATCACTTCGGGGGTGAACCAGCTCATTGTGCTGCCTCCTGCAGACCTTCGACGGATGCACCGAAGATGGCCGGCGGGATGCCGGCCAGGCCTTTGGGCAGCGCGACCAGGCCAGCGCCCAGTTCTTCATTGATGCGCAGCGGCAGGCGCAGGGCCACACCGGCCACGTTCAGGCTCAGCAGCGCGCCTTCGTTGACGCCCAGGCGGTCGGCCTCGGACTTGGCCAGTGCCACGTAGGCGGCAGGGATGCGCTCTTGAACCGGTGCAGCGCGCGAAGAGCTTTCTTCGCTGCCGAACAGATGGAAGAACGGTACTGCGGTCCAGGTGCCACGGGCCGGGTTGAAGGCGCCCGGAATGGTGTTGAACCAGGTCAGGCGATCGCCTTGCGATTCGATCAGGCGCACGCCCGGGTCACCGGCACGCAGGTGGCCACCGACCTCGTCCTGGAACTTGTTCCAGGCTTGCGGCGAGTTCCAGCCCGGCGACCAGGCGAACGGCACCTGCTGACGCGGTTCGGCGGAGCCCGAGTAGCCTTCCATGGAGAAGGCGAACGCGGTGTCCTTGTCCTGCGGGGTGCGTGGCTCGTGCACGCTGATGTTGGCGCGCATCGCGGTACGGCCGGAGTAGCGCAGCGGCTCACGGGCCAGCTTCATGCCCTTGATGCGGAACGCTGCAGAAGGCGCCGCGTTGACGATGCCGGCCAGTTGCGGGGCTGCTTCGGCGCAGGCGCTGGTGACGTGGTCCAGCTGGGTCCAGTCGACCGGCTTGTTCAGCAGGGTGGCACGCAGGGCGTGCATCCAGCGCCAGCCTTCGTGGACCAGGATGCTGCTGTCCAGGTACTGCGGGTCGAACACCTGGAAGAAGCGCTGGGCACGGCCTTCCTGGCTGACCAGGGTACCGTCGCCTTCGGCGAACGAGGCCGCCGGCAGCACCAGGTGGGCACGCTCCAGGGTGGCTGTGTTGGAGTGGTCGGCGACGATCACGACCTTCGCAGCTGCCAGGGCGGCATCGACCTTGGCGGCCGGTACGCGGGTGTACAGGTCGTTTTCCAGCACCACGATGGCGTCGGCCTTGCCGCTGATGACCGCATCCAGCGCGGCATCGGCGGACTCGCCACCGAGCATGGCCAGGCCGAGGCTGTTGGCCTCAGGTACCACCAGGCTCAGCGAGCCGTTTTTCTCGCGCAGCTTCAGGGCCTTGGCGATGTTGGCGGCAGCCTGGATCAGCGCCGGGTCGGCCAGCGAAGTACCGGCAACCACCAGCGGACGCTTGGCGGCGACCAGGGCGTCGGCGATGCGCTTGGCCAGGGCCAGGGCTTCGTCGTCCAGGCCTGCAACGGCCGGGGCACTCGGGTCGATGGCGTGGGCCACAGCGAAACCGATGCGCGCCAGGTCGGCGGGGGCGGCGTGCACGCATTCTTCGGCAACGTCGTCCAGCTTGGTTTCAGCCAGGCTGGCGATGAACAGCGGGTACAGCGCGTGCTGGCCGATGTTCTTCACCGCGGCGTCGAGCCAGGGCTGCACTTTCATGGCCTCGGCCATGGCTTCAGCCTTGCCTTTGGTGGCCTGGCGCACGGCCAGGGCAACGCGGGCGGCGGTCTGGGTCAGGTCTTCGCCGAGCACGAACACCGCGTCGTGGTCTTCGATGTCGCGCAGGGTCGGCACTGGCAGCGGGCTGTTGTTCAGCACGTCCAGGGCCAGACGTACGCGGGCCAGCTCACCGGCTTCCATACCCGAGTAGAAGTAGTCGGCACCGACCAGCTCGCGCAGGCCGTAGTTGCTTTCCAGGCTGGCGCGGGGCGAGCCGATACCTACGATGGTACGGCCGCGCAGCAGGTCGGCGGCCTTGTCCAGGGCGGCGTCCAGGCCCAGTTTGGTGCCATCGGCCAGGCGTGGCTGGCGTGGGCGGTCGGTGCGGTTGACGTAGCCGTAACCGAAGCGGCCACGGTCGCACAGGAAGTACTGGTTGACCGAACCGTTGAAACGGTTTTCGATCCGGCGCAGCTCGCCGTAGCGCTCGCCCGGGCTGATGTTGCAGCCGCTGGAGCAGCCGTGGCAGATGCTCGGGGCAAACTGCATGTCCCACTTACGGTTGTAGCGCTCGGAGTGGGTCTTGTCGGTGAACACGCCGGTCGGGCAGACCTCGGTCAGGTTGCCGGAGAATTCGCTTTCCAGCACGCCGTCTTCAACGCGGCCGAAGTACACGTTGTCGTGGGCGCCATAGACACCCAGGTCGGTGCCGCCTGCGTAGTCCTTGTAGTAGCGCACGCAGCGGTAGCAGGCGATGCAGCGGTTCATCTCGTGAGCGATGAACGGGCCGAGGTCCTGGTTCTGGTGGGTACGCTTGGTGAAACGGTAGCGGCGCTCGTTGTGGCCGGTCATTACCGTCATGTCCTGCAGGTGGCAGTGGCCGCCTTCCTCGCACACCGGGCAGTCGTGCGGGTGGTTGGTCATCAGCCATTCGACGACGCTGGCGCGAAATGCCTTGGATTCGTCATCGTCGATGGAAATCCAGGTGCCGTCGGAGGCAGGGGTCATGCAGGACATGACGATACGACCACGGGTGTCGTTCTCGTCGGTGTACTGCTTGACCGCACACTGCCGACAGGCGCCAACGCTTCCAAGCGCCGGGTGCCAGCAGAAATAGGGGATGTCGAGGCCGAGCGACAGACACGCCTGTAACAGGTTGTCTGCACCGTTGACTTCGAGCGCTTTGCCGTCTACGTGGATAGTGGCCATTGTTCAAAGTTCTTCGTTGGCCCGCGTGAGCGGGCGTGGCTAATGGAAATCTGTAAGCCTGCGGCCTGCCGCGAATCGTTCGGGCCGGCCTGCAGGCTGGCGGGTGGCACGGACCACCCGCGTTCTATCTTTTTATGCGCCGACTACAATCGGCTTTGCCAGGTTCGGGCGCAGGGTGCCAGCGCTTTCAGGCGCCACACCGGCCTCGAACTCCGAGCGGAAATATTTGATGGCACTGCCCAGCGGCTCGACGGCACCGGGTGCGTGAGCGCAGAAGGTACGGCCTGGGCCGAGGAAGTTCACCAGACCCAGCAGGGTCTCGATGTCTTCGGCACGGCCCTGGCCATTTTCCAGGGAACGCAACATTTTCACGCTCCACGGCAGGCCGTCCCGGCAGGGGGTGCACCAGCCGCACGATTCGCGGGCGAAGAACTCTTCCATGTTGCGCAGCAGCGAAACCATGTTGACGCTGTCGTCGACCGCCATGGCAAGGCCCGTACCCATGCGGGTGCCGACCTTGGCGATGCCGCCGGCGTACATCTGCGCGTCGAGGTGCTCGGGCAGCAGGAAACCGGTACCGGCGCCGCCTGGCTGCCAGCACTTGAGCTTGAAGCCGTCGCGCATGCCGCCGGCGTAGTCTTCGAACAGCTCACGGGCGGTCACGCCGAACGGCAGCTCCCACAGCCCCGGGTTCTTCACCTTGCCGGAGAAGCCCATCAGCTTGGTGCCGTGGTCCTCGCTGCCTTCGCGGGCCAGCGACTTGTACCAGTCGTTGCCGTTGGCGACGATGGCCGGCACGTTGCACAGGGTCTCGACGTTGTTCACGCACGTCGGCTTGCCCCACACACCCACGGCGGCAGGGAAGGGCGGCTTGGAGCGCGGGTTGGCGCGGCGGCCTTCCAGCGAGTTGATCAGTGCGGTTTCTTCACCGCAGATGTAGCGCCCGGCACCGGTGTGCACGAACAGCTCGAAGTCGAAGCCCGAGCCGAGGATGTTCTTGCCCAGCAGGCCGGCAGCCTTGGCTTCATCGATGGCGCGGTTGAGGTTCTTCGCCGCAGTGGTGTACTCGCCACGCAGGAAGATGTAGCCGCGGTAGGCCTTCAGGGCGCGGGCGCTGATCAGCATGCCCTCGACCAGCAGATGGGGCTGTTGCTCCATCAGCATGCGGTCTTTCCAGGTGTTGGGCTCCATTTCGTCCGCGTTGCACAGCAGGTAGCGGATGTTCATGGATTCGTCTTTGGGCATCAGGCCCCACTTCACGCCAGTGGGGAAGCCCGCGCCGCCACGGCCCTTGAGGCCGGAGTCCTTGACGCTCTGCACGATGTCGTCGGCGGACATTTCTGCCAGTGCCTTGCGGGCGGCAGCGTAGCCGTTCTTGGCCTGGTACTCGTCGAGCCATACCGGCTCGCCGTCGTCACGCAGGCGCCAGGTCAGCGGGTGAGTTTCGGCCGAACGCGCGATGCGGTTGGCCGGGCCGAAGGAAGTGATGGTCATACGTAACCCTCCAGCAGCTTGGAAACGCCAGCAGGCTGCACGTCGCCAAAGGTATCGTCATCGATCATCAGCGCCGGGGCCTTGTCGCAGTTGCCCAGGCAGCACACCGGCAGCAGGGTGAAGCGACCGTCCGCGGTGGTCTGGCCCAGGCCGATGCCCAGTTCGCTCTGGATCTGGCTGACCACCGACTCGTGGCCGCCGATGTAGCAGACCATGCTGTCGCACACACGAATGATGTGGCGGCCGACAGGCTGGCGGAAAATCTGGCTGTAGAAGGTGGCCACGCCCTCGACGTCGCTGGCAGGGATGCCGAGCACTTCGCCGATGGCGTAGATGGCGCCGTCCGGCACCCAGCCGCGTTCCTTCTGGACGATCTTCAGGGCTTCGATGGACGCCGCGCGCGGGTCCTCGTAGTGGTGCATCTCGTGCTCGATGGCCGAGCGCTCGGTTTCGCTCAGGGCGAAACGGTCTGTCTGGATAAGCGTGCTGTTCATGCTTAGCGGTCCACGTCAGCCATAACGAAGTCGATACTGCCCAGGTACGCGATGAGGTCGGCGACCATGCTGCCTTTGATCACCGAAGGGATCTGCTGCAGGTGCGGGTAGCTCGGGGTGCGGATCCGGGTGCGGTAGCTCATGGTGCCGCCATCGCTCGTCAGGTAGTAACTGTTGATGCCCTTTGTCGCTTCGATCATCTGGAACGACTCGTTGGCCGGCATGACCGGGCCCCACGAGACTTGCAGGAAGTGCGTGATCAAGGTTTCGATGTGCTGCAGGGTGCGCTCTTTCGGCGGCGGCGTGGTCAGCGGGTGATCCGCCTTGTACGGGCCTTCCGGCATGTTGCGCAGGCACTGGTCGATGATGCGGATACTCTGGCGCATCTCCTCGACACGGACCATGCAGCGATCGTAGGCATCGCCGTTGTGGGCCAGCGGCACTTCGAACTCGAAGTTCTCGTAGCCGGAGTACGGGCGCGCTTTACGCAGGTCGAAGTCGCAGCCGGTGGCGCGCAGGCCGGCACCGGTGGTGCCCCATTCCAGCGCTTCTTTGGTGTTGTATGCAGCCACACCGATAGTACGGCCCTTGAGGATGCTGTTCTGCAGGGCGGCCTTGGTGTATTCGTCCAGGCGCTTGGGCAGCCAGTCGACGAAGTCCTTGACCAGCTTGTCCCAGCCACGCGGCAGGTCGTGAGCGACGCCGCCGATGCGGTACCAGGCCGGGTGCAGGCGGAAACCGGTGATCGCTTCGATCACGGTGTAGGCGCGCTGGCGGTCGGTGAAGGTGAAGAACACCGGAGTCATGGCGCCGACGTCCTGGATGTAGGTACCCAGGAACAGCAGGTGGCTGGTGATGCGGAAGAACTCGGCGAGCATGATGCGAATCACGTCGACCTTCTGCGGTACCTGAATACCTGCCAGCTTTTCTACCGCCAGGACGTACGGCAGGTTGTTCATCACCCCGCCCAGGTAGTCGATACGGTCGGTGTAGGGGATGAAGCTGTGCCAGGACTGGCGCTCGGCCATCTTCTCGGCACCACGGTGGTGGTAGCCGATGTCCGGTACGCAGTCGACGATCTCTTCGCCGTCCAGCTGCAGGACGATACGGAACGCACCGTGGGCAGACGGGTGGTTGGGGCCCAGGTTGAGGAACATGTAGTCCTCGTTGGCGCCCTGACGCTTCATGCCCCAGGCTTCCGGGTTGAAGCGTGCCGATTCCTCTTCAAGCTGCTGCTTGGCCAGGGTCAGGCTGTAGGGGTCGAACTCGGTGGCGCGGGCAGGGTAGTCCTTGCGCAGCGGGTGGCCTTCCCAGGTCGGCGGCATCATGATGCGGCTCAGGTGTGGGTGGCCGGCAAAGTCGATGCCGAACATGTCCCAGACTTCGCGCTCGTACCAGTTGGCGTTTGGCCAGATGCCGGTCACGGTCGGCAGGTTCAGGTCGCCTTCGCTGAGCGACACCTTGATCATCACGTCGCTGTTACGCTCGACCGACATCAGGTGGTAGAACACACTGAAATCGGCGGCAGGCAGGCCGCGACGCTGTGTGCGCAGGCGTTCGTCGACACCGTGCAGGTCATACAGCATGCTGTATGGCTTGGTGACGCCGCGCAGGAAGCTGAGCACCTCTTTGAGCTGGGCGCGCTTGACCCACAGCACGGGCATGCCGGTGCGGGTTTCCTGGGCGACGAATGCTTCGGCGCCAAAACGGTTGTGCAGTTCGACGACCACATCCTGGTCGTCAGCCTTGTAAGGCGGAATGAAAATAGCGTTGTCCGCTGTCATGGTCTCGGTCGCTTTGGGTCAACGTTAAGAATGAAGCCAGGCCGCCGGCTCCTTCGGGAGCGGGCGGCAGGTCGCTGGATCAGACTTCGTCGGGGCTGAGCAGGTTGGTTACGGCAATGCGCTGCTCACGACGCAGGTCTTTCTGGGCTGGCATCTCGGCACGGTAAATACCTTGATCACCAACGACCCAGGAAAGCGGGCGTCGTTCTTGGCCGATCGACTCCTGCAGCAGCATCAAGCCTTGCAGGAAAGCTTCAGGGCGTGGCGGGCAGCCAGGCACATAGACGTCCACAGGGAGGAACTTGTCGACCCCCTGAACGACCGAGTAGATGTCGTACATGCCGCCGGAGTTGGCGCACGAGCCCATGGAGATGACCCATTTGGGTTCGAGCATCTGCTCATACAGGCGCTGGATGATCGGCGCCATCTTGATGAAGCAGGTACCGGCGATGACCATGAAGTCGGCCTGACGCGGCGAGGCCCGGATGACTTCGGCGCCGAAGCGGGCGATGTCGTGGGGCGCCGTGAAGGCCGTGGTCATTTCCACGTAACAGCAGGACAGGCCGAAGTTGTACGGCCAGAGGGAGTTCTTGCGCCCCCAGTTGACCGCGCCACGCAGCACATCTTCGAGTTTCCCCATGTAGATGTTCTTGTGGACCTGGTCCTCTAGCAGCTGGTCGGTAACGGTTTCCCGTTCGCCGACCGGGTACTGCTCGTTGGGCGCATCCGGATCGATTCTGGTGAGATTGTATTGCATTGCCAAAGCCTCATTGTTTCAGCTTCGCTTGCCGCTTGCGGCGACCTTCGGGAGCCCAATCAAGTGCCCCGACGCGCCAAAGGTAGACAAGACCTGCCAACAGAATTGCTATGAAAACGAGCGCTTCGACGAATCCGGTCCAGCCGCTTTCGCGGACGGACACAGACCATGCAAAGAGAAAGAGGGCTTCGATATCGAAGATCACGAACAGCATCGCGACCAGATAGAATTTGGCGGAAAGGCGCAGGCGGGCGCTGCCGACGGGCAGCATGCCGGATTCGAAGGGTTCGTTCTTGGCGCGGCCCCAGGCCTTGCTACCGAGCAGGCTGGACAGGCCGAGCATGAAGGCGCACAGGCCGACGACACCCAGGAGGAAGATGGCAAAGCCCCAGTTGTGGGCGATGAGTCCTGCCGAATCGGACATGCTAGAGATCCTTATACAGAGACCCAGCTCTGCAGTCTGAAATAAGTAGAGCGGCGACGTGGTGTCGCAGGTGCAGTGACCAAATGTCGCAGCTGAATCAATCGCGCTGATTTTATGGGTAAACCCGGTGCAAGTAAAATTTCTGTCGCAAATTTATTCGTAGGATTAAGAACAAAGTCCGCTCGTAACTGGCTGAAAGCCTTGAAATTCGGGCATTGCGTGCGTTTTTGTCAATTATGTTTCTTGCAAAGAGTAACGAAGTGCAACTTTAGTAATGATAATTAATAGCATTTGTTCTGGTGCTTTTGATTGACTGTTCCGTGGCTTGTAAAGCTCGTCTGGCAATTTCCCTCTGCTTGCAAATGCGAAAGACTCGTGTTCTAGCAGCTTGCGGTGCGGCTTGTGCCGCTCTGGGTCAATACTTTATCGATTTAGCGATGACCGGCTGATGAGCGGGTGGGGCAGGCGGCTCGACAGTACCAGGAGGCAGGCGCCGGGTGCAGGCAGCCTGCCACACGCCAGGGCGCGTCAGCGCATGGCACTGATGGCCAGGCGTACTGCTGCGCTGTCGCAAGCGTAGACCTTATTTTGCGGTTTGTGCTGATGCCTTTGGAGTGTGGGGGCGCCGTTGGAGGCATAGCGAGTGGAATGCGGCGCCCATCCATATTGTCAAGGGCGTGAAAACCTCAAAAAAGGCCTCCCGGCGTCAGGGTAGGCCAAGGGTGGGTTTACGGGAAAATGATCTTGCTGTAGGCAAACTCATTATCACCCCGTTTGATGCCTGCCTCGGAGGTTGTCACCTCAACGCGGTCATCGTCGTGAACAACGATGATCTGGTGCGCATCCAGGACCTCTACACCTTCGGGCTTGTTGCTGAACACCAGCGCACTGCCGTCTTCGCGTGTCAGAAGTTTGGGCGTGCCCGGCTTCCCCGCTGTGAACGGTACGGCCCATAGAAAACCACCTATTTCAGTGGATTTTTTGCCCGCAGCATCAACGGATTGCTGCTCGAAGCTGGTCACTGCGTAGAGTCTGTCTTTGTTGAACCGGTCATACTCGATACCTGATAGCCCGAGTGTCTTGCCTTGCGCCTGGAGGTTGAAGTTCTGGATGGTTTTGAACGCCTCCACAAGCTCCATGGTTCCATTATTGAACTTCACATGCGCTGAAATAAGTAGAAAGCCGAAATACGAGTCAGCACTGCTGTTTCCCTGTTTGCGAATGCCGATGATCAGTTGGCCATCTGCCGCTTTTTCGTGCGCCGGTTCGCTCGGCGCCATGGTAATGCCTTCGATTTGAAAGTAAGGCGCACCAATGGCTTCGCTGATCTGTTTGCGCAGTCTAATTGAGCTTGTTACCCCGCCTCGTGATGAGGGCGACAAGGGTTTTGCAGCTTCAGGATCGTCCACGGGCCAGTACAAGAGGGTGCTGAGTGTGTCAGCACGTGGATCTTGTTGGGTACCGGCTTTGTTGAAGGCGGTGCTGGCGATGATGTATCGGCCATCCAGCGTCTTCGTCAGCGCCTCGTATTTATCGGCTTCTTTTAACGCATCCCCAGGCAGCACCGCAGGCTCACCACTGATTTTGCCCTGCTCAAGGTCAAGCGTGAACAGGGCCGGCCCCCCCGTGGCAGGCAAGCGTTTGTCGTTGGCCAAGAGCAGTTTTCCATTGCTCTCAACCACTGCCGATACTTCACAGTTGACGGAGGTTTCAGGGGTAAAACACGCTGCAGTGTGATGTTCGACGGTTGCAATGCGTCCTGGCAGTTCAGCTGCCGGTGCGTGGGGCGCTGCGCCGGCGAGGCCGGCAACCAGCATGATAATTGCTCGCTTTTCCATGGGCACTGTCCTTGTGGGAGTGGGAACGTTGCGCAGAAAAGCGTAATGGGAGGGAGAGAAGCCGGAAACTGGCATTTTTGGCAGTAGCTGTTCGACATGACCCACACGCGGACGACCTGATGTCATTGCCAGTAGGCGCATCGACCCTCTGCCCCCAAGGCGGTCATAGCCCCAGTTCGCTGAGCCCCGGATGGTCGTCCGGGCGACGTCCCAAGGGCCAGCGGAACTTGCGGTCCGCTTCGGCGATAGGCTGCTCGTTGATGCTCGAGTGGCGATTGTGCATCAGGCCATCGGCGGCGAATTCCCAGTTTTCGTTGCCATAGGCACGGAACCACTGACCGCTGTCGTCGTGGTATTCGTAGGCATAGCGCACCGCAATGCGGTTGTCGGTGAATGCCCACAACTCCTTGATCAGTCGGTACTCCAGTTCATGGTTCCACTTGCGGGCCAGAAAGGCTTGGACCTCGGCACGGCCCCGCGGGAACTCGACACGGTTACGCCATACGGTATCGGGGGTGTATGCCAGCGATACCTTGGCCGCGTCACGGCTGTTCCAGCCATCCTCGGCCAGGCGGACTTTTTCGATGGCGCTTTCGCGGGTAAAGGGAGGCAATGGAGGGCGGGACATGGGGGGACTCCTTGGCGGTGGTTGGCGTAGAGGAGAGTACTGCTGTAGCGGCATTGGGGGGAATGGCTGCAACGGGCACTTCATAATTGCGCCCGTTGCAAGAGTACAGCGCTTGCGCCAGCGGCTAAACCGCGGCGCCCAAGGCCTTGTCGACAGCCTTGCCGCGCCCGCCCAGCCATACCAGCACCAGGGCCGCCGCCGCCAGCACGCCGCCGGCCATGGGCACTGCGGCATAGCCCAGGTCCAGGCTGATCACCGTGCCACCCAGTGCCGCGCCAACGGCATTGCCAAGGTTGAATGCGCCGACGTTGATCGACGATGCAAGCCCTGGTGCCTCGATGGCGGCAGTCATGACGCGCATCTGCAAGGGCGGCACCACGGCGAAGGTGAACACGCCCCAGACCAGCAGCGCGACGGCCGCACCAATGTGGCTGCCCAGTAGCAGCGGCATCAGCAACATGATCAGCGCCAGAGCACCGAGGAAGATGCGCGCAGCGCCGTCCAGCGACCAGTCGGCCAGGCGCCCACCCAGGCTGTTGCCCAAGGTGAAACCGACACCGATCAGCACCAAGCCGAGGGTGATGAAGCTGTTTGAAGCGCCGGTCAGTTCCGCCAGCACCGGCGCTACGTAGGTGTACAGGGTGAACATGGCGCCGGCGCCAAGCACGGTGGTAGCCATCGCCAACAGCACGCTGGGGCGGGCGATGACCGCCAGCTCTTTGCGCACGTGGGGCACGCTGCCACGCTCACCTTTGGGCAGCGCGTACCACAGGGCGGCCATGGCCAACAGGCCGAGTACTGCAGTACCGGCAAAGGCCATGCGCCAGCCGACCTGCTGGCCGACCCAGGTCGCCGCAGGTACGCCGCCGATATTGGCGATGGTCAGGCCCATGAACATCGTTGCCACGGCACTGGCCTGTTTGTCCTTGGGGACCACGCTGGCGGCGACCACTGCGCCCAGGCCGAAGAAGGCACCGTGGTTGAGGCTGGTGACCAGCCGCGAGGCGAGCAAGGTGTAGTAGTCCGGGGAGAGTGCCGAGAGCAGGTTGCCGAGGGTGAAGATGGCCATCAGCGCCATCAGTGCGGCGCGTTTGCCAAAGCGGCTGAACAGCAGGGTCATGATCGGCGCACCGACCATCACGCCGATGGCATAGGCGGTAATCAGCATGCCCGCGCTGGGGATGCTCACATCGACGCCTTGCGCGATTACCGGCAGCAGGCCCATGGGCGTGAATTCGGTGGTACCGATGCCGAAGGCGCCGATAGCCAGGGCAAACAAAACCCGTTTTGGGGAAAGCGTGCTCATCAGGAGCTCCGGTTCAAAGGTCAATGAGCAGTGGTACCGGCCAGGAACAGGCCGGTACCGACATGCAGCGGGTAATCAGTCCCAGGCGGGCGCCAGGCCATCCGGGCTGACTTCACGGCCATTGCGCTCGAGCGAGGCGATGCGCGCCATGTCGTCGGCATCCAGTCTCAGGCTGCAGGCGAGCAGGTTGCTGGCCAGGTTCTCGCGCTTGGTGGAGGAGGGGATCACTGCGTATCCCTGCTGCATGGCCCAGGCCAGGGCCACCTGGGCGACCGTGGCCTTGTGCTTGGCGGCGATCTCGGCCAGCACCGGGTCCTTCAGCACTTTGCCGTAGGCCAGGGTCATGTACGAGGTGAGGGTGATGCCCTGATCCTTGAGGTAGGCAGCCAGTTTGGCGTTTTGCAGGTAGGGGCTGAGCTCGACTTGGTTGGTGGCGATTTCGCCTTTGCCGACCACCTCGATGGCTTGGCGGGTGAGTTCGATGTTGAAGTTTGACACGCCGATCTGACGGGTCAGGCCGAGTTTTTTGGCTTCGGCCAAAGCTGTCATGTACTCGGCCAGTTCGATGCCCTTGCCTGGGGCTGGCCAGTGGATCAGCAGCAGGTCGACGTAGTCGGTACGCAGCTTGGTCAGACTCTCGCGCAAGCTTTGGGCAAGCTTGTATGCGCCATGGTTGTCGACCCAGATCTTGGTGGTGATGAACAGCTCGCTGCGCGGTACGCCGCTTTCGGCAATGGCCTGGCCTACGTCGGCTTCGTTCTTGTAGATCTGCGCGGTGTCGATGGCGCGGTAGCCCAGCGCCAGGGCGGACTTTACCGAGTCGATGACGGCCTGGCCGGTGAGGCGGTAGGTGCCAAGGCCGAAGGATGGAATGCTCATGGGGCTGCTCCTGCTGAGTGATTGAGGTTGAACCAGAGCTTGGGCGCCCTGCTGCCGACCTCGTTCGAATGGGGAGCAGTGTGCAAGTTTTGCAGGGCTTGATTAAGACGGCACAACGCCAAGGTCTTTTGACCAGAAATCACGAGTCACCCCTGGGCTCGTGATTCGAACGCCGTAAATAAGCCCTGTCAGTCTCGACTCACGTGGTGATCTGCCCCGGAGCCGACTGCAGTCGCCACAGATGGCCCCTGCCAGCCACTTGCTCTTGCAGCGTAGAGGCCAGCCCTGCACGCCGCGCAGCCCGATCCTGGCTGAGCATCTCGTCAAGCATGTCCAGCAGTTCGCGAGACTGGGCGGCCGCTGCGCTATGGGTCGTATCGTCCTGCAGCACGCCCTCCTGATAGGTGCGCACGCGCTCTTGCTGGCTGGCCTCTTGAGTCGCGGTCGCCTCGACCAGGGCGTTGTCGGCGAACGCCAGGCGAGTGCTGCTGCGGGATTGGTCGTCGATCGTGTGATAGCTGTAGTTCTGCGTTTTGTTGTCGCGGGTCAGGGTCAGGCCGACGAGCGGGTTCAAGCCTTCATGCCAGGCGGCTTTCATGCTTGCCTGTTGCGCCTGCTCCACGGTCAGGGTCGCTGCCGGGCCTTGCAGAGTGGTCGATTGCGAAACCTTGTAGTCGAAGTGGTCCACTTCTTCAGGCCGCATCGGATTGATCTTCTGTTCGGTCTGCGTGATCGAGGCATCGAAGTCGGCCAGGCCGCTCAACAGCAGGCGGCTGGCCGTGTTCTGCGCCAGGTCATGGCCTGCAGGGCGCTTGCTGGTATCGTCCACGCTGTTGAGCTGGCTGAAGGCATCCTTGAACAGTGCCATCAGTTGCGCGTCACCATGGCCGCGCTTTTGCGCTGCATCGAACTGGGTCAGGTAATTGGCCACAGCTGCCTGACGCTGAGCCTGGCTGCCCAGCAGCGCGCCGCCCTGGGTGTCGAGGTTCATCCTGACCGTGCCGTTGGCGCCTTGCAGTGTGAGGTTGCGGGAATCTTCGTTCAGTTGCAGGTCGAAGGTTTGCTGGTCGCCGCTTGCATTCTGCAATTTGGCATTCAATTGCAAACCGGTGAACAGCGCCGGGTCGAGCTTGACCAGTGCGCCCAGCTGCAGGCTGGGTGGTTCCTGGGTCAGCCCGTTGAGGGCAGCCTGGAAGCTGCTCGCCAGCGCTGCCAAGCCTTTGAGCTCGTCAGTGGTCAACGTACCGTCTTGCACGTCGGCATCCACGGCCAGGCCGTTGGTGCTGCTGTAGAGCCCCACCGTCACGGTGGCGCCTGAGCCGGTAGTGAGGTTGAAGCTGACGCTGCTGGTGGCGTGTTCGCGCAACCTGGCCTGCTGCATGGCCAGCAGCAACGGGTCGGTTGTCGCGCCATCATCGATCGCCAGCCCGGATTGCGAGATACGCTGGCCACCGCTGGCCGCCAGTTGCTCCAACAGGGCAGCACCAAGCCCTTGGAAGCGCGCTGCTGGGGAGGAAGCCTGAATGGCGCTCAGCATGTACATGCTGAGTTTGTCGATGCCGTCCTGCTCCCACACATACTGTGTCTGCGCTTTACCGAGGGTACCTTTGGCCGTGTAGGTCTGGGTGTCGACGCGGCTTTCTTGCTGGCCAAGGCTTACCACCGTGCTCGGGGATGTCATCGGCGCTTCTGTCGGCAGGGTGGCTGGTACCTGCGGTGCACGGTGGGTGATGTGGGCGACAGGGGGCAGGCGCACCACTGAGGTGATCGGGTTCATCGCCAGCTTCCTTTCTGGTCAGTAGTTGTAACTGTTATCGGCAGGGCTTGTGCAAACGTGAACGTCTGTCACGTCGGCAGGTTGCAATAGTTAACGCAAAAGCCTCGTCACGCGGTGGTGCAATCGCTGTTTTGCGCCCTAGGAGCCCGCGATGCCCAGTCAGCCGTTCACTGATGACTCCACCAATGCCTTGATTGCCAGTCGCTTGCCCGCCTGGCTGACCGAACTTGCGTCCGACACCCTCAACAGCTTGCTCCAGAGCCAGCAGCGACAACAGCAGGTACAGCATCAGTTGCACGAATGGCTGGCGCGGATCACCCCACTCGATGCATTTGCCGAGCCGCTGCTGCGAGAAGCTCTGCAGGCGGAACATCAACTTGGTGTCGATGTGCGTCGGGCCACGCTGCGGCGCAGAACCCTGCAGCGATATCCCTCGCATGTTGCGCACGTGCCGGATGGGGTCAAAGAGCAGATCTACCAGCACAGCCTGCTGCAATCGGCGTTGCATAACTTTACCGAAGGTGAAACGTTCGCCACCAGCATCATGCAGGGCACTGCGGTGCTGGATGCATCAGGGAATGCTTGCGCGCTCTCGCCCAAAGCATTCTTTGCCCTGTGCCGCTCGCTCGACCTGGGGGGGCGTTACCAGGCGTACCTGCGCGCGCAGTTGACGCCCGGTGGTGAAGCGGGGAAACAACTGAGCACGCTGATCGAGGCAGGTTATCGCACGAGTCTCGAGGCGGCGCTGAGGCTGGCACTGGTCAATGGTGAAATAGCAAGGCATGCCTATGAACACTGTGCCCCGCTGATTGACTTGATCTCAGCTACACCCCCCTCCATCTCTGGGCTGCGGCCCATGCAACTGCGTGTGTTCGGCCGGCTGGTGCGGGGCGCGGTGGCGTTCGAGATAACCCATCAGCGCGCGACCGGTGACGAGTTCGAGGGCATATTGTGCTGGATCCCTGATGATCCTCAAGGCCCGCTGACCTGGTATACCTCTTGGGCATCGCTGTTCATGACGTTGGGTAAACAGTTCCGTTTGCCCGGTTACGTCGAATTCTTCGAACGCTTTATCGGTGAGCGTGACCGGAGTGCCTACACCCGTGCCTTGACCCAGGCGCTGAGTGATACTGCCGAGAATGTGCCGGTCCAGCTCGATGGTCGTTACGAGCCTATCGAGCAGCCGTTGTTCGAATACCTGCGCCGCCAACTGATCGACACCCTGTTGGACAATGCCAAAGTGCACGCCATACCCACTGCCGAAGTGGACGCGCAGCAGCGCGACAGGCGCCTGCATTTCTACCTGAGCTTTGCCATCGATGCGTTGGGCCTGGCGAGCTTCGCGCTACCTGCACTGGCTTTGCCATTGCTGGGGATCACCGCGTTGCAGGTGGCTGACGACGTGTACGAGGGCTATGCCGATTGGCGCTTGGGGGACCGCCAGAGCGCGCTGGAGCACTTGTATTGCGTAGCGCAAACCGTGGCTATGACAGCAGTCAATGCCGGCGCAGGCGCGGCTTCGCACCGCCTGGTGGAGGATGCTCGCGTCGCAGATCTAGTGCCGGTCTACACGGATGAACATACATTGAAGTTGAGTGACCCCAGGCTGCCAGGCTATGCCGTCCGAGACCGAGGCGCAGTCGGTGAGTTGATCAGTCTGCAAGGTGCAGAGTATGTGCGTACACCCTTGGCCAGCCATTTGACCTACCTGGAAGCTCAAACGCAGCAGCGTCGCATCCGCCATCCCGTGCGTCCCAATGCTTATGCGCCGCTGCTCGAGGGCAACGAGGGCGCTTGCTGGCAGCATGAACTGGAGACGCCCCAGGAATGGCACGCCAGCGCTGAGCTGTTTCAGGACCTCGACGCGGGCTGGGGGCACCTCGATGAGCAGGCCATACACGCGGTGATGCGGGCAACGGGGTTCAACCAGGACCAACTGCGCCGTTTGCATGTGGAACAGGCACAGGCGCCGGCGCGCTTGCACGATGCGGTGCAGAGGCAGCAGTTGCACGCTCAGCGGCCAGAGCTGAACGGGGAGGCCTTCGAGCGGCAGCTGCAGGCTCAGCAGCCCATGCCCGGCGAAGCCGAAACCCTGCTTCGCCGGGACTTTCCCGGCCTGTCGGTAATGGGTGCGCGTGAGATCATCGAACATGCGCCCGAGGACCAGGTGGAGCATATGCTCGCGCACCAGCGTGTGCCGTTGGCCTTGGCCGAGCAGGCGCGCTGGTACGTGCGCGATACGCGCCTGGACCGCGCTTGTGCGGGCCTGCTTCAAACCGCAGCAATCAATCGTGATACCGAGCAACTGGCATTGGGCATGATCGCCGAGCGCGCACCGTGGCGAGGAGTGCGCATCGAGCTGCGCGGTGACACGCTGTCGGGTGAAATGACTGCGTCGGCCGGAGCGCAAGCGGCCAGCGAGGTACGCACCGTGCTTCGAACGGCCCAGGGGTATCAGGCGCTGGATGCGCGCGCAAACCCGTTGCCATTGGCCAGAGCTGACGACAGCCTGTTCCAGGCCCTGTTGCTGCAGCTCGATCCCTGGCAGAAACGAATGTTGGGCGATGCCAGCGACGCCCCCGAAACACTGGCCCAGGCCATGTCGCAATGGGCCAGCGAAGAACGCGAGCTCGCCGCTTCACTGTTGCGCATGGCGCCAGTCGGCCTTGGTTTCAGGCCGCCGGTACGGCTGGGCGACGGGCGCCTGGGTTACCCCTTGAGTGGCCGTGGCGAAAGCAGCAATCGCGCATTGCGTCGGGGTATTCAACGGCTGTTCCCCGATTTCGACGAAAGCGCGATGGAGCAGTTTGAGCAGAGCGCCCGCACGCTTGGGCTGACACCTTGGAATCACTACCTGCGCCTGTGTGAAGAGCTGCGAACGCTTGATCAGGCGTTGGGGCTGTGGCGTCGGCAATCGTCGGGGCCGATTCAGTTGATCCGGCGGGCGCGCATGGCACGGCGGATTCGTCACGCCTGGCAACGTCGCACTCACGACACTGACGGCCATCCTGCGTTGATTCTGGAGGGTTCACGCCTGGGTAGTCTGCCCGAACTGCCGGAGCGCGTTCACTTCGACCATGTGACTTCCCTGGTACTGCGCAATCTTGATCTGACGGCGCTCGGCGAGGGCTTGCTCGCCCGCTTTCCCAATGTACGGCGCCTGGACTTGTCTTCCAACCGGCTGACCTCGATACCGGATACCAGTGCACTGGCACAGCTGGAACAGCTCGATTTGCGTAACAACCGCATCGTCGACATCAGTGAAGCGCAGGCCGGCTGGTTACGCGCCAACCCCGGCTGCGCAAGCTTGCAGGGCAATCCGCTATCACCGGTTGCACTCGAGCGGCTGGCGATCGAGCCTGAAGCGATCGGCCAGCAGGGCGCAGAGGGCATTGCCCCGTGGCTCGAAGGGCTGACCGAGCGCGAGGCTGCGCCGCGTCGCAGGTACTGGCAGGCGCTGGCGCAAGAGCCAGGCTGCGAAGAGTTCTTTGCTTTTCTCACAGCGTTGCTGCAGACCGAAAAATTTGCTCTTGAAACCGAAGACATGCGGCGTCGTGTTGGTGAGCTGCTTTATGCCATGTACAACCATGCTCATATTCGACGGGCGGTATTCCATCAGGCAGCGGTACCAGGCGCAGGCGCCGACCTCGATGCCTTGATCGTCCACCTGCAGGTGGCGTTGCGCACCGATGGCGTGCGCGGTAGGCAAGTCGAGCAAGCGCTGCGCAGCCTGGGCCGTGAGTTGTTCAGGCTTGATCAGGTGAACCGCTTCGCTGAGCGGTACATCGAAAGCCTGAGCCAGCGCTCGGTGCCCTTCAAGCCAAGTGAGATTTACCTGGCCTTCCGGGTACAGCTTGCAGAGTCGCTGGGTATCTACGGCCAACCGACCTATCTGAGTTTCAAGCATGTCGCCAACGTGACGCCGGACCAACTGGTCGCAGCCGAGGCCGCGGTGTACGAGGCCGAAACAGCTGAGGCGCTGAGCCAGTTCCTGGCTCAGCAGGCATTCTGGCAGGATCATGTACGGCTCGCGTACGCCGATCAGTTCGCGGCCATACGGCAAGCCTACACAGAACGGCAAGCCGCACTAGCGGCCAATGGCGAGCAAGAGCAGGCACCGAGCAATGCAGGCGCTGGAATTGCAGAGCAGCGCACGCAGGAGGAGGTCGCGTTGACGCTGGCGCTGGCCCGCGGCAACTACCGGACGTGGTATCGACTCGAGCTACCTCATGGTCCTGGCTCGCGCGCGTTTGCCCATCTGTCGAGGCGTCTGGACAGTAGCCTGGCGATGTGGTGCGGGGAGCCTGGCGACCCGGAATATCTGGCGCGGTCCTATCTGGCGGGTGTCCTGCGCCATTTCTGGCAGTCGGATTACAGCAATGATGTCCCGCCCCGGCGTTCGAGCAGCGAAGGGTGGACCGTCAGTTCTTTACCCGTGCTGCCCCCAGGCATCATGTTTGAACAAATACGTGACCTGTCAGTGTGCAACCATCAGATTACGGTTATCGAGGCTGATTTCCTGCGTCGTTTTCCCAATCTGGAAACAGTCGACTTCTCTGGCAATTGCTTGCGAACGCTTGATGGGCTTGAGCACTTGCCGCGGGTGCGCACATTGAACCTTGGTGGCAACATGCTCGAAACGGTGCCGGGGTTGCAGTACTTGAGCGAATTGAACGCTCTGGACCTCAGTGGCAATCAACTTGCCGATCTACCGGCTGGCATCGAGCAGTTGACCGAACTGACCCATCTGGACCTCTCCTTCAACCAGATCGCTGCGCTTGATGGGCGGATTGGGCAACTGGCAAGCCTTGAAAGCTTGCAATTGAGCGGTAATCTCCTGAGTGCGTTGCCGGACAGTATTGGCAACCTTGTGCAACTGAGCACTCTCGATGTCGCAGCGAACCGCTTGCTCACTGTCCCGGCACAGTTGAATCTTCTGGGCAGGTTGACCCAGCTCTTCATGCAGAACAATCTCATAACACTCGACGCGCAAAGCCAGTTGCGGCTGGAATGGTTCTCCAGGCTGGAGGTGCTAAACCTTGACGCTAACCCATTAGGGGTAGCGCCACAGTTGCGCTACAACGTTCACCTGCAGTACGTGTCGTTGCGTGCCACGGGCCTTCGCAGTTTTCCTCTGGCGTTGCTGCAGCGCCAGCCAAACCTGGTCGTAGACTTGCGTGGCAACCGGATCGTGACATTGAGCGAGGAGGCGTTGAGCTGGGTCGAAGCGCACCCGCACACGGTCAACCTCGAACAGAACCAGCTGAGTGAGACGGTCATGGAGCGCGTGCGTGAAGCACTGGCTCGGCTGCGGGCAGAACGGGACGGGGCTGCAGAACTGGATCCCTGGGGGGTAAGCAGAAGGCCCATTGACCGCAGGGGTTGAAAAGCCGTGCAGCGAGGTGGCTGCATGAACTGCAGCATGGCCCACCGTGCGGTGGGCCATGCCGGGAGACGATCAACGGCGGCGGAACAGCGGTAGCGGCTCGTCGGTGGCGGCCTGGTAGGTCACCGAGAAGTCCTTCAGCCCTTGCAGGGCATCTTCCGGGTCCTTGTCGGCACGGATGGCGAAGGCATCGAAACCGCAGCGGGCCAGGTAGAACAACTGGTCACGCAGTACGTCGCCAATGGCGCGCAGCTCGCCCTTGAACTGGTAGCGGTCGCGCAGCAGGCGCGCATTGGAGTAGTTGCGCCCATCGGTGAAGGCCGGGAAGTTCAGGGCGATGACCTGAAAGTACTGCACGTCATCACCGATCTCTTCCGCTTGTTCATCGCTGTCCAGCCACACGCCCAGGCCACCGTCGCGAGCCTTGAGCATATGGGCATGGTCACGCCACAGTTGCAGCGGGACGATGTAGTCGTCGCAGTTGGTCAGTTCGTCGATCGTGGTTTCCTTGGGCAGCAGGTGCCAGGTTTCGTCGACGATCTGGTTGTTCTTAATGATTCGCTGCATAGACGCGTTCCTTGAAAGGGTCGATGCCGATACGCTGGTAGGTGTCGATGAAGCGCTCTTCCTCGGTACGTTGCTCCACGTACACGGCGATCAGCTTCTCGATCACGTCGGCCATGTCGTCCTGGGCGAAGGACGGGCCAAGGATCTTGCCCAGGCTCGCGTCGCGCGCGGCGTTGCCGCCCAGGGACACCTGGTAGAACTCCTCGCCCTTCTTGTCCACGCCGAGGATGCCGATGTGGCCGACGTGGTGGTGGCCGCAGGCATTCATGCAGCCGGAGATGTTCAGGTCGATCTCGCCGATGTCGAACAGGTAGTCCAGGTCGTCGAAGCGGCGCTGGATGGATTCGGCGATCGGGATCGACTTGGCGTTGGCCAGCGAGCAGTAGTCACCGCCAGGGCAGCAGATGATATCGGTCAGCAGGCCGATGTTCGGCGTGGCGAAACCACCTTCGCGCAGCTCCATCCACAGGGCGTGCAGCTGACGCTGCTCGACGTCGGCGAGGATGATGTTCTGCTCGTGCGAGGTGCGCAGGAAGCCGAAGCTGTAGCGCTCTGCCAGGTCCGCCACGGCGTCCAGCTGCTTGTCGGTCAGGTCGCCCGGGGCAACGCCGGTGGGCTTGAGCGACAGGGTCACGGCCACGTAGCCAGGGCGCTTGTGGGCGCGGGTGTTGCGCGAGCGCCAGCGGGCGAAGCCTGGGTATTCGGCGTCCTGGGCGCTGTAGTCGACGTTGTCCAGGGCCAGGTAGTCCGGGTCGACGAAGTGGCGCGAAACACGCTGTACTTCTTCTTCGGTCAGGGTGGTGCTGCCGCCACGCAGGTGGGCCATTTCGGCCTCGACCTTCTCGGCGAACACTTCCGGGGTCAGGGCCTTGACCAGGATCTTGATCCGCGCCTTGTACTTGTTGTCACGACGGCCGTAACGGTTGTACACGCGCAGGATGGCGTCCAGATAACTGATCAGGTCTTGCCACGGCAGGAATTCGTTGATGAACGAACCGACCACCGGAGTACGGCCCAGGCCGCCACCGACCAGCACGCGGAAGCCCAGCTCACCGGCGGCGTTGCGCACCGGCTCCAGGCCGATGTCGTGCACTTCGATGGCCGCGCGGTCTTCTTTCGAGCCGTTGATCGCGATCTTGAACTTGCGCGGCAGGTAGGCGAATTCCGGGTGGAAGGTGGTCCACTGGCGGACGATCTCGCACCAGGGGCGCGGGTCGATGATTTCGTCTGCGGCAACACCGGCGAACTGGTCGGTGGTGGTGTTGCGCAGGCAGTTGCCGCTGGTCTGGATCGCGTGCATCTGCACGGTGGCCAGTTCGGCAAGGATGTCCGGGATGTCTTCAAGTGCCGGCCAGTTGTACTGCACGTTCTGGCGGGTGGAGATGTGGGCATAGCCCTTGTCGTAATCGCGGGCGATCTTGGCCAGTGTGCGAACCTGGCGGGCGTTCAGCTGGCCGTAGGGCACGGCGACACGCAGCATCGGGGCGAAACGCTGGATATAGAGGCCGTTCTGCAGGCGCAGAGGGCGGAATTCTTCTTCGCTCAGCTCACCGGCCAGGTAGCGGCGGGTCTGATCACGGAACTGCTTGACGCGGTCCTCGATGATCCGCTGATCGTACTCGTCGTATACGTACATAAAAGTCCTGTCTCAGGCTGCATGCAGCTATTCGCGCGCACGGCCGCGCACTCCGGTTCGGAGCGGGGAAACGATATCAGGTTGCGTTTATGCGCTAAAGTGATGTTTTTGCATATGAAAAGAACCAAACGAACTAAGTGAGATTGACTGGCGTTTATCCGTCACTCAGCGCCGCAGGTTTATACTCGCGGGTTTGTTGGTAAGGATGTAACCGCATGCTCAAGGCATTGTGCTACAGCTTGTGCCTGAGCCTGCCGCTGGCAGCCAGCGTTCAGGCCGCTTCGGTGGTTTTCCTCAATCCGGGCCTACCCGCAGAGACGTTCTGGGTCAGTTACTCGCGCTTCATGCAAGCGGCGGCTGATGACCTGGGCATGGCGCTGCAGGTGCAATACAGCGCCCGTAATCCCGAGCGCGCCCTGAGCCAGGCCCGGGCGGTGCTCAAGGGCCCGCAGCGCCCGGAATACCTCGTGCTGGTCAACGAGCGGTACGTTGCGCCGCAGATCATTCGCCTGGCGCAAGGTAGCGGGGTCAAGCTGTTACTGGTCAACAACGGGCTGACCGCCAGCCAGGCTAGCAGCATTCAAGCCCAGCCCGCAAAGTACGGCGCTTTGTTAGGGGCCTTGACGGCCAATGACGAGCAGGCCGGTTACCAGATGCTGCACCAGATGGTCGCTTTGCTGCCGCCCAGTAACGAGCCGGTGGACCTGGTGGCTTTCGCCGGGCTCAAGACCACGCCCGCCTCGCAGTTGCGTGAAGAAGGCATGCGTCGCGCCTTGGCCGACTTCCCTCAGGTGCGCCTGCGGCAGGTGGTTTACGGTGGCTGGAACCGCCAGCGCGCCTTTGAACAGGCGCAGCAGTTGCAGCAGCGCTACCCGGATATCAAGCTGGTGTGGTCGGCCAACGACGAAATGGCCTTTGGCGCCATGCGCGCGTTCGAGGCTGCGGGGCGCAAGCCTGGGCAAGATGTAGTGTTCAGCGCCGTCAACAGCTCCCCCGAGGCCTTGAGAGCGCGTATCGAAGGGCGCCTGGGGGTGCTGATGGGTGGGCATTTCAGTCTCGGCGGCTGGGCCATGGTCATGCTGCATGACGATGCCTATGGTGTGGATATCGCACGGGATGGTCAGCGCGACCATGTGATGCCGGTTTTGCAGTCGATCGATCCAGACAAGGCAAAGCGTTGGCTCAAGCTGGCGGAACAGGACGACTATGGTGTCGACTTCCAGCGTTTCAGCGCCCAAGGACGCCCGCCGACTTACCGGTATCCCTTCCTGACGTCACCTGTCGACTACTGAAAAACCCTGCTTGAGAGAAGGGCATTGCTCGTCTTAACTGCTGGTTGTGAAGTGCATTCCCATAACCACTACAAGAGGCAATGCAATGGGAAATACAACCAAGGTCCGCAAAGCTGACAGCAGCGTCGATGCCTGGGCGATCCTCTGCCTGATCGTTCTGGTGGTGGTCACTGCCGTGTACTGGGTCAGCCACCAATAGCCTCAGCTCCAGGCCGTGATGCAACCTGAGCCGCCCGCGCAAGGGAATTACGCGGGCGGGTTGCGTTTCAGTGGGCGGTCAGGTGCAGCGCCAGTCGTACCAGGCCGATCAGGATCAGGATGAACACCAAGGTGAACAGTACGCCCAGCGCGATGAAGTGGCTGGCCTTGCCATGGGTGAAGTCGCGCGCGCGGTTCTTGCCGCTCTGCACACCCAGCGCGGCGGCAAGGATGCTGTGCAGCATCTGCCAGAAGGTAGGGGGTTTGCCTTGACTGGAATCGTCCATGCTGGCTCCTTGGATATTCAGAGGCAGTCAGGGACAGTGTAGATGGCAAATGGGGCCGCAAAGCGGCCCCACGAACGTCAGCTGTCGTACCCCAGGTTCGGTGCCAGCCAGCGCTCGCTGACGCTGACATCCTGGCCCTTGCGTGCGCTGTAGCTGTCGATCTGGTCCTTGTCGACCTTGCCCACGGCAAAGTACTGCGCTTTCGGGTGAGCAAAGTACCAGCCGCTGACCGCCGCAGCCGGGAACATGGCGAAGTGCTCGGTGAGGAACACGCCGCTGGGGCCGGTTTCACCAATGGCTGTGCCGTCGAGCAGGCGGAACAGCGTTTCTTTTTCGGTATGGTCCGGGCAGGCCGGGTAGCCTGGGGCAGGGCGGATGCCGCTGTACTGTTCCTTGATCAGTGCCTCGTTGTCCAGGTGCTCGTCGCGCGCATAACCCCAGTGCTCTTTACGCACCTGCTCGTGCAGCCACTCGGCGCAGGCCTCGGCCAGGCGGTCGGCGAGGGCCTTGACCATGATCGAGCTGTAGTCGTCGCCCTTGTCCTGGTAAGCCTTGGCCACTTCCTCGGCACCAATGCCGGCGGTGGTGATGAAGCCACCCATGTAGTCGGTGACGCCGCTGTCTTTGGGCGCGACAAAGTCGGCCAGGGAGAAGTTCGGCTTGCCATCGGGCTTGATGGTCTGCTGGCGCAGGTGGTGCAAGGTGGCCAGGGGCTGACCGTTGTCGTCGTAGACCTGAATGTCGTCATCGGCAACCTGGTTGGCTGGCCAGAAGCCGAACACGGCGCGCGCACTGATCAGCTTCTCGTCGATCAGTTTGTCGAGCATCTCGCGGGCATCCTTGTACAGCGAGGTTGCCGCTTCACCCACCACTTCATCGGTGAGGATGCGTGGGAACTTGCCGGCCAGGTCCCAGGAAATGAAGAACGGCGTCCAGTCGATGTACTCGGCCAGGGTGCGCAGGTCGATGTTGTCCAGCACCTTGACGCCTGTGAAGGCAGGGACCGCCGGCTGATAAGCGGCCCAGTCGTATTTCGGCTTGGCCGCCACGGCCTGCGCGTAGCTCAGGCGCTCGGTGCGGGCACTGCGGTTGGCAGTGCGTTCACGCACTTCGATGTAGTCCAGGCGGGTTTTTTCAACGAAGCCGGGCTTGAGTTCCTTGGACAGCAACTGGGTGGCCACACCTACCGCGCGGGAGGCGTCGGTCACATAGATCACCGCATCGTTGCTGTACTTGGGCTCGATCTTGACTGCGGTATGGGCCTTGGACGTGGTGGCGCCGCCGATCATCAACGGCAGCTCGAAGCCTTGGCGCTGCATTTCCCGGGCAACATGAACCATCTCGTCCAGCGACGGGGTGATCAGGCCGGACAAACCGATGATGTCGCACTTCTCGTCGCGGGCGGTCTGCAGGATCTTCTCTGCCGGTACCATCACGCCGAGGTCGACGATGTCATAGCCGTTGCAGCCCAGGACCACGCCGACAATGTTCTTGCCGATGTCGTGCACGTCGCCCTTGACCGTCGCCATGAGAATCTTGCCCTTGGCTTCGGGCTTGTCGCCTTTTTCGGCCTCGATGAACGGGATCAGGTGGGCCACGGCCTGCTTCATCACCCGCGCCGACTTGACCACCTGCGGCAGGAACATCTTGCCGGCGCCGAACAGGTCGCCAACCACGTTCATGCCGCTCATCAGCGGCCCTTCGATGACTTCGATCGGGCGCGCACATTGCTGGCGGCACTCCTCGGTGTCTTCGACGATGTGTGCGGTGATGCCTTTGACCAGCGCATGTTCCAGGCGCTTGCCGACCGGCAGTGAGCGCCAGGCCTCGTTCTCGACTTCCTTGGTGGCACCGCCGCCTTTGTAGTCGTCGGCGATGGCCAGCAATGCATCGGTACCTTCGGGGGTGCGGTTGAGCACCACGTCCTCGACCCGCTCGCGCAGCTCGGCCGGGATCTCGTCGTAGATTTCCAGCTGGCCGGCGTTGACGATACCCATCGTCAGCCCGTTGCGGATGGCGTGGAACAGGAACACCGAGTGGATCGCCTCGCGCACCGGGTTGTTGCCGCGGAACGAGAACGACACGTTGGACACGCCGCCCGAGCTCAGCGCATGTGGCAGGTGGTCACGGATGTAGGCGCAGGCCTCGATGAAGTCCACGGCATAGTTGTTGTGCTCTTCGATGCCGGTAGCGACGGCGAAGATGTTCGGGTCGAAAATGATGTCTTCCGGCGGGAAGCCGACTTCATTGACCAGGATGTCGTAGCTGCGCTGGCAGATTTCCTTCTTGCGCGCGGCGGTGTCGGCCTGGCCGACCTCGTCGAAGGCCATCACTACCACGGCCGCGCCGTAGCGTTTGCACAGGCGGGCGTGGTGCTTGAATTGCTCGACGCCTTCTTTCATGGAGATCGAGTTGACGATGCCCTTGCCCTGGATGCATTTGAGGCCTGCTTCGATCACTTCCCATTTCGACGAGTCGATCATGATCGGCACGCGCGAGATGTCCGGCTCGCCTGCAATCATGTTGAGGAAACGGACCATGGCTGCCTGGGAGTCGAGCATCCCTTCGTCCATGTTGATGTCGATTACCTGAGCACCGGCCTCTACCTGCTGCAGGGCGACCTCCAGCGCTTCGGTGTAATTCTCTTCGCGGATCAGCCGGGCGAACTTGGCGGAGCCGGTGATGTTGGTGCGCTCACCGACGTTGACGAACAGCGACTGGCGGTCGATGGTGAACGGTTCCAGGCCCGACAGCCGGCAGGCCTTGGCGATTTCCGGGATCTGGCGCGGTTTGTATTTGGCCACGGCCTCGGCGATGGCCTGGATGTGCCCTGGCGTGGTACCGCAGCAACCGCCGATGATGTTGAGGAAACCACTGGCCGCGAACTCTTCGACCACGGCAGCCATCTCGGCCGGGGTTTCGTCGTACTCGCCGAAGGCGTTCGGCAGGCCGGCATTGGGGTGGGCGGAAACGTGGGTGTCGGCCTTGGTCGACAGCTCTTCAAGGTAAGGGCGCAGGTCCTTCGCGCCCAGCGCGCAGTTCAGGCCAACGGAAATCGGCTTGGCATGGCGTACCGAGTTCCAGAACGCTTCGGTAGTCTGGCCGGACAAGGTACGGCCCGAGGCATCGGTGATGGTGCCGGAGATCATGATCGGCAGTTCGATGCCGTCATCTTCGAACACCTGCTGCACGGCGAAGATCGCCGCCTTGGCGTTGAGCGTGTCGAAGATGGTCTCGATGAGGATCAGGTCGGCGCCACCCTCGATCAGCCCGCGGGTCGCCTCGATGTAGTTTTCCACCAGTTCGTCGAAGGTGACGTTACGGTAGCCGGGGTCGTTGACGTCCGGGGAAATCGAGCAGGTGCGGCTGGTCGGGCCGAGCACGCCGGCAACGAAGCGTGGCTTGTCCGGCGTCTCCAGGGTCTTGGCGTCCGCCACCTGGCGGGCGATGCGCGCGCCCTGGACGTTCAGCTCGTAGACCAGCGACTCCATGCCGTAGTCGGCCTGGGAAATCTGTGTGGCGTTGAAGGTGTTGGTTTCGAGAATATCGGCGCCGGCGTCCAGGTACGCCTTCTCGATGGCAGCGATGACATCGGGGCGGCTGAGCAGCAGCAGGTCGTTGTTACCTTTTACATCGCTTGGCCAATCGGCGAAGCGCGTGCCACGATAGTCGTGTTCCTCGAGGCGGTAACTCTGGATCATAGTACCCATGCCGCCGTCGAGGATCAGAATGCGCTCATTGAGTGCGTGCTGGAGTGCTTGGAGACGAGCGCTGCGGTCGGACATAGGAACTACCTGGTCGGGCGAATATCAGAAGGTGCGGAATCATAACAAAGCTGCGCGGTTTTTAGGCGCATTGGCCATTCGCATGAATTTCGTTCATGTTGCGCCGTGAAGCACCCATGGTCGACCAGGCAAACGTGATGGCTTTTCTAGAACCCAGGACTTTCGGCACATGGTGCATCGTTTTCTTGTCGGCGCTTTCGCGCTGCTGCTCAGCAGCGTCGCGCTCGCACAAGCCCCCATATCGAGCGCGGTAATTTCCTACACCCGGGACATTCAACCGATTTTCACCGAGAAGTGCGTGGCCTGCCATGCCTGTAACGACGCCGCCTGCCAGCTGAAGCTGGAGAGCCCCGAAGGCGCAGTGCGTGGTGCAACCAAGGTGCCGGTGTACCAAGGTGAAAGGAGCAAGGCAGTCCCGACCACACGGCTGTTCTACGATGCGCACAGCGAAGAGCAGTGGCGCAAGAAGGGCTTCTATTCCGTGCTAGACGGCCAGGGCAGCCAGGCCGCATTGATGGCACGCATGCTGGAGCTGGGGCACAAGGCGCCGCTTACCCCCAACGCCAAGCTGCCCGACGATATCGTCCTGGGGCTTGCGCGCAACAACATGTGCCCGTTGCCCCATGAGTTCGATGCCTATGCCGGCGCCCACCCCAAAGAGGGTATGCCGCTGGCGGTCACTGGCCTGACCGATAAGGAATACCAGACCCTGCAGGGTTGGCTGGCTGCAGGTGCGCCGGTCGAGTATGAGCCCATTCAACCCAGCGCGGCCGAGGCCAAACAGATTACCGACTGGGAAGAACTGCTCAATCGACCGGGCTCTACCGAGGCCTTGGTCGGGCGCTGGCTGTACGAGCACCTGTTTCTGGCGCACATCCATTTCGTCGGCGGCGAGCAGGGCCACTTCTTCCAGTGGGTGCGTTCGCGCACGCCCAGCGGCCAGCCGGTCGACCTGATTGCCACGCGCCGCCCCAACGACCCGCCGGGTACCGACTTTTATTACCGGTTGATTCCGGTGCAGGGTGTGATCGTCCATAAAACCCACATCACCTACCCGATGGGGCCGCAAAAGCTCAAGCGCGTGAAGCAGCTGTTCTATGCCGGTGACTGGCACGCCAGCGCGCTGCCGGGCTATGGGCCGCGCCACCGGGCCAACCCGTTCGAGACCTTCGAGGCGATCCCGGCGGTGGCGCGCTACCAGTTCATGCTGGACAACGCCGAGTACTTCGTCCGCACCTTCATCCGTGGCCCAGTGTGCCGTGGGCAGATCGCTACCGATGTGATCCGCGATAACTTCTGGGCGCTGTTCCAGGAACCGGCGCACGACCGCTACGTCACCGATGCGGCGTACCGTGGCCAGGCCACACCGTTGCTCGCCATGCCGGGCCAGATCGATGACGTGGGCAGTGTGCTCAACCTCTGGCATGCCTACCGTGACAAGCGCAACGAGTATGAAAAACTGCGTCGCGAGGCCTACGCCGAAATGCCGGCGCCGGGCTGGTCGACCCTGTGGGCCGGCAACGACAATGCGCTGCTCAGCATCTTCCGCCACTTCGACAGCGCTTCGGTGACCAAGGGCCTGGTCGGCGATGTGCCGCTGACGGTGTGGCTGTTCGACTACCCGCTATTCGAACGCACCTATTACCAGCTGGCGGTCAACTTCGATGTATTCGGCAATGTCTCGCACCAGTTGCAGACGCGGCTGTACTTCGACCTGATCCGCAATGGTGCCGAGGTCAACTTCCTGCGCCTGATGCCAGCGGACCAGCGTGGTGCAATTCTCAGCGACTGGTACCAGAACAGCGGCAAAGTGAAGATGTGGCTCGACTATGAAGACATCGACACTGACACGCCGAGCGGCATCAGGCTCGACCCACGCGACCCCAAGCGCGACTTCGGCCTCAAGCTGCTGCAGCGCACCGGCAGCCTGAACGCCGCGCCCGATCCGATCAACCGCTGCCAGGGTGCTTACTGCTCGCGGCCGCAGATGAATGAAGAATTCCGTAACGTCGAGCAGTCGCTCAGCCGTCTCGTATCACGCCCGGCCGCAGGCCTTAAGGTGATCAACCAGTTGCCTGAAGCCACCTTGCTGCGCATCGAAGGGCAAGGCGGCCAGCGTCAGGTCTACAGCCTGCTGCGCAACCGTGCGCACAGCAATGTCGCGTTCCTGCTGGGCGAGGCCGCGCGCTACCAGCCGGGGCTCGATACCCTGACCTTGTACCCCGGGGTGCTCAGCAGTTACCCGAATTTCATCTTCAACATCCCGGCGGCGGATGTGCCTGAGTTCGTCGAAGACATGGAATACGCGCGCGACGATGCTGCCAAGTTCGAGCGCATCGTCATGCGTTGGGGCGTGCGCCGCAGCCACCCGCAGTTCTGGCGTTACTTCCACGACCTGAGCACCTATATCAAGGAAACCCAGCCGTTGGAGGCCGGGGTGCTGGACATGAACCGCTACGAGAACCTCTGATCGGTTGAGCTGACCTTTCCGGCACACCTGCGGTCGGAAAGGTTGGGTGGTCCGGGGCTGCCAGGCAGCCCCACTGTGGCCTCAATGCACCAAGGCAATCGCAGGGTGATCCATGCTGTATTCGCTTCAGGCACTGCGGGCGTTCGCCGCCTGGGTGGTGGTCTGCCACCATTTCATGCAGATCTTTTTCGACTTCCATGCCACTGGCCCCATCGGCCAACTGCTCACTGACCGCGGCGCGGTGGGCGTCGACATCTTCTTCGTCATCAGCGGGCTGGTAATCTACCTTTCGACCCGAGACAAGCCCGTTGAGCCGCGTCGGTTCCTGCTCAACCGCGCGTTGCGAATCGTCCCTGCCTACTGGTTCTACACCCTGTTGATGGCGCTACTGCTGCTGGCCTTCAGCCAATGGATGCCACACCAGGCATTCACCTGGCATCACCTGTTGCTGTCGATGCTGTTCATTCCGGCAGAGAACCCAGGTGGCTACGGCCTGTACCCGACCTTGAACGTTGGCTGGACGCTGAACTTCGAGATGTTCTTCTACCTTTTGTTTGGCCTGGCATTCCTTGTCCGGCAGCGCCATCAGTTGCTGCTGGTGACCGCTGCACTGCTACTGGTCAGCGAAGTGCTGGGCCGCCTTGGCGTGCTCAGCCGCTTCTACAACAACGGCATCATCTACGAGTTTCTGCTCGGTATCGGCATCGGTGTGCTGTACCGCCGCGGCCTGGTGCGCGAGGGGTTGTGGTTGCCGCTGGCGGTGCTGGGCGTGGCGGGCTACGCGATCTACCACCTGGACGCGTCCCAACGGCTCTTGCATTGGGGCCTTCCCGGTGCACTGATAGTGCTGGCATTTGTAGCGCTTGAGCCGTACTTTCAGGGCAACCGGCTGCTCAAGGCATTGGGGGACTGCTCGTACTCGGTGTACCTGATCCACGTACTGGTGCTGTACGCGGGCTGGTTCGCCAGCCAGCGCCTGCACTTGAACCCCTACCTGGTCTTTGCGCTGTGCGTGCCGTCCATTGGACTAATGTCGTGGTTCAGTTACCAGTGGCTGGAACGGGGCCTGTACCAGCGGATGCAGGCGTGGCTGGCGGCACCGCGGGAGCAAACGCCGGCGTTTGCTCTTTCCCGAGTCAAATGCTAGGACTTTGTTCGAAGGCCAGCTTGGCGTACACTTGGCCGCAAGTCTGTGAGGAACTTCCATGAGCGCTATAACCATTACCGACGCCGCCCATGATTACCTGGCCGATCTGCTTTCCAAGCAGAACACGCCTGGCATCGGCATCCGCGTTTTCATCACCCAGCCGGGCACCCAGTACGCCGAAACCTGCATTGCCTACTGCAAGCCGGGCGAAGAAAAGCCTGACGACACCGCCGTGGGTCTGAAGAGCTTCACTGCCTACCTAGATGCCGTCAGCGTGCCGTTTCTGGAAGACGCGCTGGTCGACTACGCCACCGACCGCATGGGCGGCCAGCTGACCATCAAGGCGCCGAACGCCAAAGTACCGATGGTCAACGAAGACAGCCCGATCAACGAGCGTATCAACTACTACCTGCAGACCGAGATCAACCCGGGTCTGGCCAGCCACGGTGGCCAGGTCAGCCTGGTGGATGTGGTCGACGACGGCATTGCCGTGTTGCAGTTCGGTGGTGGTTGCCAAGGCTGCGGTCAGGCCGACGTAACCCTGAAGGACGGCATCGAGCGGACCCTGCTCGAACGTATTCCGGAGCTCAAGGGCGTGCGGGATGTGACTGACCACACCCAGAAAGAAAACGCGTACTACTGATCGGTAGTTTGGCGAACGGCTGGCCACCAGCTCTTAGCAACAAACTGTTACGGATTCAACCCCTGCGACAACAGGCCGCAGCCCGTGTTTAAAGGGCTGCAAGCCATCACCGCCTTGGTCGGGTAGAAGCGCTTGGGGCGTCATGCCAGAATGCCCCGGTTTTTCGGCCGGCCCGTCCCGAGGGTCGGCACCTTCCCTTTAAAGGATGGTTCCATGAATGATCTGTTGACCCGGCGCGCAGTCGTCGCCGGGATGGGCGTTCTCGGGCTCGGCCTGCTGGCAGGCTGCAACCCGGCCCGAGGGCTCGAGTTCAAGTACGGCAAGAACATGAGCAACGAAATCCTGGGGCGCAAGTTCCGTCTCAAGGATACCAAGGGCAACGACGTCACCCTGTCGAGCTTCTACGGCAGCATGCCGATGATCTTCTTCGGGTTCACCCAGTGCCCGGCAGTCTGCCCGACCACGTTGGCGCGAGCGGCGCAAATCCGCAAGCAGCTCCGGGGCCGCGACCGCGATCTGTTCCAGGTGGTGTTCATCACCCTGGACCCTGAGCGCGACACCCCCGAAGTGCTCGACGCCTACGTCAAGGCCTTCGACCCCTCGTTCATGGCCCTGACTGGCACCCCGGAGGAAATCGCCGAGGTGGCCAAGGAGTTCAAGGTGTTCTACGAGAAGGTCCCGGCCGGTGATACCTACACCATCTCACATTCGTCCACCAGCTACGTCTACGACACGCGTGGCACCCTGCGCCTGAGCCTGGGCCATTCCCTGAACGCCAAGGAATGCGCCGAAGACCTGGTCACCCTGATGGAGATCTGCTAATGGCTGTTTCACTGCACCCGTTCAAGCGCGGCCTGGCCGCTATTGCCCTGCTGGGCCTGGCGCTGCCGGCTTTGGCCCAGACCACTGTCAGCGATGCCTGGGTACGTGCCAGCGTACCGCACCAGCAGTCCACCGGTGCGTTCATGACCCTGACTGCCAGCAGCGACAGCAAGCTGATAGGGGTAGCATCGCCTGTGGCCAAGACTGTGCAAGTGCATGAGATGACCATGAACGGTGATGTGATGGGCATGAAACAGGTCGAGGCCGTGCAGCTGCCAGCCGGCAAGCCGGTAAGCCTGGACCCCAATGGCTATCACGTGATGTTGATGGGCTTGACCCAGCAGGTGAAGGAGGGTGACAAAGTCCCGCTGACCCTGACCGTGGAAGATGCCAAGGGTGGCAAGGAAACCTTGGAAGTGCAGGCAGAGGTACGGGCGCTCAACGCCGAGATGGGCGGTGGGCACGACCACATGCACATGAAGCACTGATTGATCCGGGGCCGCTAAGCGGCCCCACTTCATTCAGCTGCGAAAACGCGGCAGCGGCCTTTCCAAGGTCAGCGAGGTCAAGGTCTTGCGGACCTGGGCTTCGTCGGCCTCCAGGGCCTTGAGGCTTGCGCGGATCTTGCCAGCGGCGGGCACGTCACCCTGCCGGTCGATCCAGTCGGCGATCTCTTTGCAGGCACTGCTCAGGCAGGCCTGGCGCTGGTTCATCAACGATATGAGGGTGGTGAGCTCTCTTTCGGACATGGCAGGATCCTCCAATTCAGCCATGTCAGTGTAGCAGAGGGCTGGCCAGGCACTTACTGACTTTTCAAGGCGCAGCAGACGCTGCTCCCAAGGCGTAGTAACAACTCGTTACTTATAAACAGAATGTTTAAAGTCGATGCCTTTGTCTGCCTAAAATTCAAGGTGCGGCATCTGAAATTAATCTGCTGAAGCGTTCTGCTGGGGGAGTCTGCCAGTTGTGGGAATGCCGAAGTTAAAAATGGCCACTAGTAGGAATGGTCCTATGTGCTGAGTTGTGTGTGCGCGGAGGAGGGGTGTTGTTACAACTTTCGGGTTGAGCGTGATGCTGGACGAGTTTTAGATTGGTTTTGCCCAAATTGCGCAGGGTAATTTCAATAATCTGAAGTGCCTAGGCGTAATATTACCAAGTAGGAATTGACCTATGCTGCTGGCTGAGGGAATCACGAAATATGCGGGCGCTGAGTGTTGATCGCGGGACGCGTTCTCTAGCGTTCGGTTATTGTTTTTCCAAGTGTGGTGAATTTGCCTTCGAAGCTGCATTTGCCGTGGCCATCGTATCAATGACCGAGGCGGATCTGCTTTTGATTGGCATCGCTTATTTCTTTCGCTACTTGCCCAGCATGCTGTTTTCACCTTTAGGTGGCTGGCTGGCGGACAATGTCAACAGGAAACGAACGTTGTTTGCTGTCGAGGCGACTAAAGGCCTCCTAGCACTTGCCTTCTTTACCTTATTCAGCTTTTTCACACCGGTATTGTCCGTCTTGGTCGGCCTTGCGATGGTCATGACGGCATTCGAATGTCTGTATGTACCTACGTTTCGAGCGTATTTTCCAGACCTTGTCGGAAAGGACCAACTCGCCTCGGTGAACAGCGGTATTCAGGTGATCGAGGATGCAGCCTCGATTATCGGGCCGCTGGTTTTCTCGGCATGTGTGTTACTGCTGTCTCGCGAAGCAACCTTCTTGTTCTTTGCGGCGTGCCTGGTGTTGTCGGTCATTTCCATCGCTACCCTGGGGCCTGCCAGGCAGGGCGTCCGGCAGGCATTCGATGGGCGCGCCATAGTGCGGGATACGGCGCGCAGTGTAAGTCAGCTCAGGGTCAGCAATGCGCCTTTGTTTGCTGTTATTGGCTGTACCACCCTCTGTGCGATGTTTGCCACGTCGGTGATTCGCTTCATCCTTCCGGCTTCGGTGCTGGAGCACTTTGCCTCAGAGGCAGCGGTTGGCTATGTTTTCTCACTGCTTGCGGCAGGCACCGTATTGGGTGGCGTGCTCTACACACGCTTCAACCCATGGACAACTGCACGCTTGGTACTGCGTTACTGGGCGCTGTATGGGGCACTGTTTTTTGCTGCGGCAGTGGCATTGCACTTCAACAAGTGGCTGTTCCTCCTGATTTTGTTCCTGGTCGGTTTCATTGGTGCATTTGTCGATATCGCGATCGTCACCAACATCCAGTGCTTGTCGAGTGAGCATGAAGTTGGCAGGAATTTTTCCCTCTATTACTTCACTGCCGTCATTGGTGATGCCGTATCGGGGCTGATTGCCAGCCTGGTCTTCGTGCTTGCGGGGCCAGCGACCTTCATATGGATGACGCTCATGCTGTGTATCGCGCCAGTACGCTGGAACCTGAAAGAAAGTGCGCATGACAGCGACAATCGATGATGCAATGCAAGCCAGTGTGCGTGGGGCGTTGGCGCATAACGCTTGGATCCTGTGGGGCACCCGGCAGGAACAACTGATGAAGGGCGGTTAGGCCAGCGGCAAGGACTGCCAGTGCGTTTGGTCGGTATTGCCGTCAGGATTCGACGAAAAGATCCGGATCCTTTGCAACTGGAGCTGGCGTTGTGAGCCGGTGGGAAGGCACGACCGCGTGAACGCATGCTTGTCGATAGGCCCCTGGCGTCACGCCATAGGCCTGTTTGAATTGCCGGCTTAAGTGGCTCTGGTCAGCGAAGCCCAGGTTGAAAGCCACGTGGGTCGCAGCCACGCCGCTCTTGAGCATTTCCCGGGCACGGGCCAGGCGCCGTTGCTTCAGCCAGGCATGCGGCGGCAGGCCGGTGGCCTGGCGGAACACCCGGGCGAAATGGAACGGCGATAGATTAACCGCGCCCGCCAGTGCTTCGAGCGATGGCGGTTCTGCCAGTTGGCTCTCCAGCAGCTCGCGGGCGCGGGCTACGGCCAGTGGTTCGTGGCCAGGGGGAGCGGGTTCAGCGCATTGCCCGTGTCGTTGTACCAGGGCCAGAACCGCCTGGCGCCAGGCGGTCTGTTGCTGCAGGGCACTGGCGCTGGCTTCGGACAGCTGATGCAGCTTGCTGAAGGCGATGGCCAGGGCCGGGTCCTGGATCACGCTGTCCTTGAAGCAGGGCATGCCGTGGCGGCCCAGTTCCAGCTCGTCGAGCACGCCGGTCACCCGTTCATGCTCCGGATAAAACCCGCGGTAGCGCCAGCCAGCCTCATGGGCTGTGGCGCCGGTATGCAGTTCGTCAGGGTTGATCAGCACCATGCTGCCCACGGGCGCCAGGTGCTCGCTGCCGCGGTGCCAGAAGCGCTGGGCACCCGACTCGATCACGGTGAACACGTAACCTTCGTGAACATGTGGGGCGAAGCGTTGCTGAATGTAGCGCGCATGCAGCATCTCGACATCGCCCAGCGCGGGCGCCTGCCATAGATGGGTCTGTTCGCGCAGGGGCGTGCTCATGTCAGCCAGCTGCGCAGCAGGAAGAAGATCAACATGCTCACCAGCATGCTCAGCAATACACTGCGGGTCAACAACACCAGAACGATGGCCACTACAGCCCCCAGCAGGTAGGGGTTGAGCGGGCTCAGGTCCAACTGGTGGCCGGGCAGGAAGACGATAGGCCCGCAAATGGCGGTGAGCATGCCCGGCACGGCAAAACCCAGAAACTGCCGGGCATTGGAGCTCAGGCGCAGCGGTAGGCGCGGTTCCAGGAAAGCGTAGCGATTGAGGAACACTACGGCGCCCATGGCAAAGATCAGTAGCCAGGTCATGCGCGGCCTCCGGAAAATTTCTGGCAGACAAATCCGGCAGCCATGCCCAGCAGGCCAGCGGCTACCAACGCGGTTTCCCAGTGCCAGTAGCTGAAAAGCACTGAACAGAACAGCGACACCGCCACGCACACTACCGTGGCGAGGTTGCGCACCAGTGGGGCGATCAGGGCGACAAAGGTGGCGACAATGGAAAAATCCAGACCCAGCTGGTCCAGATGCGGGATGTTCTGGCCCAGCACGATCCCGGCCAGGGTGAACAGGTTCCAGGCCACGTAGAAGGTCAGGCCGACACCTAGCGCGTACCAGCGGTTGAATTGCTGTTGGTCATAGTGGCTGGTCAACGCGAAGAACTCATCGGTCAACAGGAAACCCAGGCCCAGGCGCCAGCGCAGCGGCTGGTTCGACAGCACCGGGCGCATCGACAAGCCGTAAAGCAGATGCTGCGAGGTGAGCAGCAGTGTGGTCAGCAAAATCGACAGCAGGTTGGCGCCGCCCTTGAGCATGCCGATGGCTACCAGTTGCGCGGCGCCAGCGAACACGATCGCCGACAAGCCCTGACCCTCCCAGGCACTGAGGTTGGCCTCGATGGCCATCGAGCCCGCAAGCAGGCCCCAAGGGGCAACGGCCAGCGATAACGGAACAATGGCGATGGCGCCGTGCAGAAAAGCTTGGCGGGCAATAGGCGGACTGCTTTGCATGATGGCTGCAACACTGTTGTTCGGCAGCGCAGCATGCCAGAGGGCGGGGCAGGTGGCTTGAACGATCTTGCTGGTTTGCCACTGCCAGAACAACGTTCAACGCTGGCTGGTCAACCGCCGTTGTGCTGCTGCGCAACCATTGATTTCCACCGCCTTTTGCAGCAAGTCCCGGCGGTGCTGCGGATCGAGGTCGCCCAGCAACCGATACACCTCGGCCTGATAGTCGCGTTGACGCCCCCACTGCATTTCCAGCCCTTGTGGCTGGCTGCGGCTGCAAGCCAGCCGAGTGGCCGGTTGCGGGTAGTAGGGCGCATACAGCGTGGCCATGCCCGGGATCGCTTCGAGCGCTTGGCGGTAACGGGGGCTGGCGTTATACGGTGGGCACCAGGTGGCGATCGCCGTCGCGGGTGGGGCAAAGCCCTGTTGTAGGCTGGCCTCGAGCAAGGGGCATGCAGCATCAGGGATTTGCGCCGCTGGCAGGTAGGTCGTGTAGTACAGCGCCAGGCGGTATTGGGCCACGGGATGGCCGAGTTCCACTGACTTTTCAAGCAGGGCTACCGCAGTTGGAAGCGTACGGGCCATGGCCTGGCCCTGGCGTTTGAGTTCCGGATCGCCGCCAATGGCAGTGCGCAGCGTGTTGGCGTTATCGTCCTGGTTATCGGCCTGCTCCAGCAATGGCAGGGCTTGGCGATAAAGCAGGTCGGCATGCGGGTCGATACGCACGTCGAGCGCTTGTGCGGCAAGCGGCATCAGCGAGATGAGTAGTGCGGGCACGCGGGCGAAACCACTCACAGGCAGGCCTCACTGGCACCACAGCCCGGATAAGTGGAAAGGTACTGGTAGACGGCTCGGGTGTTCATGACAAGTACACGTTCGCCTCTGGCGTATCGGAACGACGGCCTATTCTAGCCAACCGGAAGCCCCGACCGAAAGGGCAACGCACATTTGTCAGACGAGCTTGATCGGTGTGACCTTGCGTTGAGCATGTTTTTCCTGGGCCAGGCCCAGTTTGGCGGTGATCACCTTGGCCAGCGCATTGTTGCCCAAATCGTTCAGGTGCAAGCGATCAATGAACAGCTCGGCCCCGAATACAGGGGAGCTGCTCAGCATGCTGTTCATGTCGTAACACGGCACCGGATCTGCCTGGCTCTTGATGCGCCTGAAGAAGGCCATGTGCAGTTGACTGTCGAAGGCGCCTTCAAGCAGTCGGTCGAAGTTGGTCGGTTGCTGTTCCAATGCCGACAGCATGGCTCGCTCTCCGGCAGGCAGCGTTTCACGGCACCATGGCAGCAGCGGTTGAAGGATGAAGGTAAGGGTGGCGTGGCTGTCGGCAAGCATGCGTTCCCACTGGCGCAAGGTGCGGCCAATGCTGTCGGCAGCATGCGCCAGGCGCTTCTGCGGGGCGGACAAGGGCCAGGCGGGCACCGGCGTGGGCCGGCGCGGGGCAAGTGCCTGGCCGAGGCGTTGCCACAGCGAGTCCCGGCGTGCCGGGCCGGTAGGCAGCATGCCTTCGTTGAAACTGTTGAGGTATTGCTGATAGGCCTTGGCGTGCAGTGCAGCGTGTGGGCCGCCCAGCACCTCACCCAGGCCCTCGTGGGCCAAGGTATTGATCCCGCTGAGCACCACCACGTGGCCGACTTCGCCAAAACGGTGCTGATGGGTGAGAAACAGCAGCAGTTCCTGGCTGGCATTGAGCCCACAGCCAGCCAGGCTCAACCACACTTCCCCGGTGAGCATCGACAGCTGTGATGCCACCGTATTCTCATCGGAACTGGCACCGATGCCCAATGCGGTCGAACCGCCGACGAGCAAGTTGACACGGCCGGTGCTGCCATACTCGGCGGCCGAGAATCGCTTGCCGGCGCAATGGCTGTAGCGCAAACCGAGCGCATCGGTGTTGATGGTGCCGGAACGGTAGCCGCTTTCGTGCACATGCAGGGTGTGCGGGGCACGGCGGCTGCCCAGTTGCAGGAAGCGCTGGTAGTCGAGCGACAGTGGCGCAGGGAGGCCCGGGCCGAATGTTGCGGTATTGGACGGGCTCATGGGCGCTCCTTGTTGTCCGGCGTGGCGTCTCGCACCGAGGCGTCACCCCGCCAGCTCTTTGATGTTGTAGGCCAGGCCGCCGACGGCGATCAGCAACAGGGCAACCCCCGAGGCCAGCGAAATCATCCGATTGCTACGCTGCGAGGCGATCTTGCCGATGGCAAAGATGTAAAGGCTGAGCACGGCGAAGTCGATGGCTACCCACAACAGGGACAGCACCATCATGCTTTTGCCGAATGATTCGGTGATCTGGATGAACTGTGGGAAGAAGGCGATGAAGAAGATGATGTCCTTGGGGTTGGAAATACCGACCATGAAGCCTTGCCACAATCCGCCACGCCCGGCTTTGAGCGTTTGCGCCAGCGTCTCGCAGGCAGGCGCTTGCAGGCATTCGCGCAAGGTGCCTACGGCGATGTAGCCGATGAACAGGCAGCCGAGCAGGCTCATGCCGCTGAGCCAGGCCTTGTCGATGGCTGCACTGGTGAGGATGACCCAGGCCGCGGCGCCGATCAGCACCAGGGAAGCCCAGTTGGTGCCCACGGCGGTGAACATGGCCTTGCGCGAGCCAGAGGCTGCGGCGGTGTTGACGATCAATGCCACCACCGGGCCTGGTGTGGCGATCAGCAGCAGTACGGTCAGGGCGTAGGTAGCGGTCAGTGCGGTATTCACGGTCAGTTCTCGATCTGGGTGTCGGTTGTTGCGTGGACGTGGGCATGAAAGGGGCAGCGCGACGGGTTGAGCGAGCCTGCTTCCTGCAGTTGGTATTGCTTCCATTCGAAGTTGTCGGCCTGGCCGAAGAAGCCCAGGCTGTCGGGCATCACGCCGTCGTTGTAGTGCTGCACGCGTTCGCGGATGCGTGCACGGATGCGCTTGCCGCTCTCGGTGCCGGCATTGGCCACTTCGTCGAAGTTTTCCCGCGGGTTGATGACGAAGGTGATGTGATTGCCCAGGTTGCGACTTTTCATTTGATGGTGGCCGGGAAAGTTCATGTTGATGAACAGCGCCATGCCGGCGTAGCAGAACGACCAGCCACTGTCGTGTGGGTCGGCCGGGATCGCTTGCGGCCACGGGTGCGGGTCACGGGCATGGACGCCGCGCAGCACCTTCCAGGCCAGCGCCTGCTGTTCGGCCAGGCTGCTGTCGGCGGCCGTTTCGAGGAACACCACCAGTGGGCTGCCAATGCGTTGCTTGACCGGCACCGGTGCTATGGTGCGCACGTATTCGGCCAAGCCTTGTGCGATGTCATCGGCGAGCTGTTCGGCGCGGGCGAAAAGGATGTGGCAGGATTCACCGGCCACCGCCTTGCGCCCGAACAGGCACGGAAAGTCAGGGTTTGCGAGGATGTTGCGAAAGTGCTGTATGGTTTTGTGCGTCCAGTGATGCGTGTTCCGGACATGTTCAGCGGCCAGCTCTAGCGCATCCAGGCGATAGCAGTTTCCATAACCCGTAAACATGATTTCCCCAGGCGTGAATTAGCAGAAAGTTCAAGACACATGCAGGCAGGTTATTGGCTTATCTTGGTTGTTTACCTGCATTTTCTGAGGCGTACCTTACGTTGTAAAACGCGTGGTACTATGACCTACTATTAGTCTCACTCATGCTTCGGGGGAATCATGTCGGAACGGATCCAGGCGTTGCACGCTCTGCGTGCCTTCGAGGTCGCCTCACGTTACGGGTCGTTCACCCGCGCGGCCGAAGAGCTGGCACTGACCCAAGGCGCCGTCAGCCACCACATCAAGACCCTCGAGGGCCTGTTCGGCTGCGACCTGTTCGAGCGACGTGGGCCCAAGTTGAGCCTCACCGAACATGGGCGCCTGCTGGCCCAGGAGCTCAAGGTCGGCTTCAAGATCATCGAAAACGCCTGTGCACTGCTGCGTCAGGACCGCTACGGCCTGCGCTTGAAGGCGCCCTCGACGCTGACAGTTCGCTGGTTGTTGCGGGCGCTGGATGCCTTCAAGAAAGTCGATGACAGCTGCAGCGTGCAATTGTCGAGCGTCTGGATGGACATCGACACGGTGGACTTTTACTCCGAGCCCTACGATTGCGCCTTCCTCTTGTCCAACGGCCGGTTTGCCGCCGACATCGAGAGTTTCAAGCTGTTCGACGAATGGCTGATTCCGGTGTGCCACCCGGACTACATGGCGCATGAGCAGCCGGCACTGGGTGACCTGCGCCAGTGTGAACTGCTGCATCCTTCGTCGGATCGGCGCGACTGGCGGCGTTGGCTGGCGCGCATGGATGCCCTGGACATCAGCATCGATCAGGGCCAGGTGTTCGACACTCTCGATCAGGGCATTTCTGCGGCCCAGCAGGGCTTGGGGATTTCCGTGGTCGACCTGGTGCTGGCCAGTGCCGACCTGACCGCAGGGCGCCTGGTCACCCCGTTCAAGCATGCAGTGGCGACCGGAGACGGGTATTACATGACCTGGCTCAAGTCCAGCCCCAAGGCGCGGCAGATGCACAAGCTGCGCGATTTTCTGCTGGGGCAGGTGCCGCCATTGGCCTACAAGGACATCAACTACCTGTATGGCTGATTGCCCGCACAGGCCCCCCGCGCAAGGGTAGAATCGTCGCATCCGACCTATCCGTCGCACCGAGGACAACGCAGTGGAGTTGCAGCAGGGCTTTGTCCTGACCCGGCATTGGCATGACACGCCCCAAGGCACCTGCGTGGAGTTCTGGCTGGCCACCGACCAGGGGCCGCGGCTGTTGCGCCTGGCCCCGCAGGAGTCGGTGGCGTTCATCCTGCAGGCGCAGGTCGAGCATGCGCGGCTGTTGCTGGCGGGCGAGGCCGGTGTCGAAATCAGGCCCCTGCGCCTGCAGGATTTCCAACATCGTCCGGTGCTGGGCGTGTATTGCCGTCAGCACCGGCAACTCATGCAACTGGAACAGCGCTTGCGCGGTGCCGGCGTCGAGGTGTTCGAAGCTGATATCCGCCCCCCCGAACGCTACCTGATGGAGCGCTTCATCACCGCCGCCGTGCAGTTTACCGGCCAGCCTGATGCCCAGGGTGTCATCTGCGAGGCTCAGCTCAAACCCTTGGCGCACTACCGCCCGCCGCTGCGCCTGGTATCGCTGGACATCGAGACCAGCGAGCGCGGCGAGTTGTACAGCATTGCGCTGGAAGGCTGCGGCCAGCGGCAGGTGTTCATGCTAGGGCCCGCCAATGGCCAGCCCGACGCCGTGGATTTCGACCTGCGCTACTGCAACGACCGGGCGGCACTGCTCGACTGCTTGAACCAGTGGATGGCCAGGCATGATCCGGATGCGATCATCGGCTGGAACCTGGTGCAATTTGACCTGCGCCTGTTGCATGAGCACGCCAAGCTGCTTCAGGTGCCGTTGAACCTGGGGCGTAACGGTGCGCCCATGACTGTGCGCGCCCACGCCAACCGTAGCCATGTGTTCGCCGATGCGCCCGGCCGCTTGTTGATCGACGGCATCGAAGCGCTGCGCTCTGCCACTTGGAGCTTCCCTTCGTTCAGCCTGGAAAACGTCGCTCAGACCTTGCTGGGGGAAGGCAAGGCGATCGACACGCCTTACCAGCGCATGGACGAGATCAACCGCATGTTCGCCGAGGACAAGCCGTCGTTGGCGCGTTACAACCTCAAGGACTGCGAGCTGGTGACGCGTATTTTTGCGCATACCCGGCTGCTGGAGTTTCTGCTGGAGCGCTCATCGGTGACCGGGCTGGCGGTAGACCGCAGCGGTGGCTCGGTGGCAGCGTTCTGTCACCTGTATATCCCGCAGATGCATCGGCTGGGCTTCGTCGCGCCCAATCTGGGCAGTCGCCCGGATGAAGCCAGCCCGGGTGGTTTTGTCATGGACTCGCGCCCGGGGCTCTATGACTCGGTGCTGGTGCTCGACTACAAAAGCCTGTACCCCTCGATCATCCGTACTTTCCTGATCGACCCGGTAGGCCTGGTCGAAGGCCTGCGCCAGCCGGATGACACGCACTCCGTCGAAGGCTTTCGCGGCGGGCGTTTCTCGCGCAGCCGGCATTGCCTGCCCGCGATCGTCGAACGGGTCTGGCAGGGCAGGGAGGAGGCCAAGCGTGAAGGCAACGCGCCGCTATCGCAGGCACTCAAGATCATCATGAATGCGTTTTACGGGGTGCTCGGCTCAAGCGGTTGCCGCTTCTTCGACCCGCGCCTGGCGTCTTCGATCACGATGCGCGGGCACCAGATCATGCGCCAGACTCGCGCGCTGATCGAGGCACGAGGTTACGACGTTATCTACGGCGACACCGATTCCACCTTCGTCTGGCTCAAGGGTGCACAGGGTGAAGAGGCGGCGGCGCGCACCGGCCGCGCGCTGGTGGCCGAGGTCAACCTGTGGTGGCAGCAGCACCTGCGTGAAACCTTGGGCCTGGAAAGCGCGCTGGAGTTGCAGTTCGAGACCCATTATCGGCGGTTTCTGATGCCGACCATCCGCGGCGCCGACGAGGGCAGCAAGAAGCGGTACGCCGGCCTGGTTCAGCGCGCCGACGGCAGCGAGGACATGGTGTACAAAGGCCTGGAGTCGGTGCGCACCGATTGGTCGCCCTTGGCCAGGCAGTTCCAGCAGGCGTTATATGGGCGAATCTTCCGGGGCGAGCCGTACCGTGACTATGTACGCGGGTTCGTCCAACAGACCCTGGCCGGTGAGCTGGATGAGCTGCTGATCTACCGCAAACGCCTGCGCCGCCCGTTGGCCGACTACCTGCGCAATGTCCCGCCACATGTACGCGCAGCACGCCTGGCCGATGAGTACAACAGCCGCCTGGGGCGTGCCCGGCAATATCAGAATGGCGGCTGGATCAGTTACGTGATCACCACAGCCGGCCCTGAACCCATGGAAAACCTGCAGTCGCCGATCGACTACGACCACTACCTCAGCCGCCAGTTACAGCCTGTGGCCGATGCCATCCTGCCCTTTGTCGGTGATGACTTTGCGGCGTTGACCGACCGTCAGCTGTTGCTGTTCTGAGTGCCGGCTCAAGCGCCCCTTCAGGCGAGCGGGAGGGAGCGCAGGTTGCCGTTAGTGGCTTTGGGCTATGCTGAGTTTGGGTATCGGCCGTTTCCGAAAAGGCTGCCATCCTGGTATCGGTCACCATTGGAAACTGCCAGTTACTTTTCCCTGGCCCTCTGATGTTCGAAGTGGTTTAGGCTCCGGGTCGGATTTTTCTCCGTGATCTGTAGTCACTGTTTTATCGAGACAATAAGGAGATGCGTATGCTCGTCCGGTCACTGACCCTCGCCACCCTGCTCGCCGTCACTGGCCCTCTGTTCGCCGCCGACAGCGACGCTCCGCTGGCCAAGGAACTGGGCAAGGCACGACCATTGGTGATCATTGCCCCCAGTTCCGCCGACCCGACCTTGCGGGGGTTGAACGATGCCTTGAAAGACCCTGCCACCCAGGCTGCGTTCAAGGAGCGTGGCCTGGTGATCTACAGCGTCGCCAACATGATGGGCAAGCGGGAGGACAAGAACCTCGAGCAGCAGACCACCATGGCGCTGATACGTGAGCTCAAGCTCGGCGCCAGCAAGGGCACCAAGGTCATCCTGGTGGGTAAAGACGGTGAGCGGCACATGCTCAAGGATGACGAAACAGGTGAAAAGATCGACCCGCAGGCCATCATCAAAGCCGTCGATGAGCTGCCGGCCAGCGAAAAGGCCGTGACTGCACCGGAGCCTGTCGCTGCGGCAGCAGAGCCCAAGGCCAAGGACAGCAAGCCCGCCAAACCGGCCAAGCCGGCAGCGCCGCCCAAGCCACTGGAAGACTGACGTCAGCTACGCGTATCACCCCTGGTAGGACAGCAAAGGGCTCGTGGGCTGTACGCTCCGGGCCCTTTGCATTTCATGCTGTTCGGGCCTGGGCCGTGATGTGCCGTTTGATCCAGTGATCAATGCTTAGCTTCCCGGCACCTTTGAGCAGCAATGGCAGCAGTGCTACCAGGTAGATCAGGGGTAGCTTGTAGTTGCCGAACCCTAGATCGGTGATGGCGTAACCCTTCGCCAATTCTGCCAGGTCCGACCAGTGCGCAGGCCAGTGCACCGCTGCGATCGCTACGACGGTTACCACCGCCAGCCCCGCCGCCGCCAGCCGTGTGCCAAGGCCCAGTAGCAGTAGCAGCGGCAGGACCAGTTCAGCCCACATCGACAGTTGCCAGTTCAACTCCGCTGGCAGCAGGCTGAAGGGCAGTGGGAAGCTCCCCTGTATATCGCCGAACCAGTTGCTGCCGTTGAATTTCTCCAGGCCGGATTCGAAGAACTCCCAGGCCAGAAACATCCGCAATGGCAAATCAGCGCCCCAATCTGCGAGACGGTCGAGGGGAGTCAGGGTGCGAGTCAGCGTGGTCATGGTCTGTTCTCTTCTTCAGGAAAGGGCCGTGGCGTTACGACGCTTGTGCAGCGCCAGCTTGGCGGTGAGCTTGAGGGCGATGGCGGTGAACATCAGGGCAAAGGCCAGCGGATACCAGCCACCCATGGGAATGCGTTTGTAGAACGACAGGCAGAACACGCCGGCCAACACCCACATGCCGGTGCTGTGCAAGGCTTTCCAGGCACGGCCGCCGAGCAGGCGCATGCTCGGCTTGAAGGAGGTAAGGGCCAGCAACAGCAGGAACAGGTAGCCGATGCTGCCTGGCAGGCTGGAGGTAGCGGTGCGGCCGGCCCAGAACAACTCGGGAAAGTGCTGGGCGTAGCGGTAGATCAGCAGGCCGTGCACGGTGTGCGAAAAGGCAAAAGCCAGCCCCAGGAAGCGCCGCTCGCGCAAAACGCGACGGCTGCTTGGGCCGGGCAGCAAGGCCACCAGCGTCGAGGCCAGGAACGTCATCAGGAACAGGGCGAAGGAACTGCGTGCGGTAGCGCGGATAGCGCTGCGCAGGCCATCGGAACCGAGCGGGTGGCTGGCCAGGACCACGGCGGTCATGAGCAGAGTAAGGCCGGCCAGGACGGTGAACAGCTTCCAGCCGGAGGGAAGGGCGATGGCTCTCATCGAAGAGGCTCCCGGTGTGTCAAAGTGTGACCGGGAGTGTGGCGGCACGGCGTATCTGCAGTGTGTCGGTGCAGGCTGTATTGTGTATCGGAATGTAGTGACAGGTGGTGTAGGCCAATTTCACCCGTGCAGGCGCGGCGCTCAGCACCGCGTCAAGGACGGCAGCGTTTCACTTCAGCTCGATTTGTGCGCACAGGCCTCCGCCCTGGCGATTGCTGAGGACCAATTGCCCGCCCATGGCCTGCATCAGTTGGTGGGCGATTGCCAGGCCCAGGCCGGTGCCCCCGGTACTGCGGTTGCGCGAGCTTTCCACCCGATAGAAGGGTTTGAGCACTTCGCCGAGCTCTTGCTGGGGGATGCCAGGGCCTTCGTCCAGCACGCGGATCACGATACCTCCCTGCTCACGGCTGACCTCCAGTTGCGCCTTGCCGGCGAACTTCAGGGCATTGTCCAGCAGGTTGACCAACACCCTGCGCAGCGCATGCGGGCGCGTTTCCAGCAAACTGCCGGTACTGCCGTGGCGCTCGACCTGCGCGCCGCTGTCCTGGTAATCGAACACCACGCTGTCGAGGAACGCGTCGAGGTTGATGCGGCAGGGCGGCTCGGTGTTGATATCCATGCTGCGGGCATAGGCTACGCCTTCGCGGACCAAGTGCTCCATGGCATCCAGGTCATGCCACAACTTGTCCTTCTCGACCCCCTCGTCCATTACCTCGACCCGGAGTTTCATACGCGTGATCGGGGTTTGCAGGTCATGGGAAATCGCTGCCAGCAACTGCATGCGCTCCTTGAGGTAGGCAGCGATGCGCGCCTGCAAGGCATTGAAGGCGACAGCGGCGAATTTCACTTCGCGCGGGCCGCTTTCGTCCAGCAACATGCCGGGCTTGTCCGGGTCGAGGTCGTCAAGCGCCTTGACCAGGCGTGTCAGCGGGCCGATGGCCAGGCGCACGGCCAGCCAGGTACAGAACAGCAGCACGGCAAGCTGAATGAGCAGCACCAGCGGCAGCCAAGTGGCGATCGGCACGGGGGCCGGGGTGACATCGATGGTCAGCGGGGCGCCGTCGGCCAGACGCAGGTGGGCCTGGAAGTGTGCGTTAGGGCCAGGTATCTCCTGGAAGGTCAGGCGATACTGGCTACCGATGGCCTTGACGATCGAGTCGGCGGCCATGGGCGGGTCGTCGCTGGGCATCGCCGCACCCGTTACGCCAGCGTCCAGCCGATAGCGATAGGTGCGCCGCTCCAGGCGGGGCAGCCAGGCCGGGCGTTCAGCGGCGGGCAGGCGGTCGAGGATGGCCACCGAAGTGGCGACGTCCTGTTCCAGATTGCTGAGCATCATCGAGCGGCTGCTGATATAGCGCTCATAGGCCTGCAGGCTGAACGACAGCCCGTAGGCCAGCACCAGCCCGGTGATGAAGATCAGTGCCAGGCGCGAGGCGAGGGTGCGCGGCCACTTCATGATGGCGACTCGAGCAGTTGCACTGGCAGCGAGAACACATAACCTTCGCTGCGCACCGTCTTGATGCAGCTGGGCTCGCGCGCGTCGTCGCCCAAGCGCTGGCGCAGGCGGCTGACCAGCAGGTCAATGGAACGATCGAAGATATCGGCCTCGCGGCCCTGCGTCAGGTTGAGCAACTGTTCGCGGCTGAGCACCCGTTGTGGGTGGTCGAGGAACACGCGCAACAGGCGGTATTCGGCGCCACTGAGGGCCACCAGCGTGCCTTCGCTGTCGAGCAGGTGGCGCGCGGTGGTATCCAGACGCCACTGGCCGAAACGGATCAGGCGGCCGCTTTCGCTGATGGTCAGGTTGGGCGGCAGCATGCGTGTGCGGCGCAGCACGGCATTGATGCGAGCCAGCAGTTCACGGGCTGAGAATGGCTTGGTCAGGTAGTCATCGGCGCCCATCTCCAGGCCGATGATGCGGTCGGTCTCGTCGTTGCGCGCGGTCAGCATCAGCACAGGCGTATTGCGGTGCTTGCCGGCGCGCAGTTCGCGGCACAGCAGCAGGCCGTCATCGCCCGGCATCATGATGTCGAGGACGATCAGGTCGACGCTGTTGGCTTCGAGGAAGGCGCGCATCTGCCGGCCGTCGGCGACGATGCTGGTGCGCAGGCCGTTCTTCTTCAGGTAATTGCCGACCAGTTCGCGGATTTCGCGGTCGTCGTCGACGATCAGGATGTGATCGACATGTTCCATCGGTGGGGTCCTGTGCAAGGGGAATGGGCGCAGTGTACCGAGCAGGTATGAGCTTGCCTGCAGAGGTTTGTATTGCAGTGTATCTGGTGGCGCATCAGATACAGCAGGAGGCAGGGCGCAGGGTCAGGCGACACATGCCCGATACCTGGCGAGCGTGAAATGGCTCTCACCGGGGAACACAACTCCCCACCCTCAGAAGATCCACAGGAGAGATGCCATGAACATGAAAACCCTCGCCAGCGCCAGCCTGTTCGCCGTGCTCAGCCTCGGCACCCTGGCTGCCCAGGCATCCGCGCAGCCGATGGAGGATGCCAGCGTCATGCAATACCGCTACGGCGACCGGCTGGATATACAGAAAGTGCTGTCGGTGAAGGATGATCAAAGCGATGCCTGTGGCCTGGTCAACACCCGTATGGATTACATCAACTCCCAAGGCCAGCGCCAGAGTGTGCAGTACCGCACCTATGCCACGAGCGGTTGCCATGACAACTGAGCGCCGCTCGTTGTTGAAAGTGGGCGGCGTCGCCTTGGCGCTCTTGGGCCTGGGCCTTGCCGGCCACCTGGCAGCCCGCGACAGTTACGGCGCGATGCCATCGCTGTCCGGGGCCAGTGAGTGGATCAACTCGCCAGCGCTGGATACCAAGGGGCTAAAGGGCAAGGTAGTGCTGGTGGACTTCTGGACGTGGGACTGCATCAACTGCCGGCGCAGCCTGCCGCACGTCAACGACTGGGCCCGGCGGTACGCCGATCAGGGGCTGGTGGTGGTGGGCGTGCACACGCCGGAGTACGACTACGAGCATGATGTCAGCCAGTTGAAACGCAAGGTGGCCAGCCTGGGGATCGCTTACCCGGTGGCGGCGGACAACGATTATCGGGTGTGGAATGCCTGGGGTAATCAGTTCTGGCCTGCGCATTACTTTGTCGATCGCCAGGGCCAAGTGCGGCATGTGCACTTTGGTGAAGGTGACTACGACGGGCAGGAGAAGGTGATAAAGGCGTTGCTGGATGAAAAAGGCTGAGGTGTTTACCGTTCCTTTCGCGAGTAAACCCGCGAAAGGAACGGCACGGGCTCAACCGAAGCTGGCGAAATGTGCCTGCATGCGCTCGGCATTGGCCTGGCGGCCACTGAACAGTTCGAACGCTTTCACCGCCTGGAACACAGCCATGTTGCTGCCATCCAGGGTCCGGCAGCCCAGTGCCCGTGCGGCGCGCAGCAGCTCGGTTTCCAGCGGGAAATAGATGATCTCCGCCACCCACAGCCGGGCATGCAGCAGCTCGACCGGCAGCGGTGTGCCCGGCAGTTTGGCCATGCCGACCGGCGTGGTGTTGACCAGCCCGTCCGCTTCGGCAATCTCAGCCGCGAGGTCCGTGCCCACAATGGCTCTGCCTGCGCCGAAATGGCCGTTGAGGTTGTCGACCAGCGCCTGGGCACGCGCTGCATCGACTTCGAACAGCACCAGCCGCTCGACCCCTTCGCCCAGTAATGCATGGGCCACTGCCGAGCCAGCACCGCCGGCACCCATCTGCACCACCTGCCGGCGCGCGACGTCGGGCAGGCCGCGGCGCAAGCCCTCGGCGAAGCCCAGGCAGTCGGTGTTATGGCCTACACGCTTGCCGTCCTTGAGGACCACGGTGTTGACCGCACCGATACCCCTGGCCTCATCGGACAGCTCGTCGAGCAGCGGCAGGATCGCCTGCTTGAACGGGTAGGTGATATTGAGCCCGGTGAAGCCTGTGTGCTGGGCCGCTTCGAGCAATTGCGCCAAGGCGCTGTCTTCCAGTTGCAACTGGTCGGCGTCTATCAGGCGGTAGAGGTAGCGCAAGTCCTGCGCATCGCCTTCATGTTCATGCAGGGCAGGGGTGCGCGACAGTTGAATACCACGGCCGATCAGGCCGGCAAGGATGGCCGGCTGAGTCATGCTGCCTGCTCCTGGAGCATTTCGGCGAAGTGCGCCAGAGCCATGCGGTAGCCGTGGCTGCCCAGGCCGCAGATCACACCCACCGCGATCGACGAGACGAACGACAGGTGGCGGAACGGCTCGCGCTTGTGCACGTTGGAGAGGTGCACTTCGATCACTGGCACCTCGCTGGCGACCAGCGCGTCGCGGATGGCCACCGAGGTGTGGGTCCAGGCACCGGGGTTGATCACGATACCGGCGCAGCGACCACGGGCAGCGTGGATCCAGTCGATCAGGTCGCCTTCGTGATTGGTCTGGCGGAATTCGATTTCCAGGCCGTGGGCCTGCGCGGTGTCTGCGCAGCTCTGAGCCAGATCAGCAAGGGTTTCACGGCCGTACTGGGCAGGCTCGCGGGTACCCAGCATGTTCAAGTTGGGGCCGTTGAGCACGAGGATAAGGGGCTTCATGGCGGGCATCACTTTGTTGTTGTTGAATGCCCGTATGTTTGTACCACCTGGTTAGTTTCGTCAATTGGGTTGGCTGTCGCATAGTGGAAAGTGGGCGATTATCGGACGCAGACCCCAGCGTTCTTAGCGCGGGTGTGCCCTTTGAAGGCGCCTCTTGTTACGAAAGGGCTGCAAAGGCAGCCCCACCTCTCAAATGGTGCGGGCGGCCCCACGACCCACTTCATCCCCGGCTGTTTCTTCATGCAACGATATTCGCGAGGTTTCTGGCAGCGCCAGCCCACCCACCAGCGCCACCAGTGCGATGACCACCAGGTAGAACGCTGGCGCCAGGCTGCTGCCGGTCTGTCCGATCAGCCAGGTCGCCACCAGCGGTGCGGTGCCGCCAAACAGCGTATAGGCCACGTTGTAGGTAATCGCCGATGCGGTGTAGCGCGTACGGGTCGGGAAACTCTCCGAGAGCAACGCGGCGGTCACCACACCACTGCAAAGTGCGCCTACCGCCAACAGGATGACCCCCACCAGCGCAGCCGTCACCGACCCGGAACTGGCCAGCCAATAAGCCGGGAATACACAGACCATTACCCACAGGCAGGTGAAACCAATGGTCTTGCGCCGCCCGACCCGGTCCGAGAACGCGCCGGCCAGCGGACAACCGATGGCGGCGAACACCAGCGCTACCGTTGTCACCAACAGCGACTGGGCGCGTGTCAGGTTGCCGACCATTTGCAGGTAGGTGGCGAAGTAGGTAGTGAACATGTAGAACGACAACGCTGTAAGCGAGATGAAGGCACCCAGATTGCGGATGGCCCGGCCGTGGTTACGCAACGTGTCCTTGAGCGGCGAATGCTCATGGGTCTTGCCTTGAGCGATGGCCTCGCGAAATGCCGGGGTTTCCTCCATGCGCCAGCGCAGGTAAAGGCCCACCAGGCCCAGCGGCGCCGCCACCAGAAACGGTATGCGCCAGCCCCAGGCCGCCATCGCTTCGGCCGACAGGCTTGCCTCAAGGCCGTAGGCGATCACCGCCGCGCAGGCGAAGGCAGAGAAGGTCGACACGGGCACGAAGCTGCCATAGAAGGCCCGCTTGTTTTGCGGTGCGTGCTCCATCAGGTACGCACAGGCACCTGCATACTCACCGCCTGCGGAGAACCCCTGCAGGCAGCGCGCAAGGGTCAGTAGCGCGGGGGCGGCAAGGCCGATGCTGGCGTAGGTCGGCAGCAGGCCGATCAGTGTGGTGGAGCCGGCCATCAGCAGGATGGTCAGTGACAGGATGCGTTTGCGTCCCAGCCGGTCACCCAGCGCCCCGAACACGATCCCGCCCAGTGGCCGCAAGGCGAAGGCCACGGCGAAAACGGCAAAGGTCTTCAGCAAGGCCACGCTGGCATCGCCGCTGGCGAAGAACTGGCTGGCGATGATCGTTGCGAGAAAGCCGTAGACGGCAAAGTCGAACCATTCGACGAAGTTGCCGATGGCCGAGGCGGCGATGACCCGGCGCAGAGTGGCGGGGGATACCTCGTGAGATGCGGACATAGAGAAACGCTCCGGTTTCAAAGGCAGCCTGGCGGATTAGCGAAGCGGTCTGGCCGCTTCGTCGTTGTTGTTGTTGCAGGCAGTAAACCGGCGCGGGCGCGAGGGCGCTTCTTCGAGGGCGACGCCCAGATATCTGTTTTGACCGCGTGAGCCCCTTCGTGGCCAAGCTGTGGTCAGCCCGGCAATGGGTGGGCGTTACACCGAAAACACCACCCCGGTACGCGAAGCCGCGTTGCGAATATGCTCCTGCATCGCCTTCTGCGCCGCCGCCTGTGAACGGCGAGCCAGGGCGCGCAGGATCTTGCGGTGCTCCTGCCAGGTTTCCATCGCCCGTTCCGGGCGGATAAAGGGCAGCTTCTGGCTTTCCAGGAATATCTCCTGGCTGGCGGTGATCACCTGCAGCATGGCGTGGTTGCCGCAGGCTTGCAGCAACTGCTGGTGAAAGGCGAAATCCAGCCGTGCGGCGGCTTCGAAGCGGCCCGCGCGCAACTCCTGATGCATCGCCTCTACATTGACTTCCAGGCGATCGATGTCGTCCGCAGTCAGTGCCAGTGCCGCCTGCCCGGCAGCGAAACCTTCCAAGGCGTAACGCAGCTGGAAGGTGTCGCTTGCAGAGACCTGTTCGGCATACGGCCAGGCAAATGCCGAAGGCGCTGGCGCCTGCACGAACACACCCTTGCCCGGCTGCACGCTCACCAACCCCAGAGCGCTGAGGGAGGACAGTGCTTCTCGCAGAGAGGCCCTGCTGACCCCCAACTGCTCGGCAAGGTCGCGCTGCGAGGGCAGGGCATCGCCGGGCTGATAGCCGCCGTCTTCGATCAATTTGCGGATGCCTTGCAGGGCCTGTTCGGGGACGGCGCGGGGTAGGGTGTCGAGCATGCTGTTCAGACCGGTCGGAGGGCGATGACCTTGGCTTTTTACGGCCATTGTCAGGCGCTTGCAAGCATTGCTCCGCGCTGATGCAGGCAAATGCGGCCTTGCACAAAAGCGGGGCGTGACGGCGTCGGGGTAAGCGGGCAGGCAGGCAACTGTTCAGACCAGTAAGACCGTTCAGCTCAGGGCTTGCGCACGTCAAGCCGGTGCCAGCACGGACGTTGGCATGGCCCGTGCACTGGCCAGCCAGCACTCTTTTCCCTGGTTACCTGCGAGGCCACACCATGAAGACATTCCGCACCTTGTTCCTGGCCAGCCTGTTCTGCAGCAGCGCCCTTGTGCTGCCAACCGCCCAGGCGGATGCCCTGGCCGACATCAGCGCCCGTGGCGTGCTCAAGGTGGCAGTGCCCCAGGACTTCCCGCCTTTCGGCTCGGTCGGGCCAGACCTCAAACCCCGTGGCCTGGACATCGACACTGCACAACTGCTGGCAGACAAGCTGGGTGTGAAGCTGGCCCTGACCCCGGTAAACAGCACCAACCGCATACCGTTCCTCACCACAGGCAAGGTCGACCTGGTGATTTCCAGCCTCGGCAAGAACCCGGAGCGTGCGGCAGTGATCGATTTCTCCCGGCCCTATGCGCCGTTCTACCTGGCCGTATTCGGCCCGGCCGAGGTGGACATCGCGGGCATCGACGCCGTCGCTGGCAAGACCATCAGCGTCACCCGCGGCTCGATCGAGGACATGGAACTGAGCGCCGTAGCGCCAAAGGGGGCGGTGATCAAGCGCTTTGAAGACAACAACTCGACCATCGCCGCCTACCTCTCTGGCCAGGTCGAACTGATCGCCAGCGGTAGCGTGGTAATGGCCGCCATTGCCCAGAAGAACCCGGCCAAGGTGCCGGTGGTCAAGGTCAAGCTCAAGGACTCGCCCGTTTATGTGGGCCTGGCCAAGAACGAGCCGGCGCTGCTGGACAAAGTGAACGCCACGCTCGAAGCCGCCAAGGCCGACGGCAGCCTCAACCGCAATGCCGAAAAATGGCTGAAGCAGCCGCTGCCGGCCGACCTCTGAGCTGTACCCGGAGTTTGCCACCATGGCCTATGAATTCGACTTCGCCCCCGTGCTGGCCCAGGCCCCCCTGTTGCTCAAGGGCGCCTGGTTCACCCTGCAGCTGACGGTGGTCGGCACCTTGCTGGGCGTGGCCATCGGCGTGCTCGGCGCGGGGGTTCGCGCCTGGCGTGTGCGCCCCTTCGACATGCTGTTTGGCCCGTACGTGGAACTGATCCGCAACACGCCCTTCATCGTCCAGCTGTTCTTCATCTTCTTCGGCCTGCCGGCGCTGGGCATTCGCCTGAGCGAGTGGCAGGCGGCGGTGCTGGCCATGGTGATCAACCTGGGTGCCTACTCCACCGAGATCATCAGGGCGGGCATCCAGGCCATTCCCAAAGGCCAGCTGGAAGCGGCCGCGGCCTTGGCCATGAGCCGCTTCGAGGCGTTTCGCCATGTGGTATTGCAGCCTGCCCTGGCCAAGGTATGGCCGGCACTGACGAGCCAGATCGTGATCGTCATGCTCGGCTCGGCGGTGTGTTCGCAAATCGCCACCGAGGAGCTGTCGTTCGCCGCCAACTTCATCCAGTCGCGCAATTTCCGTGCATTTGAAACCTACCTGCTGACCACCGTGCTGTACCTGATCATGGCCATCGCCTTGCGCCAGTTGCTGGCATGGGTTGGGCAACGTCTGCTGATGGGGAGACGCTGAATGGACTTCACCTTCTGGGACATCCTGCGCAACCTGCTGATCGGCCTGCAGTGGACCTTGCTGTTGTCGCTGGTGGCCTTCTTCTTCGGTGGCCTGGCAGGGCTGCTGGTGCTGGTCGCACGCATTTCTCAATGGCCGTGGCTGCGTGGCCTGGCGCGGGGCTACATCGAGCTGTTTCAGGGCACGCCATTGCTGATGCAACTGTTCATGGTGTTTTTCGGCATTGCCTTGTTCGGCCTGGATGTGTCTGCCTGGATGGCGGCTGCCATCGCCCTGACCCTGTTCACCAGTGCGTTTCTCGCAGAGATCTGGCGCGGCTGCGTTGAGTCCATTCCAAACGGCCAGTGGGAAGCGTCCGGCAGCCTGGCGCTGAGCCGCATGGAGCAGCTGCGCCACGTGATCCTGCCACAGGCGTTGCGCATTGCCGTGGCACCGACCGTGGGCTTTTCGGTGCAGGTGGTCAAAGGCACGGCGGTCACCTCGATCATCGGTTTCACCGAGTTGACCAAGACCGGCGGCATGCTGGCCAACGCCACCTTCGAGCCGTTCATGGTCTACGGCCTGGTTGCGCTGGGCTATTTCATCCTCTGTTACCCGCTCTCGCTGAGCGCCCGTTATCTGGAAAGGAGGCTGCATGCCCCTGCTTAGAGTGTCCGCGCTGCACAAATACTACGGCGACAACCATGTACTCAAAGGCGTTGACCTGAGCATCGAAGAGGGCGAGGTGGTAGCGATCATCGGCCGCAGCGGTTCGGGCAAAAGTACCTTGTTGCGCACGCTCAACGGCCTTGAGTCGATCAGCGATGGCGTGATCGAAGTGGACGGTGAATACCTCGATGCCGGCCGCGCCGACTTGCGCGCGCTGCGCCAGAAAGTGGGCATGGTGTTCCAGCAGTTCAACCTGTTCCCACACCTGAGCGTGGGCGAGAACGTGATGCTCGCGCCGCAGGTGGTGAAGAAGGCCAGCAAGGCCCAGGCGCGCCAGCTGGCTGAGCAGATGCTGGCGCGGGTGGGCCTGGCGGAAAAGTTCGATGCCTACCCCGACCGGCTTTCCGGAGGCCAGCAACAGCGGGTGGCGATCGCGAGGGCGCTGGCCATGTCGCCCAAGGTGCTGCTGTGCGACGAGATCACCTCGGCGCTCGACCCCGAACTGGTCAACGAGGTGTTGGGCGTGGTGCGCCAGCTGGCCAGCGAAGGCATGACCCTGATCATGGTCACCCATGAGATGCGCTTTGCCCGCGAAGTGGGCGATAAACTGGTGTTCATGCACCATGGCAAGGTGCATGAAATGGGTAACCCGCGTGAAGTGTTCGCTGCACCGAAAACGGCCGAGCTGGCCAATTTCATAGGCTCAGTGGTATCGGCCTGAGCCTGCATCATTGAGTGCAGCTCAGGCGGCCCGCTCCAGCACATCGAGCAGGTCGACGAACTCCATCGCCAGTTTGTGCCGCGGCGCCAAGTGTACCAGCGGTACCGACGCCAGGTGCGACTCTCGCATCTTGATCGAGCTGCTCAAGTACACCGGCAGCACGGGCATGCCCTCGCTGCGCAGTTGGTCAACCAAGGTCTTGTGCAACGCGGTGCGGCCGGCGAACTGGTTGACCACGACGCCTTCCACTTGCAGCGCCGGGTTGTGGTCCAGGCGCAGCTCCTCGACTTCGGCCATGACACTGTGCAGCGCCTGGCGCGAGAAGCTATCGCAGTCGAACGGGATCAACAGGCGCTCAGCTGCTACCAAAGCGCTGAAGGTATAGAAGTTGAGCGCAGGCGGGGTGTCGATGTAGATCCGTTCGTAGTCCTCGCCCAGCTCCAGCAACAGCTTGCGCAGCTTGTTGATCTTGAACTTGCTCTCAAGCTTGCTCTGCAAGTCGCTGAGGTCGGGGCTGGCGGTCACCATGTGCAGGTTGCGGTAGCGGGTTTCGGTGATGGCCACCCGGTGCTTCTTGCCAGCAGCGGTGACGGGCGACAGCGTCTGGCGAAAAAAGTCGGCGATGCCGGCGGGGATGGCGTCGTTGGTGAGGCCAGTGAGGTAGTAGGTGGCGTTGGCCTGTGGGTCGAGGTCGACCAGCAACGTGCGATAACCCTCCGCGGCACTGGCGGCGGCAAGGTTGCAGGCGATGCTTGACTTGCCCACGCCACCTTTCTGATTGAAAACCACACGACGCATTAGACGCTCATCCATGAAGAAGGGAAATGTCAGGTTGGGGTCAATCCTATGACCAATACACGACAGTTTTATGACAATACTTGTTACATCTTTCCTTCAGTGCCCGCCAGCTTCGCTGCACACCTGATTTCGCCCTCCGCGCTTGGCCCGGTACAACGCGCTATCCGCCTGGCTGAGCGCTGCACCCGGCTCGCGATCCTGCTCGGCGTGCCAATGCGCCACCCCCAGTGAGATGGTCACAGCGCCTACCGGTTCTATCGCGGTGTCCTGCACCATCACGCGCAGTCGCTGCGCCACCGTTGTCGCGACTACCAGGCCGGCCCCCGGCAGCAGCATCAGGAACTCCTCCCCACCGGTCCGGCACAGTAGGTCACCTTCACGGCAACAGCCGCGCATGATTGCGGCCAGGCGCTGTAGTACCTGGTCCCCGACATCATGCCCATGCCCATCGTTGATCCGTTTGAAGTGGTCGATATCCAGCACGATGACCGAAAACGCGCGGCCTTCGGCCTCCAGCAGCGACAGCTTGAACTCCAGGCTGCGGCGGTTGCCCAGGCCGGTCAGCGGATCGGTCTGGGCATCGCGGTTGAGCCGGCCGATGCGCTCTTGCAAGAGGTTCAGGCCGAACAGCATGGCCCGCTTTAGTTCCGCAGCCTCGAAGTACCAGGCATGTACCCTGTGCAGCCGTTCGGCGTTGCCGGTGCGGTCCATGGTGCGGGCGCCGGCGGCCAGTTGCCAAAGTGGCCTGGCGATGGTCAACGCCAGCCACCACAGCAGCAGGCTGCCCACCAGTGCCAGGGGGGCCGAGATGCCCATGACAGTGAGAATCAGATGACTCAACGGCGCCACCGTTTGCGCCAGCGGTTGTTGCGCCACCACGCCCCAACCGGTACTGGGCACTGTGGCGAAGCCCGCCAGCATGGCTACCCCTTGGCTATTGATGACCTGCCGCGTGCCGTGCTGCAGTTCGGTCAGCTGGTCGATCAGGGTATTGCCTTCGACCACGCTGCCTACCCGTTCGGCATTGGGGTGATAGAGCAGGCGGCGGTTGCGATCGACCACATAGAGGTAGGAGCCGTCCTTGTAGAAATGCTCGCCCAGCAGGCTGTTGAGTATGTTGCGTTCGCGCAGGTACAGGCTGCCGCCGACATAGCCCAGGTAGCGGCCGTTGGCATCGAAGATCGGCTGCGACAGCGCCACCACCAGGTTGTTGGCCGCCGACAGGTAGGGCGTCGACACCAGGGGCCGGCGCTCGCGCAATGCCTCTTCAGTACCGGGCGTCTGTACCTTGCGGCCAAGGTAATGGCGCAGCGCAGCGGGTGAAATCGCCCTCACGATACCTTCGGCATCGACCACGAAGGTGGAGTTGAAGGCCATGCTCTGGCGCAGCAACCGTGTGGTTTCTGCTTCCAGCGCAGCGCCGTCGGCCAGTTGCCGCCCCTGCACACTGGCGCTGAATGACAGCTGTTGCAAGGCAGTGGCGATGAAGGTTTCGGTGATTGCCGCCAGCTTCGCCGCATATACCCGGTTGGCCTCCAGGGCGTTATCGATCAGCAACTGGCGCTGCACCCGGTAGCTGGCGAAGTAGCTGGCACAGAGCATCACCAGGGCTGTGAGTGTGCAAAGGCTGAGGATCAGCGTGCGCAAGTCCAGGCGCAGTCCATGCTTGGCGTGTGGCAATCCAGACCTCACTGACGCAAAAGAAATAACCTTACTCGTTATGGGCTTGCACCGCTACGGGAGGGATGTGGGGCTGTCGCAATCGTTCAGGAACCGGCGTTTTCCAATGCGTCCAGCTCGTCCTGCACCCGTTGCAGGCGCTGCGCTGCGAGTGCCTGGGCCTTTTCATCGCGTGCTGTCTCGCGCATCAGCCGGGTAAGTTTCGCGCTCAGTTGCTGGCCGTCCTCGGTCTGCTCCAAGGCCTTGGCCTTTGCCGGGTCCCGAGTCACCTCGACGATAGTGGCGAACTCGGCGTCGCTGAAGTTCTTTTCGCTGTAGAGCTTGAACAGGTCCTGGCGCTGATCCTCGACCGTGAGGTGCTTGCGCAGCACGCTGCGGATTGTTTCTTCGTCGAGTTGCGGGTGGCTGCGGGTCAGCAGCAACGCCATGCGGTCGATGTTGTGCTCATAGGCCTCCTGCAAGGGCAGGCTGGCCACGATCTGCTCTTCTCGAGTCGGTTTCTGGTCGCAGGCGGTGAGGGCAGCGGCGAACAGCAGGGGCAGCAACAACTTGCAGAGGCGGGGCATGGGCTGGCCTTGGGCGCGTTTCAGGCCGGGGATTATAGCGAGGTCGGGCCGACCATGCATTGCGCCGTCCGATGCTGTAGGGTAGAAACACGTTCCCCAGGCCATCGCTTCAACCCCATGCCCGACTGGACCTTGCAATCACCCGGCCGTGACGCCATCGATGAAGTCGTTGCCTTCGTCGACAGTGCCCGACGCGAGCTGTTCCCCATGCTCGCCCATTCGCCTTTGCCCAAAGACCTGGCCCATTTCGAGGCGACTTACCTGGATGGCGACGGGCACTTTCTGGAAGCCCGTGATCGTGGCACGTTGATCGCAGTCATTGGCTACCTGCCCTATGACCATCGCTTCCACCAGCTCGACTACCACGGCAAACGCGTCGTCGAAATCGTGCGCCTGTTCGTGCTCCCCGAATACCGGCGCAACGGCCTGGCCGCGGCATTGTTCCAGGCCTTGCGTGAGCACGCCGTCGAGGCAGGCGTTGAGTGTCTGTACCTGCACACCCATCCGTTTCTGGCAGGGGCGATCCGGTTCTGGGAGCGGCAGGGCTTCACGGTGATCAACGTAGAGGATGACCCGGTGTGGCGGACTACGCACATGGAGCAGTACCAGGTCATTTAGGAACTTTCCTGCTTTGCAGTGACGAGGGTGGATACCCGCAACGCCAAGGGCCTCATCAAACCGGCGCACAAGGAGGATGAAACCACTCAGAGCCCGCCCGACAACGGCCACTCCACGGCCAGGCGGATCTGGTTGCCGTCCAGTTCCGCCTGCGCCGTATCCCCGCGGTGCACATTGTGCCTCAGTGAAAACGCCGTGCCCTTGGCCTTGCCACTCTGTACCACATACCGCGCCTCAAGGTCCCTCTCCCAGTGTTTGCCACCCTTGCCATAGCCCAGGTACGCATACCCGCCGTTGGGGTCCACGTGCGTGCCATCGATATCGAACCCGCGCACATACAGCGCCGTCAGGTTCAACCCCGGCACCCCATAAGCGCCCATGTTCAGGTCATAGCGCGCTTGCCAGGACTTTTCGTTGGGTGCGTTGAAGTCAGACATCTGCACGGCGTTGGCAATATAGATTGCACCGCGGGTCACGTAGTCGAACGGCGTGTTGCCATCCACCTGCTGCCAGCCCAGGCTGAAAGCATGGGGGCCTTGGCTATAGCGCGAGACCAGGCTCCAGGTGGTGTTGTCGATGCGCCCGGACAGCGCTTTGCCGGTGTCGGTGGTGCGGTACAGGTTGAGGTCCAGGCTCAGGCTGCGCCGGTCATCCAGTGCATGGGTGAGGGTGCTGCCCAGGTAGTGCTGGTTCCAGGTGTCTTCATAGCGGGAGGTGTACAGGCTGGCGCTCAAGGCAGCGCTGGGGTTCCACACCGCACCGGCGAGGTCGAAGCTGTTGCCCTGGCGGGCGTTGGAGTAGTTCACCACGAAGCCCTGGTCATGGCTTGAAGCATTGCGGTCGGTGCTTTCGTTGAAGTGCCCGGCAACCAGCTTGACCTTGTCGATTTCATTGCTGGTGAGGAAAAAACCGGTGGCGGTTTCGGGTATCAAACGGCTGTCGGAAGAGCTGAATACCGGCGTTTTCACTCGCTGCTCACCATAGGAAAGCACTGTGTCGGACAGGCGAAGCTTCAGAGCGGCACCGCCGCGGCTGTATTCGTTTTTAGGGTGGCCATCGTTGTCCACACCGAGTAGGCGAGCCTTGCCGGTTCGACCTCCACCGCTCTCGAGTTGTACGCCAAGGTAGGCATGGGCATCGACGCCAACACCGATCAGGCCCTGGGTAAAACCGGACTGGAATGTACCCATCAAACCGTAGGCCCATTCCTCGGCCAGGCCATTGCGTTCACTGCGCGGTTTGTAGGCATTGCGGGCGGCACTGTTGCGCCCGCCATGCTTGTAGTCACGCTGGTCGTAGACCGTGCGGTTGAGGATGCTCCAGCTGCTGTCTTCGACCAAGCCGTTACTCTGCGACTGTGCGGATTCCGCCAGCGCCAAGGGCGCCAGGCCCAGCAGCGGCAGGGCCAGAAGCAAACGGTTCATTGGCCGGCCTCCAACTGCTGCAGTTGGGCTGCCAGGCGCGCACGTGCCCGCGCAGGCAAAGCCGCTGGCAACTCGGCCAAGCCGGTATCACCCACCTGGATCAGCATCACCATGCCCATGGCCAGGTGTGGGATGCACTGGATGCCGTACACCCCAGGCACCGTAAAGGTCTGCTCGAAGGGCTGGTTCAGCTTGCTCTTGAAAGCCTCGGCGCCTACCGGCAGCAACCTGGGCAGGCTGGCCGCGTTGTGGCCGCTCTGGGTCGGCACGAAACGTACCGTATCACCCGGTGCGATACGCAGGTGGTCGGGCTCGTAGACCATGGCACCGGCCGCGCCGCGGGTGAGCATCTTCACTTCGTGCACGTCGGCCAGCGCAGCGTGAGGTAGCAGAGCGTTGGCGAGCAGCAGGACGGTAGTGCGCAACAGCATGCGGGAGCTTCCTGGTTCAGGGGGCGCGAAAGCGCAGGATGCGCGCGCCGTCGAAGGGGTCGGTGAGGTAGTGGGCATGTACGCCGAAGGTGCTCAGCAAACGCTCGGGGGTCAGTACCTCCAGCGGCTTGCCGAGGGCCACCAGACGGCCGTGTTCGAGCACCGCCACGCGGTCGCAGGTCAGCGCCTGGTTCAGGTCGTGCAGGGCCACCAGGGTGGTTACCGGCAGCGCCTGTACCTGTTGCAACAGGCTCAGCTGGTGCTGGATGTCGAGGTGGTTGGTCGGCTCATCGAGCAGCAATACCTGCGGGCGCTGGGCAAGAGCGCGGGCAATGTGTACGCGCTGGCGTTCGCCACCGGACAGCGAGCTCCAGATGCGCGTGCGCAGGTGCGAGGCATCGAGGTCGGCCAGGGCCTGCTCGACGACCGCGCGATCCTCCTGGGAAAACGGCGCCAGGGCGGACAACCAAGGGGTACGCCCTAGCGCCACGGCGTCGAACACGCTGATGGCGTCGAGGGTGTCGGCCTGTTGCTCGACCAGCGCCAGGGCCTGGGCGATGCGCCTGCGCGGCAGGCGCGCAAGCGGCTCGCCGAGCAATTGCACGCTGCCGCTATGCGGCGTGCGCAGCCCGGCCAGCAGTTTGAGCAGGGAGGATTTGCCGGAGCCATTCGGGCCAACGATACCAAGGGTTTCACCTGCGGCGATCGTCAGGTTGATATCGCGCAGCACGGGGGTGCCCGACAGTTGCAAACCCAAGCCCTGGCAGGCGAGCGGGGCGACCTTTGGGGGTGTCATGGCCGTCATGCGCGCCCCCTGCGGCTGACCAGGATCAACGCAAACACAGGTGCGCCGATCAGCGCTGTGACCACGCCCACTGGAATCACCTGGCCGGGGATCAGCGTGCGCGAAAGCATGTCCGCAGCGATCAGGAACAGCGCACCGCCCAGGGCGCTGGCCGGCAGCAGGCGGCTGTGGCCTGGGCCGAGCAACAGGCGCAGGGCATGCGGGATGACCAGCCCGACAAAACCGATGGCGCCGACGATGGACACCATCACCGCCGTCACCAGCGCCGCGCAACTGATCAGCAGCAACTGGCTGCGCCGCACTGCAATGCCCAGCGACGCCGCCGAATCGGTACCGAAGGTGAAAGCGTCCAGTGTGCGCCGGTGCCACAGGCACACCACCAGCCCGAACAGCGCCACCGGCAGCGCCAGCCATACTGACGGCCAGCGCACGCCACTGAGGTTGCCCAGCAGCCAGAACAGGATGCCGCGAGCCTGTTCGGCCGTGGCCGATTTGGTGATCAGAAACGCCGTCAGGGCGTTGAACAGTTGCGAGCCGGCAATCCCAGCGAGGATCACTTGGGCGTTGTTGCTGCTCGGGCCGGCTGCGCGGGCCAGCACCAGGACCAGGGCGAAGGCCGCGACAGCGCCGATGAAGGCGCCGCCCGACATGCTCAGGGCAACGCTGCCCAGGCCCAGCAGGCCCACCAGCACGGCGCCGGTCGAAGCCCCGGCCGACAGGCCCAGCAAATAGGGTTCGGCCAGCGGGTTGCGCAGCAGCGCCTGCAGGATCACCCCACAGGTCGCCAGCCCTGCGCCACAGGCTGCGGCGACCAGCGTGCGGGTCAGGCGGTAGTTCCAGACGATACCGGCGTCGATCGGGTCGACCGGGTAACCGGCCTGCCACAGGTGGTTGGCCAGTACCTGGTACACCACGCTGGGTGACACGGTGGTCTCGCCAATGGCGGTGCCGGCAAGCAGCGCGCCGAGCAGGGCAACCAGGGCCAGGGCACAGCAGGGCAGCATACGGTTCATCACGGCGCCGCTTTACCGCTGGCGAAGGCTGCCGACAGGGTCTGCAGGCCCCGGAACAGGCGGATACCGGCCTGCATGGCATCGGCGTCGAGGATGATGATGCGGTTGTTTTTCACGGCATCCATGTGCTGGGTTACCGGGTCGCTGCGCAGGAATTCGAGCTTCTTCTGGTAGTCGTCGGCCGGAAAGCGGCGGCGATCCATGCGGGCGATGATCAGCCACGTAGGGTTGGCCTTGGCGATGGTTTCCCAGCCCACCGTGGGCCACTCTTCGGTGGACTCGACCACGTTGCGTACACCCAGGGTGCGCAGCATGAAGTCCGCCACGCCCTGGCGGCCCGCAACGTAGGGGTCGATGTCGAGGTCGGCGCTGGAGAACCAGAACAGTGCCGAAGTCTGGCTCAGGTCTTTGCCGGCCAGTTGTTGCCTGGCGCTATCCAGGCGCGCCTTGAGGTCGCTGTTCAGTGCCACGCCGCGGTCCTGGACGTCGAAGATTTCCGCCAGCTGGCTGACGCTCTTGTAGATGCTCTGGACCTGAAACGCCTGTAGTCGCGTGCCATCGGCCCCCACCAGGTTGTCCTTGCCTTCGCAGTCCGAGGGCAGCAGATAGGTGGGGATCTTCAGTTCGTTGAACTGCTCACGGGTCGCGACCACGCCCTGGGCGCCGACCATCCACTCGAACTGCACCGCCACCAACTCTGGTCGCTTGCCCACCACTGCTTCGAAGCTCGGGTCGTTGTCGGCCAGGCGCGGCACCTTGTCGTTCTGTGCCTTGTACTCGGGCAAGACGTTGTTGAACCACAGCGATGTGCCGGCCAGTTTGTCGCCCAACCCCAGCGCGTAGAGGATTTCGGTGCCGGCCTGGCCGATGGTGACTGCTCGCGCGGGGGCGTGGGTGAAGGTTTGCGGCATGCCGCAGTTGTCCACGGTCAGCGGGTAGTGCGTGGCGGCGGCCTGGGCAGCGCCGGTTAGGCTCAAGCCGGCGAGCAGGGTGGCGAAACGGGACAGCATGCGGGGCGATCTCCTATCGGACAGTTCACGGAAGGAACGCACGGACAGGCATCGCCGCGCCCCTGCAGGCGACAGGGGCAACTCTGATGGCCAATCCCGGACACCCCGCCGGTTGGTGAATGTAAGCCGGCAGGTCTCCTGACTGGTGCGTCATCACCCGGCTCCGGCCTTCCCGGATCGGCTGATCCAGTGGCATCGATGGAGCGGGCTCGGCACCTACAGTTGCGGGGGCAGTTCCGTTTGGCGCGCCTGGGCGGCCTGGGATTCCCTATTATTTCCGTGGTGGAAACCGGCGGCCCGCATGGTAGACCATCAGGCAGCCGGTGAAAACGCTAAATCAGAAGTACTTGAGCCAGGTGATGTCGCGTCTGCGCGCCTTGAGCCTGGCGAACCAGCGCACCGGCAGGTACAGCGCCATGGCCAGCAGCACTGCACCCAGCCACACAGCGCCAATGCCGTCAAAACCGAAGTAGTCGCCGTGATTGCGGCCGAACAGGGCGACGCTGGCCAGGTACATCAGTTTCAACACGTACAGGTGCAGCAGATAGAAGAACATCGGTGCCGCGCCAAACACCGCCAGGGCACCGATCCAGCGGGCTTGCCCTGCGCGCTCAAAGGCGCGCAGCAACAGCAGGCCGCAGCCCAGGGTCAGGGCCAGGAACAACAACGAAGGCGGGTATTTGGTGATGTTGAAGAAACTCATCACGGTCTGGGTAAGCGTCGGGTAGCCGCTCCACGGCGCTTCGCCGTAGCCATTGAGCATGCGCAGCGCCATGAAGCCGAGCAGGGCGATGACCCCTGCCAGCAGCAGGCGGTACTGACGCTGGCCGGCATCGCTGCCACGGGCGAACCAAGGGCCCAGGCCATAGCCCAAGGCAATGACGCCGATCCACGGCAGTACCGGGTAGGAGGTGCGCAGGCGCAGGCTTTCAGAGAGCTCCAGCCAGCCACGGTCATGCAGGATCGCCCACGGCACATGCATCGCCGACTCAGCGCCAAAGTGCAAGCTGTCGAGCAGGTTGTGCCCGGCGATGATCACTGCGCCCAGCACAACCAGCGCCGGGCGCGGCAGCCATACCAGCAGCGACAGGGCGATCATGCTGACGCCGATTGCCCAGATCACCTGCAGGTAGATGACACTGGGCGGCAGCTGGAAGGTCCAGGCGAAGTTCACCAGGGTGAACTCCAGCACTACCAGGAACAGGCCGCGCTTGAACAGGAACGCCGAGACATCGCTGCGGCCCTGATACTTCTCGCCGTAGAGCCACGCTGACAGGCCAGTGAGCAGTACGAACACTGGTGCACACAGGTGGGCCAGGGTGCGGCTGAAGAACAGGGACGGGTCGGTGGCGTCGATGCTCATCGGGTCGCTGACTTGGCGGTGCAGGAAAAATGTCTCGCGGACGTGGTCGAGCAGCATGAACAGGATCACCAGGCCGCGCAGGGCATCGATGCTCTGCAGGCGCTGAGTGAGCAGGGTTGGGGTGGCGGCGGCACTTGTCATGGAGGGGTCGCAGGCAGGAATGGATGTCAAATGAAACGTTATCTTATAACTATTTCATTTGTGCCGGGTAGTGGTTTTTGCAGTGGCGGTTCAACCGTCATCGCCGGCATGCCAGCGCCCACTGGGTTTGCGCTGAGCTCGAGAGCAGCGGGGGGCCTGTGGGGGCCGGGTTGCCGGCGATGAGGCCGATACAGTCAGCTCAAATCTGAAGCTGTAAGCCACCGTCGCCAAGTGCGACTGCGGCACGCAGTCGCCTCCAGGTACAAACACCACGGGCTTGAGAGGGCAGCGCCGGACTTGTCGTGACCCCCCCCCCCCGCCCCGGCACCCGTTTCACCCCGCGCGCGGCGGCGCAGGACGCCTGAAACTGGCGCGCGTATGACTATTGGGCGGGATGCGCGTCAACCATTTACCTGCAGCTGATGCTCAGTGCGCGCCGGCCGACTTGCTCAGGTCGCTTTGCGCCCATTCGGTGTAGATGCAGGCATCTGCAACCGCCCAGCGGACCTTCACGGTGTCTCCGGGCTGCATGGACATACCCGCAGCCGACAGTGCTTTCACGGTCAGTTCAGTACCGCCCGGGGTCATTACATGGCAGGTCTGGCTTTCGCCGAGGAACAGCACTTCGCCAACCTTGGCAAGCACTTCGTTCCAGCCCGCTGGCAACGGCTCGCGTGCAGCCTGGTCGGTGGTCAGTGCCAGGGCCTTTTCCGGGCGTACCATGATCAGCGCATCCTGGCCCGCCGCCAGGCCAGGCGTCAGGCGGATCGCTACTGGCTGGCCTTCGAAACTGCCGGCACCGTTGCTGCTGGCCGTGATGCGCAGGAAGTTGGAGTTGCCCAGGAACGAGGCGACAAAGGCGTTGGGCGGGTTCTGGTAGAGGTCATAGCCGGTGCCCAGGCCGACGATCTTGCCGTGGCTGAAGATGGCGATGCGCTGGGACAGGCGCATGGCTTCTTCCTGGTCGTGGGTGACGTAGACGATGGTGATGCCCAGCCGGCGGTGCAGCTGGCGCAGTTCATCCTGCAGGTCTTCGCGCAGTTTCTTGTCCAGCGCGCCGAGTGGCTCGTCCATCAGCAGGATGCGTGGTTCGTACACCAGGGCGCGGGCAATCGCCACACGCTGTTGCTGGCCGCCCGACATCTGCGAGGGTTTGCGATGGGCGAACGCCTCCAGTTGTACCAGCTTGAGCATGGCGTCGACCCGCTTCTTGGTTTCCGCCGCGCCGAGCTTGCGGATGGCCAAGGGGAAGGCGATGTTGTCACGCACATTCAGGTGCGGGAACAGCGAGTAACGCTGGAACACCATGCCGATGTCGCGCTTGTGCGGTGGCACATTCACCAGCGACTGCCCCTCGACCAGAATCTCGCCGCTGCTGGGCGTCTCGAACCCGGCCAGCATCGACAGGGTGGTGGACTTGCCCGAGCCGCTGGAGCCGAGGAAGGTGAGAAACTCGCCGTCCTGGATTTCCAGGTCGAGGTTATCAACGGCGGTGAAGTCACCGTAATGCTTGTTCAGGCCGCGCAGGCTGACCAGGGTCTTGTTGTGCGCGTTGTCTTTGATCACTGCACTCATTGTTGTTTTCTCCGGGCGCTCAGGCGTTCGTTTCGGTGCGCCGGCGCAAGGCGGCGGCAATGACCATGACCATCAGCGACAGGCCGATCAGCAGCGTCGAGGCGACGGCGATCACCGGGCTCAGGTCCTGGCGCAGGGTGGTCCACATCTTCACGGGCAAGGTTTGCAGGTCGGGGCTGGCCATCATCACGCTCAGTACCACCTCGTCCCACGAAACCAGGAAGGCAAACAGGCCGCCGGCGATCATCCCCGGGCGAATGGCCGGGAAGGTCACCTTGAAGATCGCTTGCAGGCGTGAGGCGCCGCAGATCACCGCGGCATCCTCGATCGACTGGTCGAACAGCTTGAGCGAGTTGATGATCGAAATGATGGTGAAGGGCAGGGCGACGATCACGTGGCTGACCACGAAGGCGAACAGCGTGCCGGTATAGCCGAGCTTCAGAAACAGCGCATACACCGCCACGGCAATGATCACCAGCGGCACGATCATCGGCATGGTGAACAGCCCGTAGAGCATTTCGCGGCCGGGGAAGCGGCCACGCACCAGGGCGAATGCAGTAGGCAGGCCCAGCAGCACGGCGGCGATGGTGGTCAGCACGGCGACCTTGAAGCTGGCCAGGGCGGCGTCCATCCACTCCGGGTTGGCGAAGAACTGCGCATACCACTTGAAGGTCCAGCCTGGTGGCGGGAAGACCAGCCACTGCGATGAGCCGAACGACAGCAGGATGATGAACACTACCGGCAGCAGCAGGAAGGCCGCAATCACGCCGGTGGTCAGGTACAGGCCCGTGCGCAGCGGGCGCCCCATGGCATTGGGAGACAGAAGCATGGCGGTTTACCTCGCGTTGCCGACCGGTGATTCCGGTTGCAGCTTCAGGTACAGGTAGAAGAGCACCAGGGTGATGACCACCAGCAGTGCGGCGGCAGCGCTGGCCAGGCCCCAGTTAAGGAACGATTGCACCTGCTGGATGATGAATTCGGGCAGCATCATGTTTTGCGCGCCACCAAGCAGGGCCGGGGTGACGTAGTAGCCCAGCGACATGACGAACACCATCAGCGCACCGGAGAACAGCCCCGAGCGGCACAGTGGCAGGAACACCTTCCAGAAGTTGGTCCAGGGGCTTGCGCCGCAGATGGAGCCGGCCTGCAGGACCATCGGGTCGATGGCGTGCATGGTCGCCTGCAGCGGCAGCACGATGAACGGGATCATGATGTAGCTCATGCCGATCACCACGCCGGTCAGGTTGTGCACCATTTCCAGCGGGGCATCGATGATGCCCAGCGCCATCAACGCCTTGTTGATCACCCCCGAACCCTGCAGCAGCACCAGCCACGAATAGGTACGCGCCAGCAGGCTGGTCCACATCGACAACAGCACGATGTTCAGCAACCAGCGGCCCCAGCCGTTGGGCACCAGGGTGATTGCCCAGGCCAGCGGGAAGCCCAGCAACACGCTGATCAGGGTGACGACGCCGGCCACCGAAAAGGTGTTGAACAGTACCCGCGCATACGCCGAGTTGGCGAACAGCTGCTCGTAGTTGCCCAGCCCCGGCACCGGCTCCAACACGCCGCGCAGCAACAGGCCGATCAGCGGGGCGAAGAAGAACAGGCCAAGGAACAGCAGGGCGGGCAACAGGTTGCGGCTGCCTTTCCAGCGCTGGCCGAGGCTCACGCGGCGCGGGGCCGTCCCCGGAGCGCCGGTGCCCGTGGGGGCACCTTGCGCGTTTTGCAGGGCATTGATGGCGACTTTCATTTCACCAACCACTCATTCCAGCGCGCGGCGATGGCCTGGCCGTTCTTGGCCCAGTAGGCGAAGTCCAGGGTGACCTGGTCCTGGGCGTAGGCGGTCGGCAGGTTCTGCGCGAGGTCTTTGTCGAGTTTGGCCACGCTGTCCAGGTTCACCGGCGCGTAGGCGGTCTTGTTGGCGAACTCGGCCTGGCCTTCGGCGCTGCTGGCCTGGGCCAGGAACTTCATGGCCGCGTCCTTGTTCTTGGCGCCCTTGGGGATGACCAGGAAGTCGGCCATGACCAGGTTCTGCTTCCAGCTCACGCCCACCGGCGCTCCATCTTGCTGCAGGGCGTAGACGCGGCCGTTCCAGAACTGGCCGAGCGAGGCTTCACCGGAGGCCAGCAGCTGCTGCGACTGGGCACCACCGCCCCACCAGACGATGTCTTTCTTGATGGTGTCGAGTTTCTTGAAGGCGCGGTCCAGGTCCAGCGGGTAGAGCTTGTCGGCTGGCACGCCGTCGGCCAGCAGGGCCAGTTCCAGTACGCCGGGGCTCGGCCACTTGTACAGGGCGCGTTTGCCGGGGTAGGTCTTGGTGTCGAACAGCGCGGTCCAGTCCACCGGCTTGTTGGCGCCGAGCTTGCCTTCGTTGTAGCCGAGCACGAACGAGAAGAAGAACGAACCGACGCCATGGTCGGAGACGAAGCGTGGGTCGATCTTGTCGCGCGCGATGGTGTTGAAATCGAGGGGTTCGAGCAGGCCTTCGCTGGCGGCCCGCAGGGCAAAGTCGGCTTCCACGTCGACCACGTCCCACTGCACGTTGCCGCTCTCGACCATGGCCTTGAGCTTGCCGTAGTCGGTCGGGCCGTCCTGCACCACTTTGATGTTGGTCGATTTGCTGAAAGGTACGGCCCATGCTTCTTTCTGGGCGTCCTGGGTGGTACCGCCCCAGCTGACGAAGTTGAGGCTGTCGGCGGCCTGGGTGGCCTGACATGCCAGGGTCAGCAGGCTGGCGGACAGCACTGCGGTTACACGTTTGCTCAACAGCATGGTTACGCCCTCGTTGCTTTTTGTTATTCGAGGCGGGCTGGTAGTGCGCCCGCCAACAGTATTCGGGGAGCAGCTAAAACAATGTGTCGGTTGCCGTTTGGTGATTGTAGGTGGCGGCCTGTGATTTCAAGGTCTACGGGATATCATATTATGGTATTCCAAAATTTTGGCAAGAGCGGGAGGCTACCGGCCATCACTCTTTCTCGCCTCGAAGCTGCAAGCCTCAAGCTGCGAGCTTCAAGTCAAAGCAGATCGCGTTGCGCCGCAGATCCGCTTCAACTTGCAGCTTTCAGCCCTGGGGCTCGAAAGGTATGCTCTGCACCACTTCCAGCTCATACCCCGCCAAGCCCGCATACTTGAGCGGTGGGCCCAGGTGGCACAGCTTGCCAACGCCCAGGTCCTGGAGAATCTGCGCGCCGGTGCCGACTTCCGAGTACACCTTCGATTGCCCACGCTGGTAGGGGCGCAACGGCTGGGTCAGTTGCGGTATGCGCTCAAGCAGCGCCTGCGACGATTCATGGTTGGCCAGGATCACCACCACCCCGGCACCTTCCTCAGCGACCTTCTGCAGCGCAGCCCACAAGGTCCAGTTGGCCGGCCCGGCATATTCGGCACCGACCAGGTCGCGCAGCGGGTCGATTACGTGCACGCGCACCAGGGTCGGCTGTTCGCGGTGGATATCGCCCATCACCATGGCCATGTGCACACCGCCTTCGATACGGTCTTCATAGGTCACCAGGCGGAAGGTGCCGTGCACGGTCGGCAGTTCGCGTTCACCGATGCGCTTGATGGTCTGCTCGGTGCTCAGGCGGTAATGGATCAGGTCGGCGATGGTGCCGATCTTGATGCCGTGCCGGGCGGCGAACACTTCCAGGTCCGGTCGACGGGCCATGGTGCCGTCGTCGTTGAGCACCTCCACGATCACCGACGCCGGGGCAAAACCGGCCAGGCGTGCCAGGTCGCAACCCGCTTCGGTATGGCCGGCGCGGTTCAGCACACCGCCTTCGCGGGCGCGTAGCGGGAAGATGTGGCCGGGCTGCACCAGATCCTCCGGGCGGGCATCGGCGGCCATGGCTGCAGCCACGGTGCGTGCCCGGTCGGCCGCAGAAATACCCGTGGTAACCCCCGTAGCGGCCTCGATCGATACGGTGAAGGCGGTGCTGAACGCACTGCCGTTGGCCGGTACCATCTGCTCAAGCCCCAAGCGCTGACAATGCTCGTCGGTCAGTGTCAGGCAGATCAGGCCCCGCGCTTCGCGGGCCATGAAGTTGATGGCCTGAGCGTCGCAGCGCTCGGCGGCGATCAGCAGGTCGCCTTCGTTCTCCCGATCCTCGTCGTCAACCAGCAGTACCATCTTGCCTTGGCGGTAGTCCTCGAGGAGTTCTTCGATCGTGTTGAAAGCCATGCTGCACGCTCACTGTGAATGGGTGATTATTATGGTATACCATCATACACAAATAGTTTTGCAACAGGAGAGTAGCGGATGAAAGCGTATTGGATTGCCCACGTGGACGTGACCGACCCCGAGCAGTATCAGCAGTACACCCAACGTGCGCCCGCCGCCTTTGCCGCATTCGGCGGGCGGTTCCTCGCCCGGGGCGGGCGCAGCGAGGCGCTGGAAGGGCGGCCAACCCCCCAGCGCAGTGTGGTGATCGAGTTCCAGACCTACGAGCAGGCGCTGGCCTGCTATCGATCCGAGTTGTATCAGCAAGCGTGCAGCCATCGCCAAGGGGTGGCCAAGGCAGAGGTGATCATCGTGGAAGGGTTCGAGCCCTGAGCGCGGGCTGATATCGGCTGACCTGTTGTGCTGGGTCATTCCCAGCGGCTGGCTTTTCCCCTATTGTCGACGCTATCTTTCCAAGCGATTTGGCAGGGCCATGGAGAAAGTCATTGTCATCACCGGCGCCAGCCGTGGCATCGGCGCCGCCACCGCCATGCAGGCCGCCCGCGAGGGTTACCGCATCTGCATCAACTACCACGCCGATGACCAGGCCGCGCAAGGCATTCTTGCCCAGGTGCGCGCACTCGGCGCCCAGGCCATCTGTGTGCGTGCAGACGCCAGTGTCGAGGACGAGGTGATCCAGCTGTTCCATCGCGTCGATGAAGAGCTAGGCCCCGTCACCGCACTGGTGAACAACGCCGGCACCATCGGCCAGCAAAGCCGTGTCGAAGGCATGTCGGAGTTTCGCCTGCTCAAGGTGATGAAAACCAATGTGGTCGGGCCGATGCTTTGCGCCAAGCACGCATTGCTGCGCATGGCCCGCCGCCACGGCGGCCAAGGCGGGGCCATCGTCAATGTGTCATCGGTCGCTGCGCGCCTGGGCTCACCCAACGAATACGTCGACTACGCCGCCTCCAAAGGTGCCCTCGATACCTTCACCATCGGCTTGGCCAAGGAGGTGGCAGGTGAGGGGGTGCGGGTCAATGGCGTGCGCCCAGGCTACATTCATACCGCCTTCCACGCCCTGTCCGGTGACCCCGACCGTGTCGCCAAGCTCGAGCCTGGCTTGCCCATGGGGCGCGGCGGCCGCCCGGAAGAAGTGGCCGAGGCGATTCTCTGGCTGCTGTCGGACAAGGCGTCTTATTCCACTGGCAGTTTTCTCGACCTGGGCGGCGGGCGCTGAGCGCCACCGCTCATGGCTGCCTGGCCGCCAGCAGTTGATGGACGCACTCGGCCAGCGCATCCAGCTCGAACGGTTTTCCCAGTACATGGCTGCCTTGCAGCAACTGATCGTCTCCCAGCGCCACACTGTTGTCATAGCCGGTGATGAACAGCAGTTCAAGGCCGGGATACTGTTGCCGGTAGCGCTCAGCCACCTGGCGACCGTTGGGGCCGTCGGGCAGGCCGATGTCGCTTAACAGCAGGTCCGGCCGCTCGCTGCGTTGCAAGTGTGCCAGGGCGGCAGCGCCAGTCTCGAAGGCTTCGACCTGATAACCCTGTTCTTCCAGCACCTCGCGGATCACCAAGCGCAGGGCTAGCTGGTCTTCCACCAGCACGATGCGCTGCCCGCCCGCACGGTGCCTATCCAGTGAGCCGGTCTTGGAGGGCAGGGCCTGCTGCACGGGCTGTGCGTGATGGCGCGGCAGGTACAGTTCAACGCGTGTGCCCTTGCCGGGTTGAGAAAGCAAGCGTAACTGCCCGCCAGACTGGCGCACGAAACCGTAGGTCATCGACAACCCAAGGCCGGTGCCCCGGCCGATGGGTTTAGTGGAGAAGAACGGGTCGAAGGCGCGTGCAACCACTTCCTCGCTCATACCGCAGCCGTTGTCGACAACGCTGAGGCGCACGTAGTCGCCGCAGGGCAACCCCAAAGGGCGTGCCTGATCGCTGTCGAGCGCCACATTGTCGCCATGAATGCTGATGACACCACCGTCAGGCAGCGCGTCGCGGGCATTGATGCACAGGTTGAGCAATGCGCTTTCCAATTGTGGCGGGTCGATAAAGGTTGGCCAGAGTTCAGGCGCGAACCGGCTGTGCAGGGAAATGGAAGGGCCGATCGTTCGGCGCACCAGCTCTTGCATGTCGCCCAGCAGCGCCGCCACCTCGGTGGAACGTGGTTGCAGGGTTTGCTGGCGCGAAAATGCCAGCAGTCGGTGCACCAGCGACGAGGCGCGTTTGGCCGTACTGTTGGACAGTTCGAGTAAGTTTTCCAGCCCGGTATAGCGCTGTTGTCGCAGGCGCAGCTGGATCAGTTCCTGGGTATTGAGGATGCTGCCCAGCAAGTTGTTGAAGTCATGTGCGATGCCGCCGCTAAGCTGCCCGACGGCCTCCATTTTTTGCGCCTGACGCAGTGCCTGCTCTGCGTTGGCAAGGCGTTGCTGCTGCTGTACCCGCTCGCTGATGTCGTAGGCGAACAGGTAAGCACCCACCGGGGTACCTGCAGCATCGCGCAGGGCATTGAAGCGCAGTTCATAATGGCGCTGGTCCGGCGGCTGGCCGAATGCACCGGTTGCGGTGAACTGCTCGCCCTGCAGTGCCCGTCGCCACAAGGGCAGGATCGCATCCCGGTCCGCGGCATTGTCACCCATCAGGGGGGGCATGCAGGCGCCGACTACCGGTGTCTGACCATACAGGAACCGGAAGTCCTCCCTGGCCTTGCGATTGACGGCCAGCCAGTGCATGCCGCTATCGAGCACATGCACGTTGGCTGCGCTCTGGTCGATAAGCTCTGCGAACAGGCTGCGCTGTGCCAGGGCTTCGCTGACCCTTTGCTCCAGGTGCGCATTGAGCTGCTCGAGGGCCTGCTCGGTCTTGCGTCGCTCGGTGAAATCCTTGAACAGAACCGCAACCTGCCGGCGCTGCGCCGGCTCGACGCGAAAGCTGCTCACTGACAAAACGCGGCCGCTGGCTCGCAATTCCTGCTCGAATTGCAGGGGGGTGCCGGTATGCAGCACTGGACCGTAGCGGGCAACCCAGGCGTCGGCTTCATCAGGCAATATGTCGCGCATTTTCTGGCCGGTCACGTCAGCGATGCCGGCATGCCTGGCATAGGCCGGGTTGACGAGCACATGCACGTAATCACTCAGCGGGCCATGCGGGCCGTCAATGAATTCGATGATGCAGAAGCCTTCATCCATGCTCTCGAACAGAAAGCGGTAGACATCGAGGCCCAGATGCGGGTGTTGCTGCAGTTCGGCTTCAAGCTGCGCGTTACGGCGGCGCAGGGTTGCGATTTCCTCGCGCAGGGCGAGCATCTCGTTCAGAGGCATTGGCGACGTCCGGCAGCGGTGCGTGGCCAGACTTTAACGCGACGGCTCTGGTACGCCTAGCCGCCATCTCGCCAGATTGCGCACGAGTGGGCAGTTTGCCGTCAGAATGAGCGGATGATGCGGCCCAGGGTTTCCATTGCCCGTTCGGCGGTGTCGCCCCAAGGGGTGCCGTAGTTCAGGCGGATGCAGTTGCCAAAGCGGCGGGTGGGCGAAAATATAGGCCCCGGAGCGATGCTGATGCCTTGGGCCAAGGCCATGTGGAACAGCTTCAGTGCATCTATCCGTTCGGGCAGTTCCAGCCACAGAAAGTAGCCGCCAGAAGGCTGGCTGACTCGCGTCTGCGGCGGAAAATACCGCGAGATGGCGGCGAGCATGTTGGCTTGCTGGCCCTCCAGGGCATAGCGCAGTTTGCGCAAGTGGCGGTCATAGCCGCCGTGTTCCAGGTAGTCGGCAATGGCGGCCTGGGCCGGCATCGAGGCGCACAGCGAGGTCATCAGCTTGAGCCGTTCGATCTTCTGGGCAAAGCGCCCGGCGGCTACCCAGCCAATGCGGTAACCGGGCGCCAGGCTCTTGGCGAACGAGCCGCAGTGCATCACCAGGCCTTGAGTGTCGAAGGCCTTGGCGGGCTTGGGCGCCTGCTGCGAGTAATACAGCTCGGCGTAGACGTCGTCCTCGATCAGCGGCACCTGATGGCGTTGCAGCAACGCCACCAATGCCTGTTTCTTCGCCTCGGGCATGCTCGCGCCCACCGGGTTCTGGAAGTTGGTCATGCACCACACGGCTTTGACCGGGTGCTTCTCCAAGGTCTGGGCGAGCGCGGCCAGGTCCATGCCCTCGCGTGGCTGCACGGGTATCTCCACCGCCTTGAGCTTGAGCCGTTCCAGCACCTGGAGGCAGGCGTAGAAGGCCGGTGCTTCGACCGCCACCAGGTCACCCGGCTCGGTGACCGCCTGCAGGCACAGGTTCAGTGCTTCCAGCGCGCCGTAGGTGATCAGCAATTCCTCCATGGGCAGCATCAGCCCGCCGACCATGTAGCGCAGGGCGATCTGCCGGCGCAGTTGCGGGTTGCCCGGTGACAGGTCGGTGACCACCATGCGCGGGTCCATGGCCCGGCTGGCGCTGGCCAGCGAGCGCGACAGGCGCTGCAGCGGGAACAGTTCCGGGCTGGGGAATGCCGACCCGAACGGCACGGTATTCGGGTCCTTGATCGACTCGAGTATCGAGAACACCAAGGCGCTGACATCCACGTCAGTCGATTCGCTCAACGGCTCCAGTGGCTGTGGCTCGCTGAACTGACGCGGTGCATGGGCAGTGACGAAATAGCCTGAACGCGGCCGTGCGCGGATCAGCCCGCGGCGTTCGAGCAGGTAGTAAGCCTGGAACACGGTCGACGGGCTGACCCCGTGCGTCTGACTGGCGTAGCGCACCGAAGGCACGCGCTGGCCGGGGCCGAGCACGCCGGAGCGGATCAGTTCGGCAATGTCATCGGCAAATCGTTCGTAGCGTTTCATGAGGGCTCGGCAAGCAGGGTGAACAGGCAATTCACCCACACTATGGCCCCGAAGCGGTTTTCAGTACAGGCTCAGGCCATGCACCAAAAACCGGATCAGTTGCCAGGCAGTGCTTCTGCCGCGCTAGATTACCGAGCCAGGAACGCTCGCCTTCAAATGCTTTCGGCTGTCCACGGCACCGGCGACGGTCAGCGCGTCGGCTTCGGCTTCGGTGATCGGGACACGCTGGCCTGCGAGCAGTGCCACAGACATGTGCAACTGCTCATCTGTAACGATCTCGATGTCCGGGCCATCGCCTTCGATGCGCAGGTCTTCGCCTATGAGGGTGCAGCGGCGGGTGCTTTCTTCGATTTCGACGGGCATGGGGTGGTCCTCCGGGTTGCGGTTACAGGTGTGACCGCGACCGGTAGCAGGTTGCTGCATCAAGCTGCTGCACGGCACTTTATCGGGTGTACACGGGTCAACCCACAAAGGCGCCCCTGCCGGCCTTTTCGCCTGCATTGCTCGTGAATGGAAGGTAGGGGCAGCACACAGCTTGCGTCTGAGTAACGACCCATGGACCTCATCTGGCAAACCATTCAAGCAGAATTCGCCGACATCACCGAAGTGCGCGACGTCACCCGTATCATCCTGCGCCTTTTGATGGCAGCCATTCTGGGTGCCATTCTGGGCTTCGAGCGTGAGCACAAAGGCAAGTCCGCTGGTGTGCGTACACATATGCTGGTGTCGATGGGCGCTGCATTATTCGTGCTGGCGCCAAGCATGGCCGGTGCCGACGAGCAGGCCATGAGCCGGGTAATCCAGGGCATCGTCGCCGGTATCGGTTTCCTCGGTGCCGGCACCATCCTCAAAGGTAATGGTCGCGATACCAGCCACGTCAAAGGCTTGACCACGGCCGCCGGCCTGTGGATGACGGCGGCAATCGGTACCGCTGCAGGCATGGGGCGTGAGGCGACGGCGCTGATCAGCACAGTGCTTGCGCTGTTGGTGCTGGCCACGATGCCGATAGTGGTGGAGAAGGTCGAGGGGCAGGACGAGCAGAAACAGCAGGAGGAGGAGGGCAGGAAGCACTGAGGGGAGCCGAAGCTCCCCTCAAAGCGTTGTTGCCTGCTCTTTTCTTATTATTGAGGCCGGCCTTTTGTTGTTTTTGTAGGCCTGCCTTGGTGTTGCGGGTGACCCCCAACCGGGGTCAAGAGCAAACGTATTTTTTTGAGCGCTGACCTGCTTTCATCCTGGGGATCCGATGCTGACTGCCGCTACCTTGAGGTAGTTTTATTGTTCTGTGCCAGACCGCGGGGCGAACCCCTGAAAAGCGTGTCTACTCCAAAAAAATCTGCTTGCTGCGCCTCTGCCGTGTTGTTCTTGTTATGTCAGAGCCGTTACATGTTGTTTTTATTGGGTATCGCATTTTTTGTTGTTGTTGTACCAAAGATATAGCAGGTGCCGTGCCAACTTTTTAAAACCCTTGAAAATCAATGGTTTGGCCTGATTCGCATGATTTGGGTGCCGTGAAATTCTGTCGAATTGTTTCCCTGTTACCCGATTTTTTGCTGACGGCTGTGGGGGCGGTAACACTCACCCACACATACGTGACAACCGTGTGAATCACTGTGCGCTGCGTGCCCGCGCCACACGAGAGCCGTTGGCCCGGCCCAGCACCTTGCTGATCCGCTGCCCGGCGGCGATCAAGCGGTCCAGGTCGATGCCGGTTTCAATCCCAAGCCCTTGCAGCAGGTACACCACATCCTCGCTGGCGATATTGCCCGTTGCGCCCTTGGCATAGGGGCAACCCCCAAGGCCGGCCACCGAGCTGTCGAACACACTGATGCCTTCGAGCAGGCTGGCATACACGTTGGCCAGCGCCTGGCCGTAGGTATCGTGGAAGTGGCCGGCCAGTTGCTCGCGCGGCACGTGCGCCGAGACTACCTCGAACAGCCTGCGGGTATCGCCTGCGGTGCCAGTACCGATGGTGTCGCCCAGAGAGACTTCGTAGCAGCCCATGTCATGCAGGGCCTTGGCCACAGGGGCGACCTGTTCGGCACTGACCCTGCCTTCATACGGGCAGCCGAGCACGCAGGAAACGTAACCGCGCACCCGCACACCGTGGCTGCGCGCCGCCTGCATGATCGGCTCGAAACGCTGGAGGCTCTCACTGATCGAACAATTGATGTTGCGCTGGGAGAACGCTTCGGAGGCGGCGGCGAACACTGCCACTTCCTTCACCCCGGCCGCCAGGGCGTCTTCGAAACCCCGCAGGTTGGGCGCCAGGGCCGCATAGGTAACACCCGCGCGTTGCTCGATAGCGGCAAACACGTCGGCAGAGCCGGCCATCTGCGGCACCCATTTGGGCGAAACGAAACTGCCGACTTCAATGTAGGCCAGCCCGGCGTCGGTAAGGTCGTCGACCAGGCGCACCTTGTCCGCGACACTGATGGGCTGGGCTTCGTTCTGCAGGCCGTCGCGAGGGCCGACTTCGACCAGGCGGACTTTTTCGGGCAAAGGCATGGTGGGGTTCCTGTGGCGGGTCAGCGGTTGTCGTTATTGTTCAATGTTGCAGCCAGGGCCTGTTCGCAACGTTCCTGGGCGGTGTCCAGCTCCAGTTGCATCTGGTGAATATCGAGCATCTGTTGCTCAAGCTGGGCGCGGCGCTCGGCGATCTTTGCCAGCATGCTGTTGAGTTGCTTGAGGTTACCGCTGCTGGGGTCGTAGAGCTCGATCAGTTCACGGCATTCGGCCAGCGAGAAACCGATGCGCTTGCCACGCAGTATCAGCTTCAGGCTGACCTTGTCGCGTGCCGAATAGATGCGTTCCAGGCCACGGCGCTCGGGGCTGAGCAGGCCCTGTTCCTCATAGAAACGGATGGCGCGGGTGGTGATGTCCAGCTCGCGGGAGAGGTCGGAAATGCTGTAGGTCTGGCTGCTCATGCGTGGGCTCGGCGTGGAGTATGGCGGTATCCTGAATGCAGGTTGACGTATACGTCAAGCAGGGTGTTGCGGGTGTGTCGCTCTTTGCTGTCCAGTACAGGCATTGCCAATCAATCAGGCTGCACCGAGCGACGATAACCATTGGGTGTCTGCCCACTCAAGCGCTTGAAGAACCTTGCAAAGTAGGTCGGATCACTGAAGCCCAGGCTGTCCGACAACTGCCCGATGCTCATGCGTGTATAGATCAGGTTTCGCTGTGCCTCCAGCAGCAGCCGCTGGTGCACCAGTTGCAGTGCGCTCTGCCCGCTCAATGCCCGGCACAGCTGGTTGAGCTGCAGGCTCGGGATCTTCAGCCGCGCGGCAAAGTCCTCCACCGACAGGTGCTCACGGTAGTGCGCTTCGACCAGGCGCAGGTATTGCCCCAGCAACTGACGGTCACGTTCGTCGCGGTTGCGCGGCGCCTGGCCCAGTTGCTGGCGACGGCTGATCCACACCATCAGTGCGGTCACCAGGGCTTCGAGCAGGGGCGCGCGTGCCGGAGCATGGCCCTGGTATTCCTGCTGCAGCGTGTCGATCAGGCTGCGCAGATGCACACGGTCCTTGCCCAACGGGTAACAGGCAGGCTTGGCCAGCACCCCCAGCGGTGCACCCAGGCGTTGCTCGAGGTTGGCTACCAGCGCGGTGCCGAAGGTCAGCACATGCCCCTGGATATCGGCACTGAAGCGAAAACCGTGCACGGTCAGCGGTGGCACCACCTGGATTGCCGCTTCGCCAATGGCACTGCGCACGCCCTCGATCTCTACCTGAGCCTGGCCACGTTGCACATACAGCAACTGAAACAGTTCGGCGTGCTGGTGCGGTTTGATTTCCCAGTGGTGCAGGCGGCTGCGGGCCGGGATCGACTCGCAATGCAGCAGGTCCGTACCGGGCCATGCCTGGTTTTCGCCATACAGCTGAAACAGCGGGACGCCGGGGAGTGACGATTTCATGAGCGGCTGGCCTGTCCGTTAATCGAACGCTTTTTATAAAAGTGCAGGTTTTGCATCGGATAGCACAGCTATTGCGCCTGTGCTGCCCGTAAAAATGCAGCTAGAAATCTAATAACACGAGAGAACAACAATGAAAACTCAGGTTGCAATCATCGGTGCAGGTCCGTCTGGGCTTCTGCTTGGTCAACTGTTGTACAAGGCCGGGATCGACACGGTCATTCTTGAGCGTCAGACGCCTGACTATGTACTTGGCCGCATCCGTGCCGGCGTGCTCGAACAGGGTACCGTCGACCTGCTGCGTGAGGCAGGTGTTGCCGAGCGCATGGACCGCGAAGGGTTGGTGCACGAAGGTGTCGAGCTGCTTGTAAGTGGCCGCCGCCAACGTCTGGACCTCAAGGGCCTGACCGGAGGCAAGACGGTCATGGTCTATGGCCAGACCGAAGTGACTCGAGACCTGATGCAGGCGCGCGAAGCCAGCGGTGCACCGATCATCTATTCGGCCAGCAATGTCCGGCCCCACGAGCTCAAGGGCGAACGGCCGTACGTAACCTACGAGAAGGACGGCCAGACCCATCGCCTGGACTGCGACTACATCGCCGGCTGCGACGGCTTCCATGGTGTTTCCCGCCAGAGCATCCCCGAAGGTGTACTCAAACACTACGAATGTGTTTACCCGTTCGGCTGGCTAGGAATGCTGTCCGATACGCCGCCAGTGAACCACGAACTGATCTATGCCCATCACGAGCGTGGCTTTTCGCTGTGCAGTCAGCGTTCGCAGACACGCAGCCGCTACTACCTGCAAGTACCGCTGGATGAACGCCTGGAGGACTGGTCCGACGAGCGTTTCTGGACCGAACTCAAGGCCCGTTTGCCTGAAGACGTGGCAGCGCGCCTGGTCACCGGCCCGGCGCTGGAAAAGAGCATTGCTCCCTTGCGCAGCCTGGTGGTCGAACCCATGCAATATGGGCACCTGTTCCTGGTCGGTGACGCCGCACACATCGTCCCGCCCACCGGGGCCAAAGGCCTCAACCTGGCGGCTTCGGACGTGAATTATCTGTACCGCATCCTGGTCAAGGTCTACCGCGAAGGGCGCACCGACCTGCTGCAGCAGTACTCGCCCTTGGCGCTGCGCCGCGTGTGGAAAGGCGAGCGCTTCAGCTGGTTCATGACCCAGTTGCTGCATGACTTTGGTGAGCACAAGGATGCCTGGGAGCAGAAGATGCAGGAGGCGGACCGTGAGTATTTCCTGTCCTCACCTGCGGGGCTGGTGAACATTGCCGAGAACTATGTGGGGTTGCCGTTCGAGGAGGTGGTTTAGGGGCAGTGCATTTAGTAGAGCGCTTGCGATCAAAAAAGTGGCCTGCAGGTTAATACTGGTCAGTTAGCGTTAGCAGGGCTGCTATGCAGCCCAATCGCCGGCAAGCCGGCGATTGGGCCTCGGAAATTGCGAAGATCAATGCGCCTGCGCGTGACGGCGCACCCGATTGACCGGCTGCTGCTTGGCTGGAACCTGCGGTGGCAGGTGGTGATGGTGCTGTGCATGACGCCGCACGATGCGTAGTACACCCCAGAGCATGGCGGCAGCGACGCTAAGCCACATACCTACCAGCATGAGGATTGCCATGGTCAGGCTCATGTCTACCTCCTTCTCTTGGGCCAGCTTTCGGCTCACCCTCCAGATATTGCTTAGTCTAGCTCCCCCCGCGTGACGTTCCATCTATCGAAGGTCTATTGCTTGGTTCGTTTGGTTCCAAGCCCGCACCGGGCTATACCCACGTCGCCTGGCGCCCTATGATCGTGGGTCAAGGCCGGGCGTTGCCAGCCTGGCGCCAGAACAAGCGAGTGTCCATGGTGCAAATTTCCTTCAAGTCCCGGGTTTTCGAGCCACGCCGCCTGATGGTGGCCTGCCTGCTGGCCGCGAGCCTCTCAGGCTGTGCCAGCGCGCCACCGGCCGCCGTCAAGGGCGTTGCGCAGCGGGTCGAGATCAGCAGCGTGCCGTTCTACCGAGGCAACGCCAACCACAGTGGGGCCATGGCGCTGGCGGCGTTGCTCTCGCAGCAGGGCGCGCCGATCCCCCCAGGGCTGCTGGACAAGCCACTGAACCTGCCGCAGGGCGCCGAGTCGCTGGGCACCGGCATCCCGCGCGTGGCGCGCGATTACGGCAGGGTCGTATACCCGCTGGACAAACAGCTGGACGCCCTGTTGACCCAAGTCGCTGCAGGCAACCCGGTGCTGGTGCGTTTTCAGGAAGGTTCGGCGTGGTGGAGCGAGCCGCGCTATGCGGTGCTGATCGGTTTTGACCGTTACAAGCAGCGGGTGCTGCTGCGTTCAGGGATGCACCGGCGGCAGATGATGCCCTTCGATGATTTCACCTCGGCGTGGGCGCAAGAGGGGAGCTGGGCGATACTGGTACAGCCGCCACGGCAACTGCCGGCCCAGGTGGACCGGCAGCGCTGGCTGCAGGCTGCCGACGAGTTGGCCCGTGCGGGCCAGGAATTGGCGGCTAAGCAGGCCGTGGACAGCCTGGAAAGGTAAGCCACCCGCACTGGCCTGATCCCCGGCAAGCAGGCGATCAGGCCAGTGCTGGCAACATCATCAGAAGCCCAGACGGTCGCGCAAGCTGTAGTACCACGCACCCAGGGCGCTGAACGGTACGCGCAGCATCTGGCCACCCGGGAACGGGTAGTGCGGCAGGCCGGCGAACGCGTCGAAGCGCTCGGCCTGGCCGCGCAATGCCTCGGCCAGCACCTTGCCCGCCAGGTGGGTGTAGGTGACGCCGTGGCCCGAGCAACCCTGCGAGTAATAGATGTTGTCGCCGATACGGCCAACCTGTGGCAGACGCGACAGGGTCAGCAGGAAGTTGCCGGTCCAGGCGTAGTCGATCTTGACGTTCTTGAGCTGCGGGAAGGCCTTGAGCATCTTCGGGCGGATGATCGCTTCGATGTTGGCCGGGTCGCGTGCACCGTAAACCACACCACCGCCGAAGATCAGGCGCTTGTCGCTGGTCAGGCGGTAGTAGTCGAGCAGGTAGTTGCAGTCCTCGACGCAGTAGTCTTGCGGCAGCAGGGTGCGGGCCAGTTCCTCGCCCAATGGCTCGGTGGTGATCACTTGAGTCCCGCATGGCATCGATTTGGCCGCCAGTTCCGGCACCAGGTTGCCCAGGTAGGCGTTGCCGGCGACGATGATGAACTTGGCGCGCACCTTGCCCTGCGGGGTGTGCACAACCGGGTTGGCGCCACGCTCGATGCGGATGGCCGGGGTCTGCTCATAAATGATGCCGCCCAGCGACTCGACCGCGGCAGCTTCGCCCAGGGCCAGGTTCAGCGGGTGGATGTGGCCGCCGCTCATGTCCAGCATGCCGCCGATATAGCTGTCGCAGGCGACCACTTCACGGATGCGCTTCTGGTCCATCAGCTCCAGCTGATTGTGGCCGAAACGTTCCCACAGGCGCTTTTGCGATTCCAGGTGGCCCATCTGCTTGGAGGTCAGCGCAGCGAACACGCCGCCGTCCTTCAGGTCGCACTGGATGTTGTACTTGGCTACACGCTCACGGATGATGCGGCCGCCTTCGAAGGCCATGTGGCCCAGCAGCTGTGCCTGCTTGGGGCCGACTGTGCGTTCGATGACGTCGATGTCACGGCTGTAGCTGTTGACGATCTGGCCGCCGTTGCGGCCCGATGCGCCGAAGCCGACCTTGGCCGCTTCGACGATGCTCACCTTGAAGCCGTTTTCCAGCAGGAACAGGGCGCTGGACAGGCCGGTGTAGCCTGCACCGATGATGCACACATCGGTTTCCACCTCACCCTGCAGCGCCGGACGTGGCGGCACCGGGTTGGCCGAGGCGGCGTAGTAGGACTGGGGGTAGGGGGTATTGGCCATGCTCGAGAAACCTCGTGTTTTATATTTTTAACGAATGTACCGATGCTATCAATAATAATAAACACCCGCTAGTCGTCCGTTGAAAATCCTTTACTGCTCCTTGGCCGGCGCTTCTCTATAAAGAGGTTAAGATTCAGTAGGTTAGCTCGAAAAAAAGTGTTGACAGCGGTTTTGGATTGCGTAGAATGCGCACCACACGACAGGCACATAGCTCAGTTGGTTAGAGCACCACCTTGACATGGTGGGGGTCGTTGGTTCGAGTCCAATTGTGCCTACCAAACAAAAGTCCCGGTTTCCGGGCACTTAAAGGGCGATCCGAGAGGGTCGCCCTTTTTGCTTTTTCAAAACTTTTGCAAAATTTTTGCAAAACCACCCACCTCTATCTGGGCTTGGTGAGCTATACCGCTCGTCAGATGGCCAGGTCAGCCTTCACTTCGACGTACTGAATCCCCTTCGGTGCGTGCCCGTCTTGATACCGCTCCGTCATCTCTGCAGTGGCGTGCCCCATCAGCAACTGGACGTACTCGGTTGAAAATTTCTGCTGCTCGTACAGCCAGGCGCCCAGAGCCCGGATCTCGTGGAAAGTTGGGCGCTCTTCGAGGTCTAGGTGGTCGTAGGCCTTCGCAGCGTCCCTGGCCTTCCGGAAACTCTTGGATAGGTAATCCGGGGTAACCGCCGTCCAGTGCTCTTTCGCGTCGATCTGGTCCTGACGGCGCGCCTTCGGGCGATAGTGGATCAGGAAGGGTGAAATGATTGGGGACCGAAAGCACTCGTTCACCGTCTCGCGCAGTGCTTTGCCCATAGTGATCTGCAGATGGATCGGTGTGTCGTAGTTGTCGGTCTTGCCGGGGGATACCTTGATGGTGTTCTTGATCAGGTCAACTGCCGACTTCTTCCAGGTCACGATGTCTTCGCGGCGCTGCAGGCTTGTCAGGCCCAATCGAATGGCGCGCTTTAGCCACCCAGGAGTTGTATCGGCGTCGAGGATCTTCTGTACGCCCTCCAGAGTGTGGCGCTGGCGCTTCTTCTTGGCTTCCTTCTTCAGCAGGGTCATGTCGGCGGCGTTGCGCTCCACCATGCCCTTGGCGATAGCGAAGGTCAGCAGGCTGACCAGCAAGGCGCGATGCTTCGTATAGGCATTGTTGCTGAACTGGTCTAGGTACTCCGCTGCCGCCAACACGTCAAACTGCCCCACCAGCATGTGACCGATGTCCGTCCGATACCGCTTGAGCTTGTAGCCGATCTCGTCCAGAGACGAACGCGCATAGCCGCGCTCGGGCAGCCATTCGGCTTCGAAGCGATCAATCAGCGCGCCGATAGTGGGCAGACGGTCCCCGGTGATGGTCGCCAGCATCTCGCCGTTGTCGGTCATCAGGAACGCTAGCTTGGCGTTGGCGGCTTTGGCCAGACGCACCGCCTCGTCATAGGGCTTATTGATGCTGGTCATCTTCCCCGTGATCGGGTTCTTGTACCGCCAATACTTTCCGTTGGCGTACAGGTTGGGCGGAAGCGTCTTGTTCTTCGGGCTGCGCGGTCGTGGTGCCATTTCAAATATCCAGCATCTGAGCCAATAGCGGGTCGCTCGAGCCGATCACGGCGCACTGAAGGTCGACGAAGTACATGCCGCCACGGACTTCACCTGCCAGCTCTCCCTCGTCAATCCATTTCTTAAGCTGCTGCAAGCTCGGCTTTCCGCCGGCGTAGCGCAGTTTCCGATACTCGCCCACCTCCATGAGCCTGGGAAGGCTGGCGGTGATCTGAGCTATAACTTTAGCCATGACGGAGCCTCAATCGACACTGTGATTCGACGCTTGGCGGGGCAGGTTTCGGTTGTCACGCCGATCCGTCACGTCACTGGTGGCTAGCGCAGCCAGTTCAGCTACCAGCACCGCAGTGCGTCCGTAGAACTTCCCGGCGTCCTCGTTCACGAACCGTTCGAGCACGGTAGCCACGGCTTGCTGGTTGGCCAGGCCGCGCAAATCGGTTTTGGGAAAGACCGCATCGGTCGAAGGAGCGTGCACGAAGGCATCCTGGCTGATCAGCAGCGTGCGCACCGGTCGGATGCCTTTGCATTTGGTGGCCCAGTTGGTGGTCGGGACGCACCAAGGGAGCATGTGCAGGCACCAGGAACTGCCCGAGGCGTTCTGGGTGCTGGACCAGTATTCTGCCTTGGTAAAGGCCTGCGTTGGCCCGCCTTCACGTTGCATGGTCCAGTACCGGCCCCAGTCTTCCAGTTGCAGCAGGTTGGCCCGCATGACCTGCAGTTGCTCGATGCTAGGTAGGTGCCAGCCCCGCTGGCCACGGATGGTCATGCCCAGGACCTTGCGGGCGATCGCGCTGCCGGCTTCGGCCATGGCCAGGGTGTTGGCGTAACCGTCGTGGCGGCACTGGGCGCCCCTAACGGTGATCCTTGGGCCTGACTGGTCCTGCCACTGTGCCAGGCCATCAAACTCACGGCCGGAGTCGATGACTGCATGCTCCGCGCCAGCGAAGAACATACGACCGGCGTAGAAGCCGCCGCCGAGGGGCTGCCCAATAGCGGGGATGGAGGCGGGGTTGATCGCTCGGCGCTTGATCATGGCAGCCTCCGGAAATGGTCGGCCAGCACCCGGCGACCGTCCAGGCCGCACGCGGTGGACAGGTCGAGCACTTGGCCAAAGGTGGTTTGACGGTGCTGCAGGGCATCCCACAGCAGCAGGAGCATGCAGGCCTGAGTCATGGCTGCAGCTCCTGCGCCACCTGCTGCTCCAAGGCTTCCAGGCGCAGGGCGGTATCGATCTCCTGATCCAGCTCTTTGCCGGATAGCCAGTTATCGCCGCGCACCACCAGCAGGTCTTCGTCGGGATCTTCGATTCGCTCTCGGTCACGCAACCAGTGGTACCGGCGAGCATCGGCCACCAGCTTGACGTGGTCGTCGATGTTGAACCCCGGCGCATCCTGGGCGGTGCCTTCGGCAACCCGGCGGTGATGGATCTCCTCGCGGTCAACGATCACGCCACGCGGCGCCTCGATCCCCAGGCGGACCTGGCAGCCGTTAACCTGGGCCACGCTGACCCGGATGTTGCCGCCGATGATGACGGCCTTGCCGATGTTCCGGCTGAGCATAAGCATGTGAATCTCCTTATTTAAGGCGAGCGATTACCCGCCGAGTAACTTGGCTTTCGAGTGAAGTTGACTTATTTGCGCAATTAAGCCGGCCCCTGATTTCTCAGGAGTCAATCGCGGTTCTACTTATTTCTTGTTACGAAGTTCGAGATGCTCAATCAGTTGTTCAAACCTACTTTCGTAGATGTGAACCTGAACTTCTAGTTGATTAGAGGGGTTGGTAACATTTTTGCCGTACGCCAATCCTAAGTCAGTAAGGGCCCAAAACTCTTTGATGCCCTTGGTTTTGCTGGGGCGCTGCTTACGCTCAACCAATCCCGCCGTCTGCATCTGCAAGTAGACTTGGCGAGAGCTGGTGGTAAGTTCGGACTGCTTGATTAACGTAGAGAGTGCAGCGGTTGTGTGGCTGCTTACATCGCCATCCGGAGCATCAGTTGAATAGACAGGGAGCAAATCAGCCTGCCCGATTTTTGCCGCCAGTCGCTGATACATTGCCAGTGTTGCAGAAGGCGCCAAGTTCATAGTCCGAGTTATTGACTCGATCAGAATCGCGCCGTCATTGGCCGAGGGAAGTGCTGGCGCATTAGCGATGGTGTAGGTCCCAGTCCGGCGGATCGTCGGCAACACCTCATCAAACACCCAGGACTCGAACTCCTGGGCGGCCGGCAGGGTGCTGTTGACGATAAGTCGAAGGGTGTCCCCCTCGGAAAGCACGCGAGCTTCCTGGGTGCGGCCTAAGTTGTCGAGGATGGGGTAGCGTTTCGCGACCCCACGGCAATGACGACCCATGGCGTCGCTGGGGTTCGCATAACCCAGCAGGTCGCACACGTCCTTGCCCACAAACCATGGGGTGCCATTGTCTTCGGTTACGACACGGACGTTGGCCTTGCGGAAGTTGAAAATTGAAACGTTCACTAGGATGCCTCGCTTAGTGCGGGGGTGTTTACAAACCCTCGGTTCGGCCCGGCTTGGTCACCTGTGAGGTCACTTTAATCGAAGTGACAGCGCAGAAGGCAAGCCAGTGGAAAATTTTGTCGCTATGCCAGCGCAACCTGTTGCTCGACCCGCCGCGCCGCAGCGCGAAGCTCGACCCGGCGCTCGCCGCCGTTACCGCCACGGCGGACGCGAAGCATCTGCTCTTCCGACATTGCAGCTTGACCAACGAAAACGACGCACATGATGAGAGAGAGCTTCCTGGCTATACCTCGGCAAAAGAGCTCAGTTGGGACCGCTGAACGGCTACTCACTCCGAGCTTGAAGAAAATACGCTCGATCGACTTCTTCACGGTGGCAGGGGAGCAAGCAAGCTCCCGAGCGATCTCTTTGTTTGCCAGCCCGCAGCAGATCCCCAGGGCTGCTTTGAGCTCTTGTATAGCCAGTAACCCGACGTCACCTTGAAGACCTTTGAAGCTGATCACGTTGCTCATCGGGTGCGTCCATGTCTGTTGGGAATGCTTAAAATATAAGCAAACTGATAATTCTGCGCAAGCGTTTCCCTGGTTTTTTTATCAGCAAGCTGCTTTTTCAGCGAACCAAGGTCATAAAAAAGCCCGGAAAACCGGGCGTTATGCTTAGGGCGCTGCGAGGCTAAAAGAGGGTGACACCCCAGAAGACTCGACCGATGATTCTGATTTTTTTATCCTCGAGGTCCTCCGGTGAGTAGGTTTCATCAGGATACTCAGCGGTGTTGTAGCTTCGAATCCGGATGCCTCCCCCAGGAAGACGGTAGGCGGTCTTGACTCTGATTTGGCCGTCGTGGTCAATGGCGTAAATCTTACCGTCACGTATCAAGGTTTCGCGCATATCAACCAGCACAGAACTACCATCCTGCAGCACTGGCGACATTGAGTTTCCTGTCACCGCGATCGCCACGACATGCTTGGCGTCCACTGCATTTCGGCGTAGCACTTCGCCATTGACTTGGAGGGAGGCAGTAACACTGATCTCAAGCGTAGTCCGCCCAGGGCGCGCTGGATCGTCCATCTCGATCAAGTATGGGATCACTTCTGAAGCAGTGCTTTCAGAAGGGCTCAGTCTACTGGCCGCCTGCACTGCCTCCAGTCTCTCGCGTAGCGCTAAGTTGGCTTCGCTATCCTCGCGCGTCTCTCCATGGAAGATCTCGTCGAGAGTAGAGCGGATCAAGTTTGATCCGTCTTCAGGCTTGAGCATCTCCCCGTCGCCAAAGGCCAGCCACAGGCTATTCACCCCGCATGCCTGGGCTATCTGCATGATGTAGGTCGACCTCAGTGTCTTTCCTGATTCGAGTTGACTTACCGCGGTCTGGGCAATGCCCACGATCTCGGCCAGCTCTGATTGGGTCAGGCGCGCGTGCTTGCGGGCCGCTTTGATTCGCTGGGATAGGTTCATGCGTCAATCCTAGAAGGCTCCTTATGTGCTTGCAAAGAAGCTTGCTTCTGTCCATGATATAAATTGACTTATTAATGGCCTGGTATCATGGCGAACTCAATCAAGGCACTGATAAAGCATTTCGGCACACAAGCGCAAACCGCGAAAGCTATGGGCGTATCTCAGGCAACCGTGTCGTACTGGCTGTCCGGAGCGCTGAGTATCAGTGCTGAAAAAGCGCTTCTTGCTGAGACTGCTACGGAAGGAGCGGTCTCAGCTGCTTCTCTCTGCCGGCTGATTGCTCAGGTCGAAGCTCGCCATAAGGTAGGTCAATCATCCACCAAAACCTCCTCTGGGGCACCTGGTCCTGTTGGCTCTGTATGCCCATCCAGTGCCGGAGGTGCGCAGTGAACAACGTGATTCCCTTCACCTATCAAGGGCAGCCGGTGAGCTTCACGACGGATGGCTGGCTTCACGTCACCAAGATTGCCGAGCGCCTCGGCAAGCGTGTTGATCACTGGCTCGATAACGCTGAGACGCTTGAGTATTTCCGAGCTCTGGATGAGCACCTGACTGGCCGCGAGTCTGAGATTCTAGATACCCGGAATTCCGGGCATGTAAAAACCAGCATGGTTCGCATTGATCGCGGTGGAGGTACGTGGCTTAACCCGAAGCTGGCCGTCTTCTTCGCTCGCTGGCTGAGCGCCAAGTATGCGGTTTGGTGTGATGCACGTATCGAGGAGCTGTTGCACGGCGCGCCGGTCGCGATGGACCAATTCAACCGTGCGTGCAAACGGTTTGACGTTCGCGAGTCCAGCGCGAGCGCCGCCGGTCGCAAACTCAATAACTGGCGTCGAGACAAGCCAGCACTGATCGGCGAGATCGTGCGTGGGCGCAAGCTTCTGCAAATGCCCCTAGGCCTGGATGACCCGGATGCCAACGGAATCTGTAGGGAACGTCCACCCAAAACATTCCGCATGCGAAATGTTTTTAAGCCCAGTGGCCATTCTTGAAACCCGATTAACTTTCAAGGACGGCAGGAACTAAAAATAATTCGCAACGAGGAAGGCAAGACCGGGGATTTGGGGCAGTGCGTACTCACTATTAGGGAAAGAGACGATGGCCCTCCATAGGCCCTCAGTTAACTAGTACCGTTGTCTTACAGGCATAGTTTCAAGCTACTTGGAAGGCCCTAGTCAGCCCCTTCCAATCACGCATGGCACTGGATTCAATGGTCGTAATCAAAGCGCACGTTGCGCTTCAAGAGGATCGTGATATGCGCACGCAATCAATTATTCCGCCGACCCGCCCAGGGTAGGCCACGACCCTCTCAGGAGAGGGGGTTGCAGTTTTTGTGTTCCGTGGATGATGGGGGTTACCCAAATCCAGGGCACAAAAAACCCGGCTTCGCAGGCCGGGTTTCTCAAGCCACTCGTTCGCAGCGAGTGGGTATTTCACATCACCGTGCTTTAGGGAGATGCGCTATGTCGCACCCGAAAAATACCACCGCTCCATCAGCGGCGCAACTGCCGAACCTCAACCAGATGGAATTTGGCCAGCCCAACATGGGCGACCCTGAGCTGTTCCGCATCAATGAGAACGTGCCGATGCAGGTAGGCCTGCAGTTCGCAGCAGATGTCAGCGAAGGGCTACACCAACTGACCGAACGCTTGGCGTTCTGCGTCAACTACGGCGAAGAGGTATACCTGAATGAGCTTCGCGCACTGAGCTTGCTGGCGGATACCGTGACGACCATTACCCGTAGCGCCCAATACGCTATCCAGCGCGGGGAGGTGCAGCCATGACTGCTTTGCCAACTGTTGCAGATGTCGCCGCTGAGGCCGAGTTCCAGCTTATGGTCGCCAAGGACAATCTGATCTGGCTTAGCTCCCTTGTCCGCGCTGTTCATCTTAGCCACACCCATGACCGCGGCCTTCACGCGGATAGCTTGGCCAGCCTGGCGCAGTTTCTCGACGACACCGGATTTTCCGGGGTGGACAGTGAAATCGATCGCTTCCGGCAGATCCATAAAGACCACTCCGCGCCACAAAAACCTACCCCTGCAAAACGTGGCGCGGGAGGTGCGGTATGAACCTGCCTACTACCGCCTTCACCACCATGGACACTACCGAACTGCTGGCGCTGGTCAACGAGGCCCGGGCTGCATTCGGCGAAAGCTCGGTCCGTCACAACGATTTCGTTGCGCGCTGCAAGGACGAGCTCGATGGGGAGCACTACGAAAGTTTCGTAGTGCAAAATTTGAACAATACCCAGTCCGAAGGGCTTCGTCTCACTGCAGACCAATGCAAGCTGGTCGCTATGCGCGAGTCGAAAGGCGTCCGTCGTCGCGTCTTGGCTCGCCTGAACGAGCTCGAAGGCCAGGCCGGCCGCCCTATGACCCAGGCCGAGATCACTGCCGCCAACGCTAACCACCTAGTGGCCGTCGAGCGGCAGCAGCGTGAGCAGCAGATTGCCTTGGAGCGCATCGAGCGCCGCGTCGATGACCTGAGCCAGACGATTGTCTGGGACCACTGCCCGCAGAACTGCCAGTCCCTCACTCGCATCAAGGAAACGATGCTCAAGCGGCACGGACTGTCAGGCGCGGTTGTGGATTACGTGCTCAAGGTCTGGCCCAACCAGCCTAACCCGGCCGGCATGGTCCGTAACGGTCACGAAGAAGCTCTCGGCTCGCAGTACTTGGTCTGGTCGAAAAGCCACGTCACCGCGGCCTTCCACCGCTTCGTCTCCGAATCAACGATGGTCACCGCCACCCAGGCGATCCACCCATATTTTGAGGGCCGGTTCCGCCTGGTCCAGAAGGTGCCTCAATGAGCAAGGTAATCAACAAGGCCTATTTCGAGAGCTTCTCCAATGCGGCTCTGATGCTGCTGTCCTTCGAGGCTGTGATGGATGCAATTGAGGTGGTTAGCGACGGCGCCGAGATCCGCGAATTTGACGAAACCTATGTCGGCCTGGTTGGCGCCAGCCTGGCGTTGAGTGTGCTGTTCGAACGACAGACCGGCAGTGATGCTTCGATGGTGTCGGGCGAGCACCTCGCGCAGGAGCGTCGACATTTGCTCGAGGGTGGTGAGCCGCCAACCTTCAGCATTCCGATCGTCAACACGCCGCGCGAGCCACTACGGCCCGAGGTTTTCGACCATCTGACCACTCTGCAGCTCGCCAGCGCTTCGTTCAACTATGCCGACAAGGTGTTCGAGACGATCAGCAACCACTCGCCTCATGCGCTCGAAATGGCCGAAGCCAGGGTTTCCTCCCTTGATGCTGTGACGGCGCTGCGCTCGCTCGTTCTGCGACTTGCGGGCGGGAGCATGACCGACCTGGCCAAGCATGCAGCGAAGATCACTGGTCCCTCATCGGAGACTCTCCAATGACTATGACCCCGAACCATGCCCAGGCGCTCCAGCAGTGCGGTGGCGCGACGATCATCAACGGCCCATGGCCAACCTACACCCAATTCAAGGGCCTTCCAGAGCGAGAGCGGTGGGCGCTGTACGAGCTGGCCAAGGCCGGGCGCCAGGCGATGGAAGACAGCGGCTTCGAGATGGCCGAGAGCTACGACGCCTTCGTGCGCCGCGTTTGTGAGGAGCTGCAGCTGTGAGCAAGCCAGTGAACGTGGAAAAAGCTACGCCCACGACGTTCTACGCCAAGCAGGCACCGTACAGCTCACTGAGCAATGATGTGGTGGCCATGATCATCAATCCCGATGCGCTGGCTATCTGGACCTACCTCCAGACCCGATCCAGCGACTGGAAGGTAATTGGTTCACACCTGCAAGACCGGTTCGCAATCGGTCGTGAGCGCTACTCGAAGGCCATGGCTTGTCTCAAGGAGCTGGGGCTGGTCAGCCATGAAGTCGTGCGCGAGGAGGGGTCCGGCAAGGTGCTCGGACGCCGGGTGATCGTCCACTACGAACCGAACCTACAGGTTTCCGAATATTCGGTTAACCGAAGTGTGGGTTTACCGAACTGTGGGCAAACCGACAACTACTTAATAAAGGATTCTATTACTCAATCAATAGAGAAAAAACCAACGGTCGCTGGCGCTCCCGAGCAGGTCGAATTTGATCGTTTTTGGAAGCTTTACCCGCGCAAGGTCGGCAAGGCCAGTGCCGAGAAGGTTTGGAAGAAGCTCAAAGTGGACGAATCCCTGTTCACCCGCATGTGCACCGCCCTGGCTGCTTGGAGCAAGTCTCCCGACTGGACCAAGGATGGCGGTCAGTTCATCCCGCACGCAGCTACATGGCTGAACGGCAAGCGCTGGGACGACGAGCTTCCAGCTGCTGGCGCGCATCACCAATCCCCACACCTAGACCTGGATCAGATCGACCACGAGGAAGGCCTTGAGCGCCAGCCCGATGGCTCCTACCGCATTGCGAGGCAGTACCCATGAACGACTTCATCCTGAAAACTAAGCGCGCCATCTGCGCTGATCACGGCGGCTACGACGCCAAGCTGGTGGAGCAGTTCACCGGCCCGGCGATCTGGACTGGGTGCCCGCGTTGCGAGTTTGATGCCCGTCACTCTGCTGACCCGCAGGTGCGCCAACAGGCAGTGAATCTGCTGGATAGCCGGACGACCAACGCGCTGTTGATGGCCAGCAGCGTACAGCCGCGGTTCCGAGGGTTGGGCTTCGACAGCTATCGCACTGACTTCGCCCCGGGCGAGCAGCCTGTTGTGCTGGCGCGATGCCGTGACTATGCGGAGAAGTTCGATCATAACTGGGAAGCCGGTCGCTCGCTGATCCTGCTGGGCACCATGGGGACCGGGAAAACGCACCTCGCCTCCGCGATCATCCAGGCGGTGATCCAGTCTGATGCCCTTGGCGGTGCCAATGCGCTGTACACCACCGCGTCGGACATCATCCGCAGCGTCAAGGAGACGTTCGGTAAGTCCGGCCGGAGCGAAGCAGAGGTTTACGCCGATCTGTGCAGCTACGACCTGCTGGTGGTGGATGAGGTGGGCGCCCAGCACGGTACCGACTTCGAGCGCCAGGTTATCTTCGAAGTCATCAACGGACGCTATGGTCGCAAGCTGCCCACCATCATGATCTCGAACCTGAGTCTCCCCGAGGTGCGCAAGTTCATCGGTGACCGGGTGGTTGACCGCCTGTGCGACAACGGGGGTGAAGTGCTGGTGCTACGCTGGAAGTCCGTGCGGGGTGCCGCATGAGTCGCGACCTGTTTAGCATTGAGGCCGAGCATGCGCTACTGGGCGCCCTGATGCTCGATGCCAGCCTGTATGACGATATCACCAGCAATCTGACCACCCAGGACTTCAGCGACCTGGAGAACGCTGCGCTGTATCAGTCGATTTGCAACACCCACGCTGCCGGCTACTCGGTCGACCCGGTTACGGTTGGGTCGCGGTACCCGACGCTGCCCAGCGGCGAGAGCACGATCTACTACGCCGGCACCATCGCAAAAAACACCCCTAGCACTGCCAACTGGAAGGCCTACCTGCGCACCGTGTTGGAGCGCTCAACGCTGCGTCGCGTGGTAGAGGTGGCCGAGGTGATACGGGGCAGCGTTCACGACGACAAGCCCGTTGAGGAAGTGATCGCGCTGGCGCAGCAGGCCACCGCAGATCTGCGTAACCTCGACAGCGCAGAGCCTGAGTATCACCGCATCGGCGACGTGCTGCCCGCAGTGATCGACGGCATCGACGCACGGTTCAACGGCACTGTCTCGCGTGGCCTTAGCACAGGCATACCAGATCTGGACAACATCCTGTGCGGTCTTCGACCTGGTCACATGATCGTCGTGGCCGGCCTGCCCGGGTCTGGCAAGACGATCCTCGGCCAGCAGATCGCCCAGCACATCACTGTTTCGCTGGGCCACGCTGGCCTCATGTTCAGTCTGGAAATGACCAAGGAAGAACTGGCCGCGCGGGGCATTGCTTCCCTTGGCGCCGTGAACCTGTCGCGCATCGACGCGGGTAACACCCTGCAGGATGACGACTGGCCGAAGATCACCAGCGCTGTGAGCTTGCTGAATCGCGCTAGGCTGTACGCCAACGACCAGGCCGGCATGACCATGCCTCGCATCCGCTCTATCGCTCGGCAGTGCCAGAAGCGTGAAGGGCTAGATGTGCTGGTGGTGGATTACCTGACTTTAATCGCATCCGAGGGTGGCCAGAACCGCGCTCTTGAAGTGGGCAAGATCAGCACCGCCCTCAAGAACCTGGCCAAGGAGCTCGGTGTGCCGGTGATCGTGTTGGCGCAGTTGAACCGCGGGCCTGCAAACCGCCCCGACAAGCGACCACGCCCGAGCGACCTTCGCGACTCTGGCCAGATCGAGCAGGACGCCGACGCCGTGATCCTTGTGCACCGTGACCCTGACAGCGAGGAAGGCCAGAACGGCGTCACCGAGCTGATCGTGGGCAAGTGCCGCCACGGCAAGCCTGGCACCTGCCTTGTCCAGGCCCAGGGCCAATACGTGCGCTTTGTGCCGTTCGGCGGCCGTCCGCCAAGTGACGACGAGGTCGAGATGGGCCGCGTCCTGAATTTCTCCAAGCACCGTAAGGGGAGCAAGCACCATGAAGCTTTCTAATCTCTGGCCAGGCCACAAGCCCACAGTCCGCACCCCGGCTCGCCCTGTCGTTTCTGTGGCGGTGACCAAGCGTGCTGGTGCCGGGCAGCCTGTTGCCACTGGCAATACCCCGGCGTCCATCTGCGCCCCGCGCGGGCCTGCTGAGCTGCCCGCCACCCTGGCCGAGTGCGAGGTGCTGGAGGAAGTGCTGTGCCGCGATGCCATCCGCCTGGAGTGCCAGATCGGTGTCGCCGAAGGTGTGGCCAAAGCCGAGAAGCGCTATGCCGACCCGGTGTGGTTCCACCGCGCCAAGGCCGCACTCAAGCACATCAACCGCGACCGCCAGCGCCTCATGGTGCACATGAAAGCCCTGCGCATCGAGGCTCGCCGCAGCTGTCCGGCCTGGCAGGCCCGCGACAAGGCCATCCTGCGGGAGCTCAATGCCCGGGTGCCGAAGGAGGTGTTCGACGAGTGTGTACGGGTGGTGGACGAAGACCTGGAGGTAATCCGATGAGCAACGTCACTGCGGCGCTGCCGCGCAAGAGCCTGACTGCCGTAGAGTGCAAGTTCCTCAAGGTAGGTAATCGGATGCTGCTGGAACAGAACAATGGCCGGATCGCCTCGGCAGCACTGATGGATATCGTGGCGGACTGGCATGCCTCCCGCGCCAACCAGAGCTTCGAGCAATTCGCCAAGGCCTGGATTATTCAGGGCGGAGCCAAGAACAAACACGCCTACAAGCTGCTGTGCGAGCTGTTTGGCCTGGACACCGACCCAACGCCCCGGAGGGCTGCATGAAGAAACGCACTTACGTGGACAAAGCACTGGGCGATACCGAGTACCTGCTGGAGCAATGGGGCTGGTGGCGAATGAGTGAGATGGGTGTGCCCCGGTACGTGTCGCCGCTTTACGCGCTCATGCGTGACAACGTGCCAAGTGAAGGAGGTGCCCGGCAGCATGTGATCACTGACGACCTGGCCCTGATCATCGACGGCGCGGTGGCCAGGCTGACGAAGCGCAACCAACAGATGGGTGATTTCGTATGGGGCTACTACGGGTCAAAGCACCCGGCCATGCGCGTCGGAAGGGAAGCGGGTATGTCCGAGCGCAAGGCGCGGGAGATCATCAAGGCAGGCGTTGCATGGATCGACTGCGCACTCGAGGAAATTCGAGAGGCTGCGTAAAAACCTCTATGCGGGCGGATAAACACCTGTTTTCATAGCAGCGTGTCCAGCTTGCAAGCAACGCGACACCAACGAACCCCGGCCATGCAGCCGGGGTTTTGCATTTATCCCTGACGGGTAAGTGCGGAGGGCGCGATCCCAAGCAGGTCTAACCCTTTTTCTGTCAGAACTAGGCCATGGTGATGGCCGGCTTTGCTTTTCTGGATGTAACCAGCCTGTTCAAGCCAGGCGACAGTTGGAGTGAAATATTTTTCGTCTTCCGTTTCTGGTTCCCCACCAGTTGTTGTTTCGGTAACAGGGTCAAGTGTCCCTTTCGCCGACTCCTTGAGCCTTAGCGAACCGAGGCCGACATTAGAGGGAATAGGGAACGTAGCGCCCAGATAGCTCAGCAGCTTGCTGGCAATCTCGTCGAACTTTTCGATGTTGGTCATGCTTGCTCCTTGCAAGATGAAATAGCCGCCCAGTGCGACCGCCGAAACATATCACGTTGCCATCACTCAGGGCCGGAAGGACCAGCCTCCGCCCCCATTCCAAGGGCTCGCCAACGCGGCGGGCCTTTTCTTTTTCTGCTTCCCGCAAGGGAGGAACCCGGATGTCCAACATGCCAGACAAACCAGACACCTGGGCAGTTGCCCTTGCGTGGTTGAGCCAGCATTCGCCCCTGCTGTACGCGGCCGGCCTGTCCTGCGCCATGGCCGTACTGCGAATCACCTACGGTGGTGGCACTCGCCGGCAGATGCTGGTGGAGGGAGCCATCTGCGGCGGCCTGACTCTGACAATCATCAGCGGCTTCGAGTTCTTCGGCCTGCCACAGAGCATGGCTGCCTTTGTTGGTGGGTGGGTTGGCCTCCTTGGAGTGGAAAAGGTTCGTGCGATTGCTGATCGCGTTACCGACTTCAAGCTGCCGGCCCGCAAGACTGACTGAGCCGCGCCACAAATTCTAGGTGCGCCGTTTCGTGGCGCGAGGTATCGCAATGATCACTCTGACCGACATCAACCGTCGCCAACACTTCCTGGCGCCGAACGCCATCGCGCGCGTGCAGGAGGCTGGCACCAGCTCCCAGTGGCACGGTGTCTGCGCTATCGTCCACACGTTCGATGGCCAGATGCTGGAGGTGCGCGAGCGCGCCGCCGATATCGCCCGCCAAGTCGGGATGCACCGAGAGGAGTGACCGGTGGCCAGGTCTCGAGCCCCTTACACACCCTGCAAGCTGTACGTGGACGGCGCTGACGGCATCGCGGTAGGCGACTTCATCACCACTGCTGCCGGATCTGCCTACCTGGTGCAGACGCTGCGTGTGAGCTGCACCCGGCCAGAGCGCAAGCACATGGAATGCCTGCGTTGGCCGATCGCCGAGGTGCCGCCTGATGCGCGGTGCTACCAACTGACCTGGTACAAGAGATAGCCATGATCTGCGAGTTCCAGTGTTGCAGGTGTCGATGGGTGAAGACTGAGCCAGATCCACTCCAAGTCAGCGACAACCGCTTCCTGTGCCAAGTCTGCGTCAAGAGAGAGCAGGAGCCGCCACCTGCACCGCCGCCGATGCGTGAGGGTGCGATGCCGCATCCTCATGGTGTTGGCGTGACGCTGGTGGTGCTGGTGTTCCTGATGGGCGTGGCGGTGGGAACGAAGATGGCAGGAGGTTGGTGATGGCTCGTGTGTTTGCAACGATCGTTTGCCGCCATCGCTGGTGGCTGAAGTACTACCTGACTGGTGTGTTGCTCGTGTCTTACGCGACTGGTCGCGATCCTCACCTCGGTCGTGTCATGCGATGGATTGAGCGTGGCATCGTGGTAGAGGTGCGCTGATGGCGAACAACTCCCCATGGCACCACCTCTACAACACCAAGCGCTGGTATCAACTGCGCTGGCACCAACTGCAGGCCGAGCCCCTGTGTCGTCGCTGTGCTGCACAGGGCCGAACTGTTGAGGCCCGGATCGCTGATCACGTGGTAGCGCACCGAGGCGATGAGACGTTGTTCTTCGCTGCCACCAACCTGCAGAGCCTCTGCAAGCAGTGTCACGACAGCGCCAAGCAGCGCGAGGAGAAGACTGGTGTGGTGGTCGGCTGTGACGTCAATGGGCTGCCGATCGACCCCAACCACCACTGGAACCGCCAGCGGCGCGACAGATGAGAACTGATCTCGAAAGGAGGCTGTGTAGCACGCCACAGCCCCTAGGGGAGGGTCAAAAAGTAGTCATTCTCGTCTAGCAAGACCGCCCTCGACCCTCTTTACGCAAAAAGCCAGAATTGGAGCCTTTTTTTTGAAGGGCAGAACGCCAGCTCCCACGGCCCAGAAAAAGGTCACCGGAACGTCGCGCCCGGCTCGGGAAAACAAGCGCGAACCCCAGCTCGCCGTCGCATCGTACCAGCCTCCGCCGCCGCATATGACGGCGGAGGGGCAGGCGGTGTGGAAAGTCTTCTGCCCGCTTGCGTCCTCGATGGGTGTTTTGGCCGAGGCCGATCTCCAGACCCTGGAGCGTCTATGCGAGGTCGCCGCCGAGGTGCGGCGACTGACGAACGTTATCGCAGAGGAGGGGCACACCTACACAACCGAGAACGGACTGATCAAGGCTCACCCGGCGGTGGCCATGGCGGCTGACGCTGACCGCCGCCTTCTGTCCTACCTAACCCACTTCGGCATGACACCAGCCGCACGTTCCAAGGTCCAGGCCATTGGCGAACCCCCGAGCAAAGACCCGGAAGACGAGTTCTTCAACTGAGGTCAAGAAGGTTTCCTATGAGATCGACCCTGTAACCGCCTGGGCCCAGGACGTTCAATCCGGCAAAGTGCTGGCCGGTCCGGATATCCGAAATGCGTGTGCTCGCCACCTTCGCGACCTGGAGGACGGACCAAAGCGTGGACTGGTGTGGGATATCGCGAAGGCCAGCCGAGCCATCCGGTACTTCAGCACGGTGCTCAAGCTCAACGGTGGTGAGCACGAAGGCAAGCCTTTCATTCTCCTGCCATGGCAAGCGTTCATTGTTGGCTCCATCTTCGGCTGGCTGGGCGCCGACGGCTATCGGCGATTCCGGACGGTGTACATCGAATCAGGCAAAGGCTCCGGCAAGTCGCCGCTCGCGGGCGGGATCGGGCTGTATTGCCTGACCTCAGATGACGAGCCGCGGGCGGAGGTGTATGCAGCGGCAACGAAGCGTGACCAGGCCATGATCCTGTTCCGCGATGCCGTGGCCATGGTTGATCAGTCGCCTGCCCTGAGCAAGAAGATCAAGAAGTCGGGTCGCGATGAGAAGGTCTGGAACCTTGCGTATCTCGCAACTGGCTCGTTCTTCCGGCCGATCAGTTCTGACGATGGTCAGTCTGGGCCACGACCGCATTGCGCACTGATTGATGAAGTGCACGAGCACAAGAACAACAAGACCGTCGAATTCATGCGGGCCGGCACGAAAGGGCGCCGGCAAGCGCTGATCCTGATGATCACCAACAGCGGCCATGATCGCACGTCGGTCTGCTACAGCTACCACCAGCTCGGGGTGGACGTCTGCGCGGCCGGCGCCAAGGGCGTCACGAAGCGGCATCGACACTTCAACGACAGCTTCTTCGCCTTTATCTGCTCGCTGGACAAGGGCGACGACCCGTTCAAGGACGAGAAATGCTGGGGTAAGGCGAACCCGTCACTGGGGCACACGTTCCAGCCGAAGTACCTGCGCGAGCAGGTCACCGATGCGAAAGGGATGCCTGCAAAGGCCAGCACCGTCAGGCGCCTGAACTTCTGCCAGTGGGTCGACGCAGCTAACCCGTGGGTCGAGATCGACACCTGGTTGTCGTGCTGCGCGAAGTTTGATCCGGACAAGCTGGCTGGCCAGACCTGCTTTGGCGGCCTGGACCTATCCGGCAAGCGTGACCTGACAGCACTGAACCTCTATTTCCCCGAGGCGGGGAAAGCCATCACCGAGTTCTGGACGCCGAAGGACACGTTGCTGGATCGGGCGGCGATTGATGGTGTGCCGTATGAGGTCTGGCTGCAGGATGGTCACATCCATGCGCCTCCCGGCAAGGCGATCAATTACGCCTTCGTGGCCAAGCGCCTGGGAGAACTGGCGGCCAAGTACGACATCAAGTCGGTAGCTTTCGACCCGTACCACATGACCTACCTGGAAGCCGAGTTGGAGGCACAGGGTATCGAGTTGAACCTGGTTCCCCATGGGCAGGGGTTCAGGCCGGCCCGGGATTCGAATCTGTGGATGACCCACTCAATCGACCTACTGGAGGATCTGATCCTCACCGGCAAGATCCAGGTGCTGGATAACCCATGCCTGACATGGAACGTGGCGTCGGCTGTGATGGAGGCGGACGCCCAGGAAAACAGGATCTTCTCCAAGCGCAAGAAGACAGGCCGCATCGACGGCGCTGTCGCAATGGCAATGGCCGTAGGCGCTGCCAACCAGGCCGAGACGAAGCCGGAAAAGAGCCTCTCGGATCACATAACCAAACACGGAATCAGAACCCTATGACTCCTGAACAACAGACGCCTCGTGAAGATGAGGTGTCGGGCCTCGATCGCCTGCGCGAAAGCCTGCCGGATGTGGTCGGCATGGTCGGCTTTGGCCTACTCGCGCGCGGTCTATGGGTTGGCTTTGGTGAGGCCGTAGCGCTTTCGGTGTGCGGGGTGATCCTCATGTCACTTTCGGCCTATGCCGTAATCCGGGGAGGGAGCTGATGTTTAAGGCCCTGCTTGGGAGAAAGAACAATCCGCTGGCCATCGACACGCCGGAGAAGCTGGCCCAGGCGATGGGCTCCGGCTACGAAACATCGTCAGGGCAGCGCGTGACGACCTCCAGCGCTCTGCAGCAGTTGGTGGTCTTCAACTGCGTGCGCGTGCTGGCCGAGTCGATTGGCATGCTGCCGTGCCGTCTGATGAAACAGACGGACAAGGTACGCTTGCCGGCCACCAGCCACCGGCTTTTCCCGCTGCTGACCATGGCGCCGAACGGCTACATGACCTCCCAGGAATTCTGGGAAATGCTGGTCGCCTGCCTATGTCTGCGCGGCAACTTCTACGCCTACAAGGTCGAGGCCCTCGGCAATGTCGTCGAGCTGCTCCCACTCAATCCCGACATTGTCCAGCCGAAGCTGAACGACGACTGGACGGTTGAGTACAAGGTCGACTTCAAGAGCGGGCAGAAGACCCTAACGCAAAAAGAGATCTGGCACGTCCGTCTGTTCACGCTGGATGGTCTGAATGGTCTGAACCCGATCGCCTACGCCCGTCAGACTCTTGGCCTGGGCCAGGCGATGGACGCTCACGCCGGCAAGCTGTTCACCAACGGCGCGGTAACCAGCGGCGTGCTGCGCACCGAGCAAACCCTGACCGACGAGGCGTTCGCCAGGCTGAAGGAAGAGTTCCAAGGCGAGCATATGGGGGCGGCGAACGCCTATAAGCCCATGATTCTGGAGATGGGGCTGGACTGGAAGCCGATCAGCTTGAACGCCCAGGACGCCCAGTTCATCGAGTCCAAGCGCATGACCGAGGCGCAGCTTTGCGGCCTCTTCCGCGTGCCGCCGCACCTGGTGGCGAACATGGAGAAGATGACGCTCAACAACGTTGAGCAGATGGGCATGAACTTCGTGAACTACTCACTGGTGCCGATCATCACGCGCGTGGAGCACCGGATACGGGTCGGCCTGCTCAGTGAGAAAGATCGCCTCACCCACTACGCCAAGTTCAACGCTGGCGCCTTGATGCGCGGCGACCTCAAGGGGCGCTACGACTCCTACGGCAAGGGCATTCAGTGGGGGATCCTGAGCCCGAACGACTGCCGAGAGTTGGAAGACGAGAACCCTCGCGAAGGCGGCGACATTTACCTGACCCCAATGAACATGACGACCAAACCAGAGGCTGACGACGATGCAGACAAAGCAGCGCCTTGACCTGCCATTGACCATCAAGTCGGTCAGCGACAGCGGCGAGTTCGAGGGCTACGGCTCGGTGTTCGGTGTCGAGGACAGCTACGGCGACGTGGTTGTCCGCGGGGCCTTCGCTGCGAGCCTGGCCAAATGGAAGGAGAAGGGCCGGCTACCGGCGATGCTCTGGCAGCACAACATGAGCGAGCCGATCGGCGTCTACACCGAGATGCGCGAGGACGACGTCGGCCTGTATGTGAAAGGCCAGCTGCTTACTGAGGCCGATCCACTGGCCAAGCGGGCGCACGGCCACATGAAGGCCGGCAGCCTGACCGGCATGTCGATCGGCTACATGCTCGATGACTACGAGTACGACAAGGAGAAGGGCATTTGGCTGCTGAAGGCAATCGACCTGTGGGAAGTCTCCCTGGTCACCTTCCCGGCCAACGATGAGGCCCGGATCACCGATGTGAAATCTCTGCTGGCTCGCGGCGAGACCCCGCCGCCCAGCAAAGTGGAGCGGGCCCTGCGAGAGGTAGGGTTTTCCGGCTCCCAAGCCAAGGCCTTCATGGCCAAAGGCTACGGCGCAGTTTCACCGCGAGAGGCGGGTGCCGAAGAAGCACTTCAATCCCTGAAATCCCTTTTGGACAAAATGTAAGGAGCCTCTCATGGCTGTTGAAAAGAAAGACATCGAAGACGTTGCCGAGGCTCTCGGCGCAAAGTTCGAAGAATTCAAAAAGAGCAACGACAAGCGCATCGACGGCCTGGAAGCCGAGAAGGGCAAGCTCTCCGGACAGGTCGACACCCTGAACGAAAAGCTGGGCGAGCTCGACGAGCTCAAGACCTCGCTCGAGCAGGAGCTGGCCGCGCTGAAACGTCCGGACGGCACCGGCACCAAGGCCGCCAGCGAGCACAAGACTGCCTTCATGCAGTTCGTTCGCAAGGGCATCGATACCGGCCTGGGTGACCTGCAGGCCAAGGCGCTGCAGATCGGCAATGACGCTGACGGCGGCTACGCCGTACCTGAAGAACTGGACCGGAGCATCATCGAGCTGCTGAAAGACACCTCGCCAATGCGCCAGGTGTGCAACCAGATCACTGTCGGCACGCCCGACTACAAACGTTTGGTCAGCTTGGGCGGCGCTGGTTCCGGATGGGTCGGTGAAACTGCGGCCCGTCCAGCAACGGGCACCCCGACCATGGGCCAGATCTCGGCATTCATGGGCGAGATCTACGCCAACCCCCAGGCCACCCAGACCAGCCTCGACGATATCTTCTTCAATGCTGAGGCCTGGCTGAATGCCGAGGTCGCCCGCGAATTCACGGAGAAGGAGGGCGCTGCCTTCACCAGTGGCGACGGCGTGAACAAGCCCAAAGGCTTCCTGGCCTACGACCTGGTGCTGGACGACGACAAAACCCGCGCGTTCGGCAAGCTACAGAAGCTGATTTCCGGTACCGCCGGCGCTTTCAATGGCGACAAGATCATCGACTTGATCCACTCGCTGAAAGCCGGGTACCGCGCCAATGCCCGCTTCATGATGACCAACCTGACCGTGGCCTATGTCCGCAAGCTGAAGGACAGCCAGGGCAACTACCTCTGGCGCCCTGGCCTGGAGGCGGACAAGCCTTCCACCCTGCTGGGCTATGGCATCGTTGAAAACGAGGATGTGCCGGACGTGGCGGCCGACGCCAACGCGATCTCGTTCGGCGACTTCCAGCGCGGCTACACCATCGTGGATCGCATCGGCACCCGTGTCCTGCGCGACCCCTACACCAACAAGCCATACGTTGGCTTCTACACCACCAAGCGCGTCGGCGGCATGCTCGTCGACTCCCAGGCGATCAAGGTTCTGACCCTGAGCGCTGCCTGATCGAGCGGGCGCCTTCGGGCGCCCGCTCCTGGAGGATTTATGCCGATCATTTCCGTGAAGAAGGCGTTTCCGTTCGCTGTGGATGGTAACCAGGTGGTGGAGATCCAGGTGGGCGAGCAGGATGTTTCTGACCGATGCGCGCTGGTGGCAGTCGAGCATCTGGGCGTGGCCGAGTATCTCGACGGCTCCGGACGGCCTGAAAGCAATCCGCTGCAGATGAATGTTCCTGAGCTCAAAGAATGGCTCACGGCGAAGGGGATCGAGTTCGATAAGGGCGCAAAGAAGGAAGACCTGCAGAAGCTGGTGCCGACCAATGATTGATCTCGGCACCGTCAAGGCTCACTTGCGAGTCGATGGTGATGACGAAGACAGCCTGATCCAGGGCTACACCGACGCTGCCCTAAGCACCTTCGAGCTGTGGACGAACCGCAAGCTGATCGCAGAGGGCGAGCCGCTGCCTGACCCCATCGGCAACGCCTTGTCCTTCCGCAAGTCGATCCAGCAGGGGGCGCTTTTGCTGATCGGTCATTGGTACGCCACCCGGGAAGCGGTCGCAGTGGGCACCATTGCGACGGAGATGCCCATGGCTACCCAGGCCCTGTGGAAGCCACATCGCTGGGTGAACATATGAGGGCCGGACCGTTGCGGCACCGCTGCCGCCTGAGTAAGTACGAGCGCGTGCAGAACGACACCGGCGGCTACGACCAGGTATGGGTACCAGCCGGTGAGCTCTGGACTGAGATCACCATTCCCACCGGCCGCACACAGCCAGTTGCTGAGCGCCTGGAGGCGACCGTCAGTGCCGAGATTCGCATCAGGCCACGATCTGGCATTGCTGTCGGCTGGCGCCTTACCGAGAAAAGCACCGGCATGACCTACAAGGTCGAGGCGATGCTGCCCAACAACGAACGGGACATGCTGCGCCTGCTGTGCTCCAGCGTCCCAAACCCATGAGGTGAACCATGAAAATTAAAGCACTGGGCCCGCTCACCGGCGCCTGTGGCGAGCGCGAGAAGGGTGAGGTCTTCGAGGTGAAGAAGGAATACGCCGAGGGGCTGATCGCCCGCGGCTACGCGGTGGAGTACACCGAGTCGTCTGCCTCGACCGAAAAACCAGCAAAGGCCGGCCAGGCCAAGGAGTGATACATGGCCCGGCGCTCCAGCATTCGCGGCGATATCCGGCTGCGCCGAACGCTGCGCAACATCCACAAGACGATGGATAACGAGCTGCAGCCGGCGATGCTGAAGGCGGCGAACCGGATCTTGGAGACCCAGCGGCAGTTGATCCCCAAAGACACCGGGGCGGCCGCCGCCGCGCTGAGGGTTTACGTCTCACCCAGTGGACTGGATGCCCAGATCGGCATCCGCGGCAAGCGGGACAACCGGAAGTTCTACTACCTGCGCTTCATCGAGTACGGGACCAAGGGTTATCTCGGCGGTAAGCGCGCCGGGAACCGCAATCGCAAGGCCACCAACAAGAGCGACGGCACGCACTTCTTCGGCAAGTACCCAGACATTCCAGCCAGGCCCGCCCACCCCTGGCTGCGGCCGTCGATGCACGTCAACCGGGAGTACGTCATGGCTGACATCGAGGCAGCGGTGCGCCGCACGCTGCGAAAGGCAAGCCAGGGGGTAGGCAATGGCTGATCCATCGCTTGCCCTGCAGAAGGCGATCTTCGCCAGGCTCCAGGCTGAGGTCAGCTGCCCGATCTACGACGGTGCGCCGATGAATGCGGATATGCCATACGTCTCCATAGACCGAGAAGTCTCTGTCAACAGCAGCCCGATCTCGGGCAGGAAGCGCCAAACGCGCCTGCTGTATCTGTCGGTCTGGTCCGATGCTGTGGGCCAGGCAGAGGTCAAACGCATCAATGGCGAGGTCATCGCGGCCCTGGACGAGCGTCGCCTGCCGCTGGAAGTCGGTCGGGCTGTCTCCGTCCGGGTCGAGCAAGCCGACGCCCAGCGCGATGCCGACGGCATCACCTATCAGGGTTCGATCACTGTCCGCGTGATCACCACCCACTGAAACACTTACCAGCCGCGCCGCGGCTTTTATCCAATGTGCCTTTGGAGGATCCCCCATGGCCGAAGACAACCTCAACACAGCCGCCGGCTGCCGCCTTGCCATTGGCGGCAAGACCGGTGCAGGCACCCTCACCGAGTACGAAGCCGACACCTATGTTCAGGTGGGTGAGATCGAAGACTTGGGCGAGTTTGGCGATACCTTCAGCGCCGTTAACTTCACTGCGCTGAGCGATGGCCGTGTGCGCAAGTACAAGGGCACAGCCGACGCCGGCAACATGACCCTGACCGTGGGCCTGGACAGCGGCGATACCGGCCAGAAGGCCGTGTCGGTAGCGCACAAGGACCGCTCCAAGGGCAACTACAACGTCAAGGTTACGCTCAACGACGGCGACCCGGACGCGGCCACTCCGATTCTGCCAACCACTTTCTATTTCGGTGTGAAGGTGATGAACAACACGGTTGCCCCTGGTGCGACCGACAACGTCGTGCGCCGCAACATGACGTTTGCGATCAACACCGACATCATCGAGATCCCAGCCGGCCCGGCTGTCCCGTGATCAACGGGGCTGAGCCCCGTTCTTTTCTGCGAGAAATCCAATGAGCGAAGCCTTACACGGCACCGTCACGCTGGTGCTCGGCGCCCGCAGCTACACCCTGAAACCCACGCTCGATGCGGCGCTACGAATCGAGGCCCGCTTCGGCGGTCTGCGCGCCGCGTTGGAGTCCATGCGGATCATGAGCATCGCTGCCTGTGCTGACATTGTGATCGCCGGCGCCGATCTGAAGCCTGAACAACATCCAGTGATCGCTGGCGAAGTCTTCCACACCGGCGTGGCCAAGGTGTCGGGCCTGCTGACCGAGTACATCACCGTCCTGCTCAACCCGGTACCGCCGAGCGTGGCCGCCAGGGGAAAGGACGAGGCGGCCAGCACAGCGCAGTGAAAAACGGCAGCTACGTCGACTATTTGTTCGGCGTGGCCACCGGCTGGCTCGGCTGGCCGCCCGACACTGCGTGGCACACCCCCATCCCGCAGATCATGCTCGCGCTCGATGCTCGGCTCGACTGGACGGGGCGCGGGCAGGCGCATGGGCAGGCTCAGGCCTCGCCGCAGAAGCGTGAAAGCGTCGCGGACAAGTTGAAGAGCTTCCTGCGAGGGCGGCCCAAACAGTAGATAGCGTGCCGCCTACGGGCGGTTTATGTGCTTGGAGATTTGCATGGCCGACCAACAAGTCCAGGGGATGCTGGTCCAGATCGAGGCCACAACGGCGCAGTTGCGTCGGGAACTGGCCAGCGCAGACCAGGTAGTCGCACGTACTACCCAGTCGATCGACCAAAACCTCGCTCAGGTCGACTCGGCGTTCGACAGCGCAGGAGGGGCTGCCGAGAAAGCTGGTGTGCTAATGCGCGGCGCCTTTGCCGCCGTCGCAGGTGCTGGCTTGATTGGCGGCATCATCCAGCAGGTAGACGCCTATGGTCAGATGTCCGACCGCATGAAGGCCGCCGCCGGCAGCGCTGGTGAGTACCAGACGGTGCAGGAGCATCTGCTCCGGACCGCTCAGGAAACCTACCGGCCACTGGCTGAGGCGCAAGAGCTGTACATCCGCACCGCAGACGTGATGCGCAGCCTGGGCTTCAATACCCAGCAGACTCTCGACATCACCGACAGCTTCAGCTTCCTGCTGGTGACCAACGCGGCTGCTGCCGACAAGGCCGGCTCCGCTCTTGATGCCTATTCCAAGGCTCTGCAGACCGGCAAAGTCGAGGCCGATGGCTGGGTGTCCATTCAGGACGCCATGCCCACCATCGTCACAGCGATCGCGACCGCCACCGGCAAGAGCGCCGAGGAAATCCGCAAACTGGGCGTAGAGGGCAAGCTTTCGCTCGACGACATTAATACCGGCCTGCTGCGGACCGTCGAGGTGAACCGCAAGGCAGCGGCCGATATGTCCACCAGCGTGCAGGATGCGATGGTGAAAATCAGCAACGCCGTCCAAACCTTCCTGGGTGGCATGGAAGAGCAGACCGGCGCCGTTGCTGGCCTGTCGAGTGTGCTGATCACCTTGGCCGACAACGTCGATCTGGTGGCCGTGGCCATGGCTGGCGCTGGTGTTGCGGCGCTGACCAACTATGTCGCGAAGTCGGGATTGGCTGCGAAAGCCGCGCTGGCGGACCGAGCGGCGCGTATCGCCCAGGCCGAGGCCGTGCTGCAGGCTGCACTCGCCGACCAGCGTAAGGCCGAAACCGCGACTATCCTGGCGGCCCGCGAGGCAGCTGCTGCGCGCGGCACGGCGGTACAGACGCAGATGTCGATTCAACTGGCCCAAGCCCGCCAGCGCGAAGCGGCGGCCACCGCCGCAGTAGTAACCGCCCAGGCTGGTCTTCGCACCGTGAGTGCCGGCCTGCTCGGCATCTTGGGCGGGCCGATGGGTCTGGCGTTACTGGCCGGCACGGCGGCGGCCAGCTTCCTCCTGCTGAGCAACAACGCCGATCAGGCAGGGGTCAGCCTGGAGGATCTGCGCAAGCCCGTGGCCCAGCTGCGGGAGGAGTTCGCAAAGCTCAACAAGGACCAGCGGGAAGCATCGTTGGTCAAGTGGCAGCAGGAGCAGGTCACTGCAGCCGACAAGGTCAAGGACGCTTACGGTGACCTCGCTCAGTCCATTCGTTCGAGCGTGGTCACGGCGCCGGCGCGTGACTCGGGCGGCCAATACAACCGGCAGCTGGCCGAATACCAGGGTCTGATCGACCGTCTCAACGAAGCGCGTTCGGCAGGGCAGGGACTGTCGCCTGTGCTGCAGGAAGTCGGTAACCGTCTGCAATTGCCAGCCTCCACCGTACAGCAGTGGATTACGCAGGCCGGCGCCGTGAGCGATGCCGATCAGCGATCTGGTCTGATTGCCGAGACGCTGCGGGTGCTCACCGGGGTGACCGAACAAAACACGTCGGCCACCCAGGCGAACAACGCTGCGAAGGCCGGCATGAGCTCGGCGGGCCAGACCTACCTGGAGACGCTGCAAAAGCAACTGGCAGGCCTGCAGGACAATGGCGATGCGACCAAGATCGCCAACCGCTACCTGGCCGAGAACGCTGACCTTACCGAGACGGACCGCCAGGCAATCCTGTCGGCAGCCAGTGCAATTGAGGCGCAGAAGAAGGCCAACAAGGATGCGACCGATGGCAGCAAGGATCGCACGAAGGCGCTGAATGACGAGATCAAGGCTCTCGATGCGATCATCGACCGCGCGCTACCGGAGAAGAAACGACTCGAGGATCTGGCGGAGGGCGTGCAGGGGCTGCGCAAGGCCCAGGCTGCCGGCAAGATCACCGCGGCCGAGATGGAGCTCGGCATCAAGAACCTCAACACGGCCTACGCCGACCCTGTCCTGCAGAAACGCGCTGAGGAAGAGAGGAAGCTTGCAGAAGTGCGCCGCAACAGCGCCGAGGCCTATCGCAAGGCGATGGAAGTGGTATTGCAGACACGGCAGGAGGCGATCAGCGCGGACGTGGCCGGTGTCGGCATGGGCGACGACCAGCGCGAAGAGGCTGACCGACTGAATGCGGTGCGGCAGAAGTACGCCGAGGCACGCCGTCAGCTGGAGGAACAGCAGGAAGACGTGTCACGTCGCCTCAGCCAGGACGCCTACCAGCAGCGGCTGGCCGACTTGGCCGACTACCAGGCGCGTGAGCTGCAGATGGAGGTCGACGGCTTCGAGGCCAGGCTGCAGGCGCAGCGCGACTACCGCAACGGTGCCAAACGCGCATGGGCCAACATCCAGGCTGATGCGGCGAACGTGGCCGGCGCAACCGACGACATGCTCACCACCGGTTTCAACTCTGCTCGCGATGCTGTGGCCGAGTTCGCCATGACAGGGAAAGCCAACTTCAAGGACTTCGCCACCAGTGTGATCTCGGACATGGCCAGGATTGCAAGCCAGCAGGCCGCGAGTTCGCTGTTGAGTGGTTTGGTGGGGCTAGGGGTGTCTGCAGCATCGAAATACTTTGGCGGCGGCTCATCTTCGCTGGGTTCGACCCAGGCGGGTTACAGCTCGCAATACATGGACAACTGGTCAGGCCCAGCCCAAGCCAAAGGTGGCGCATGGAGTGGTGGTGTGCAGATGTTCGCTAAGGGTGGCGCTTTCACCAACAGCATTCTCAGCAAACCAACCGCGTTCGGACTTGCCGGCGGCGGTACCGGAATCATGGGTGAGGCCGGCCCGGAGGCAATCATGCCGCTGGCGCGCGGGGCGGATGGCTCGCTCGGCGTGCAGATGGTCGGCGGAGCGGGAGGTGGCTCGACCGTTGTTCAGGTCAGCGTGCCGGTGGCCGTGACGTTGGAAGATCGGAGCTCTGATGGAATGGAGCTGGATAGCACAGCCCTGCAGCAGAACATCCAGCAACAGATGCAAGGTGTGGCTGAGCGGGCTATTGCCGCGTCTTGGCGCGCCGGCGGCATGAGCTATCGAAACAGCAACGGGAGACGCTGATGGCGATCGAAACTTTCACCTGGACACCGGACGATGAGGCCAGCGGCGACAGCACCCTACGCACCAGAAAATCGCAATTCGGCGACGGCTACGTCCAGGTATCCAGCGATGGATTGAACGGCGAATCGGACAGCTGGGCGCTTTCATTCGGCGGGCTGGCCGATGAGATTGAGCCGGCTATCGCGTTCATACGTCGCCATCGAGGCGCCAAGTCCTTCCTCTGGACCAATCCTGAAGGCGTGCTTGGCATGTACCGCTGCGAGACCTTTCGGCAGCAGCGCAAGCCGGGAGGTGTGGTGATGCTGACGGCAACCTTTGAGAGAGCGTTCCACCCATGAGTTTGATCACACAGCTGCAGAAACTGGAGCCGGGCGCGGAGATCCTTCTGTTTGAACTGGACGGTTCGGACTTCGGGGCGGACACGCTCCGGTTTCACGGACATGCAATCCCGCATTCGCCCGAGGAGTTGGCCGCCGCTGGCGCGAACGCCGACCAGCTTCCGGCCAAGTCGATCTGGTGGCAGGGCAACGAGTACGGTGCCTGGCCTATGCAGATAGATGGCATTGAAGCGAACTCGGACGGTACGGCAGTGCGACCCACGCTGACCGTAGGCAACGTCAACGGCAGGATTACGGCGTTGTGCCTGGCCTTCGAAAACCTGCTCGAGTTCAAGCTGACCATGCGCCACACCATGGCGCGCTATTTGGACTCGGCAAATTTCCCCGCCGGTAACCCGGAAGCTGACCCGAGTGAGGAGGCGATCGAGGTCTGGTACATCGATCAGAAGGTGTCCGAGAACGGCACCACGGTCGCTTGGGAGCTTGCCAGCCCTGGCGATGTCGGCGGCGAGACCATTGGCCGGCAGATGACCCAGCTATGCCACTGGGCGATGACCGCGGGCTACCGGGGCCCGAACTGCGGTTATACCGGCCCGTATTTCGACCTCGACGGAAACCCCACGGACGACCCGGCCAAGGACCAGTGTAATGGCTGCCTGGACTCGGGCTGCACAGTTCGCTTTGGCCAGGGCAACCAGTTGCCCTTCGGGGGCTTCCCGGCCGTTTCCCTGATCGCACGGAGCTGACCATGCGCAAACACATCCTCGCCGCCGTGCAAGCGCACGCCGCGGCAGAGTATCCGCGCGAGTGCTGCGGGTTGATCATCGCCGTGGGCCGCTCCCAGCGGTACCTACCGTGCGACAACACTGCGACCGATCCGGCCGAGGAGTTCCGCATCTCGCCGAAGCAGTACGCTGCGGCCGAAGATCAGGGCGAGGTGATCGGCATTGTGCACTCGCATCCGGACGCGACCAGCAGGCCTTCGCCGCGCGACCTCGCGATGTGCGAGGCAACGGGATTGCCCTGGTACATCCTGTCGTGGCCCGAGGGGGACCTGCGCACCGTCACCCCGACCGGTCACACCCCGCTGCTGGGTCGGCCCTTCGTGCACGGCGCCTGGGACTGCTGGCAGGTCTGCGCCGACTGGTACAAGCGCGAGTGGGGCTTGGAGTTCCCGGCTTACGCCAGGGAGGAGGGATGGTGGGAGCAGGCAGACGGCCCCAGCCTTTACGAGCAGGCCTATGAGGCTGCGGGCTTCTACCAGGTGAGCCAGCCGGAGCGTGGCGACATGATCGTCATGGCCGTGGGGCGTACCGCCCACCCCAACCACGCGGGCATATACCTAGGCGCCGACGCGCAGTTGCCGGGTGAGGATGGCCAAGTCTTCGGCCTAGGCCCATTCATGCTGCACCACCTGCTGGGGCGGCCATCAGAAATTGTCGTATTTGGCGGGCCCTGGCTCGACAGGACGCGCCTGGTGTTGCGTCACCGCGACGCCAAGTGATGGTACATTCCCGGTTTTCAGGGAGGGATCACATGCGAATTTTGATCGGGGCGGTGGGGCTGGTGTTGCTGGCGGGGTGCGTGACGACCGCAGATTTGGAAGGTAACGATCCTTCGATTAGCGCGGTAACGAAGAAAGACCCCAAACAGTATGCGTTGTGCGTTTTCCCTAAGTGGCAGGCTGCCAGGACTGAGTCCTCAATGGTGGAGACCGAAAACGGCTACCGCCTATGGGTTTCAAATAGCAGCATGGCAGACGAGCTTCTTGATATCACCAGAACCTCGACTGGCAGTTCAGTAGCTCTTAGGCAGCGCATGCCTTGGTCGGCCATGCCGGGTCGTTCCGCTGTGGAACGCGCCGTCCGGTCATGTCTTTGATAGATCACCACAAAACCGCCTTCGGGCGGTTTTTTTATGCCTGGAGGAAGCATGGCAGCCACAGCGGCCAGTTATCAACCAATGACCATCATCAAGCTATCCGGATCCTTAGCGCAGAAGTTCGGACGCACCCATCATAGACAGCTTGACAGCGGTGAGGTCTGGGAGGTCTTCAAGGCTCTGAGAGCTACGTTACAGGGGTTCGAGGAGGAGATCAGGCGACTTGATGGGTTGGGGTTACGCTTCGCCATCTTCCGTAACCGAAAGAACATTGGCCTGGACGAAATGAACCTGCGCGGTACTCGGGAGGTTCGTGTTGTTCCCGTTGTCCATGGCAGCAAACGTGGTGGAATACTACAAACCATCATTGGCATCGCTTTGATGGTATCCGCCATATGGCTGGGCCCATCCGCATTTTATGCTGGCCTTTCCATGACGCTTGGCGGGGTGGTGCAGATGCTCAGCCCGCAGGCCCAAGGCTTGTCTCAAAGTGCGGCTCCCGAGAACCTACCGTCATACGCCTTCGGCAGCGCCAAAAACACCACTGCCAGCGGCAACCCTGTCCCCATCTGTATCGGTGAGCGCCGCTGGGGCGGGGCGATTATCTCCGCCTCCATTGAGGCGCAAGACAAGGCCTAGGGCCAATCCAGCGAACGTGCCGCCTCCGGGCGGTTTTTTATTGCCCGGAGGAAAGCATGGGCCCAGCAGATCACCTGGAAATCACCGGCGCCAAGGGCGGCGACAGCAAGCCGAAAACTCCGGTCGAGGCACCGGACAGCCTGCAGTCGACGAACATCGCCAAGATCCTGCTGGCTGTGGGCGAGGGCGAATTCGACGGCATGCCCACCGACCGTGACATCTACCTCGACAACACGCCGATCATGGATGCCAGCGGCAACGTTAACTTCCCGGGCGTGAAGTGGGAGTGGCGCCCTGGCACCGTTGAGCAGGACTACATTCAGGGAATCCCTGCGGTGGAAAACGAGACCACCGTCAACGTGGAACTGCGCAGTGATAACCCGTTCACCCGGTCGCTGAGCAATACGCAGCTGTCGGCGGTACGCGTGCGCATGTCGTGGCCGCGCCTGGCCAAGCAGGACAGCAGCGGCAACACAAACGGCTACCGAATCGAGTACGCCATCGACATCGCCACTGACGGCGGCGCGTATGTAGAAGCCCACCTGGGCGCCGTGGATGGCAAGACCACTAACGGGTACCAGCGCTCGGTGCGCGTCAACTTGCCGAAGGCCACGTCGGGTTGGATGCTGCGCGTGCGCCGCATCACCCCGAATGCCAATAGCGGTACCGTGGCCGATACGATGACCATCGCCGGCTACACCGAGATCATCGACGAGAAGCTGCGATATCCGAACACCGCGCTGCTCTACATCGAGTTCGACGCCCAACAGTTCCAGAACATCCCGGCCGTGACGGTCAAATGCAAGGCCAAGCGCTGGCCGGTGCCGACCAACTACGACCCCGTGAACCGCACCTACACCGGCGTGTGGGACGGCACCTTCAAGCAGGCCTGGACCAACAACCCGGCGTTCGTGACCTACGGCCTGTGCGTCGAAGACCGTTTCGGCCTGGGCAAGCGCATCAAGTCGTGGATGGTCGACAAGTGGGAGATGTATCGCATCGCCCAGTACTGCGACCAGTTGGTGCCAAATGGCAGCGGAGGCCAGGAGCCGCGTTTCCTGTGCGACATGAACCTGCAGGGCCGCGCTGAGGCCTGGACCCTACTGCGCGACCTGTCGGCCATCTACCGGGGCATGGTGTACTGGGCCCATGGCTCGCTGTTCATGCAGGCGGACATGCCGCGCGCCCAGGACATCGATTACGTGTTCACCCGGGCCAACGTCATCGACGGCGACTTCGTCTATGGCGGCGCTGAGCGCAACACCCATTACAGCCGGGCGTTGGTCAGCTATGACAACCCGGCGAACAACTACGACACCGATGTGATCCCGGTGACCGACAACGCGCTCCAGCGCCGGTACCGAGACCGTCCGGTGGAAATTTCGGCCATCGGCTGCACTCGTGCGTCCGAGGCTCAACGCCGCGGTAAATGGGCACTGCTGAGTAACAGCCAGGATCGTACCGTTACCTTCAAGACCGGGATGGAAGGCCGCATCCCGCTGCCTGGTTACGTCATTCCCGTGGCTGACGAGCTGGTGGCGGGCCGCCCGAACGGTGGTCGGATTGCTGCCGCTGCCGGCCGGGTGGTCACCCTCGATCGCGACACGCCGATCAAGGCCGGCGACCGTCTGATTCTCAACCTGCCGAACGGCACCGCCCAGGCACGCACCGTGCAATCGGTCGCTGGGCGTGCGGTGACGGTGACCACCGATTACGGTGTGCAGCCGGAGCCTGAGCTGCAGTGGGCGATCGACTACGACGACCTGGCGGTGCAGCTGTTCCGAGTGCTGAAGACCACTCGAACTCAGGAAGGCGAGTACGAGATCACTGCGCTCGAGTTCAACCCAAGCAAGTTCGCAGCAATCGACACCGGCGCTAAGCTGGACGAGCGCCCGATCAGCGTCATTCCGATCACTGTCGTACCGCCACCCGCGAGCGTAACGCTGACTTCTGCCTACGCCATTTCCCAGGGAATCGCGGTCAGCACCATGACGATCGCTTGGCCAGCTGTGCAGGGCGCGGTTGCCTATGACGTGGAGTGGCGCAAGGACAACGGCAACTGGATACGCCTGCAGCGCACCGGTACCACCTCCGTGGACGTGGTCGGTATCTACGCCGGCGCTTATCTGGCTCGCGTGCGCGCCGTCAGCTCGTTCGACATCACGTCGATGTGGCGGGATTCGGTACTGACCGAGTTAAAGGGCAAGGAGGGTGCACCTCCGGCGTTGGCCTATCTGAATGCTACTCCGGAAATCATGGCCATCCGGCTCAACTGGGGGTTTCCGCCAGGTGCAGAAGATACTGCCTATACCGAAGTCCAAATGGCGTCCGAGTCAACCGGACAGAATCCTCTCCCACTCGGCCAGTTCGCATACCCGACACCGACCTACCTGCATAGCGGGATGGCGGCTGCTGTGGTGCGGTACTTCCGCGGCCGCCTGGTCGACCGGTCGGGCAACATCGGACCGTGGTCGGACTGGGTCTACGGGCAGTCCAGCGCTGATGCCGATGCGATTCTCGACTACATCACCGGCAAGATCACTGAAACTCAGCTCGGCCAAGACCTGCTGAAGGAAATCGAGAAGATTAGCGGGGAGGGACCTGGTTCGATCAACGAGCGGATCACCGCTGGAGACACCGCCCTCCAAAGCCAGATTGACTCCCTTCAATCTCAGCTCGCAGACGTTACGGGCGCCCCTGACTGGAAGCCGGGCGAGTCCTATCTGGCCGGGTCTTTGGTCAAGCTCGACGGCAAGCTGTACCGGGCAAAGCAGGATGTTCCCGCCGGCACGCCTGTAACGAATGCCACCTACTGGGAGTACATCGGTGACTACGCCTCGCTTGGGGAGATGGTCACGGCATTGGCCCTGCGCCTGGATGGGGTGGAGACCAGTGTTGAAGAAATCGACGGTCAGCTGGCTGCCATGGCCACCCGGGTGATTGGCGTTGAGACCCAAGTCTTCCCCCGGATGGCTGGTGCGACGGGCTGGAAGGCTGGCGATTCGGGGGTGCGTGCTACTTCCACCTCGATCTACAGCGCGTTCAGCAACGCCGATATGGCGCTAAGCCGGCGTATCGATACGGTCGAGGCGCAGATCGGCGACGACCTCAACGCTCGGTTCGAGCAGGAGGCCTATGCCCGTGTGACAGCTGACGAGGCGCTGGCCACGCAGATCACTACGGTATCGGCTGAGATTGACGGCACCGAAGCTCGTCTGCAGCAGGAGGTGACCGCGCGGGCCACAGCGGACGAAGCCTTGACCGTCCAGATAACGAATGCCAATTCGAAGATCGACGACAACGAGGCGGCGATCATCACCGAGGCCCAGACCCGGGCGAGCGCCGATCAGGCGATCAGCAGTTCGGTGACGCAGCTGAGCAGCCGGGTAGGGAATACCGAGGCGTTGGTGCAGGACACCTCGGAAGCGCTGGTCGATCTGGAGGGCAACGTGTCGGCCACCCGTAACATCAAGGTTGGTGTCGACGTGAACGGTCGCTATTACGGCGCCGGCATGGGCATTGGAGTCGAGAACACTCCGGACGGCATGCAGTCCATGGTCATCTTCCTGGCCAACCTGTTCTCCGTCATGCACCAGCCTGGTGGCACGCCGAAGTCGGTGTTCGCCATCCAAAACGGCCAGGTGTTCATGAACAGCGCGATCATCAACCAGGCCGACATCATCAACCTGATCATCACCGGGGAGCTGCGCAGCTCCAACTACGTTGCAGGGTCTCAGGGCATCCGCATCAACTTCGTGACGAATGAGTTCGAAATAAACGGGGTTCGGCCTGGAATGGGCCGGATGAACATCACCAATCAAGCACTGACCGTCTACGACACCGCACGTATGCGGGTGCGCTTGGGCATTTGGGGGTGATATGGCGCAAGGGTTACAGGTATTCAATGCCGATGGGTCGGTCAAACTGGATACGAGCACCCTTCTCGGAAGGGTGTTTGGAAGCGTCGCCGTCGCAGCCGGCCAGGCTTCAGGCACGATCGCTAATGGCCAGTTTACCCAAGGACAGCCATTCCTGGTTGGCATGTTCGGCTTGGGGCAGTTCAGCGGGTCGGTTATTACTGGCCCGTCGTTCAGTCAGGTGACGTATACGGTGAGCGGCAATAGCATCGTCTGGTCGCGGGCGACCAATACCCGAGAGACAAACTTGCCTGCGGGTACTCTCTATTATGGGGTGATGTGATGCCGGTGGGCTTTGAATCAATCGGCGACACTGGTCGTTATCAAGTAGACAGCAACTTCAAGAACCTGGCGCTGATCAGGTCTGGTCAGTTGCTAAGTCAGCAGTATACGAATGGGTCTACAACAAACACGAGACCGACAAGAGTAGCTATTACCCTTAACGAGGGGGAGATTTTAGCCTTAGCATGCACTGAGCTATGCGCCTTGGGATCAAAGATTGGAAGTACAGCCTACGTCTATGTGGACTCTGCGGCCGGTCAAATGGTTGAGTATTACATCTTCAAACCTGGGGGTAATACGTCTTCGACGTTTGGCCTGCAAGTATTCAATGAAGATGGCGAGCTTACTTTTGATTCTGGTTGGGATCTATTCGATGTTAGGTACATACTGAGTGGATACGTCACCGTCTCGCTTAGCGCCGGCAGGAAGTATGCCTTCGTCCACTCTCAAATTGGTACGAGCATTACATACACCCAAGTAGTTAACGGCATACCCCCTAATTCGTTGACTAGCCACGTTCGGCGGACGATGTTCTCCGCCGTAAAGATTTCAGGCAACTCAGTTGTGTGTCAACTATCTAACGTCGATGTTGCTGCCACGCCCCCTAGTTCCGGCGCTGGCCAGCCCTACAGTGAGACGTATTCCAACAACGCCACCCCTGTGGCACTGATCATAGATGTCACGGGGTTCTAACAGGAGGCCGTAATGGCTAAGCAAACCATCAACCTCGGCACGGCCCCTAGTGGCCAGGATGGCGACGACGCCCGTACGGCGTTTCAGAAAGCCAACGCCAACTTTGACGAGTTGTATAGCGGCACTGTCAGCCAGCCGACCAATGCCAAACTAAGTGCGATTTCGGCCTCGGTATGGGCGGCCAACCAGCTGATGTACAGCACAGGCGCCAATACAATGGCCATGACCCCGCTGACGGCGGCAGGTCGTGCGCTGCTTGACGACGCCGACGCCGCTGCTCAGCGCACCACTCTGGGGCTGGGCGGCACCATTTTGCAGGCACTGCAGGCGCTTGCGATGACTGCCAACGGCGTGCCGTATATGACGTCTACCACAGCAATGGCCGTGCAAGCGTCGTCTGCCTTCGGCCGTGGCTTGTGGAACCTTGTCGACGCGGCAGCGCTGCGTAGTTCGGCGGGATTGGGTACTGGGGCGCTGCTGACTGCCGCCACGTCCACGATAGATAACGCAGCAGGCCGTGCACTTCGGGTGGGTGATCACGGAATAGGAACTTCGAGCAGCACTATGTCGAGCTCGACGCCTTTGGAATCTTTGGTGTCGCACTCGCTATTTTCTACACAAGACTCATTACCCCCTGACTGGGGGGCTGCACCACAGGAGCTACTTGCAAAAACCGTACTTTACCCAATGGGACTGAATTTCTATCGCTCACCTTCGGTGCGCTCCCAATTGGCAATGAGCTATTCCAGTACCACAATTGGCGACATGCGATTCCGAACCACTTATGGCACTGGAACTTGGTCTGATTGGAAAACGCTTCTGGGGCGTGGTGACCTAGGGGTAGGGATAAACACAAACTTGGAGACTGCGGCGACGGTATGGCAAGGTAACAAGTTTACGGGGTGGGCGTCTTCCGCACCGGATTCTCCTTTTGGTACTAACTCCGTTGGTCTTGATATGGGCTATGCCGATAACAGGCGGATGCAGATTGCTGTAAGCACAGGGAACGCCTTTTTCTATCGATATGCCAACACGCCGGATGGGCAACAGAACTGGACACAGGTACTCAGTACTTATAATGCGAGTGCCCTACCTCTAACCACACCACTTGCCCCCAATAGTGACGCAGCAAGAGGTTTGGGCGGCGCAAGTGCCCGGTGGTCTGTTGTGTACTCAGCAACTGGCGCGATCAACACTTCTGACGCCCGTGAGAAGACACCAGTACGCACACTTACGACAGCTGAGATAGCAGCAGCTAAAGAACTCGGTAAGGAAATCGGGGCTTATAAATGGCTGGCTGCTATTCAGGAAAAGGGGGACGGTGCACGTGACCACATCGGTATGACCGTTCAGCGAGCCATGGAAATCATGGAGTCGCACGGTTTGGATCCCTTCGAGTACGGGTTCGTTTGCTATGACAAGTGGGAAGATAAGTGGGAAGACATCCCCGCTGTCGAAAGTACAGTTCCGGCAGACCCGGTATATGGACCCGAGACGGCCGAAGATCCAGTGACTGGAGAGTTGGTAGAGTCCGAAGTGCAAACGAATGCTGGTGAGGTAGTGATTGTGGTGACAGAGCCTGCCTCTCGGCGCCTAGCCACCCCTGCTGGCGACCGGTTTTCCTTCCGTTACGACGAGCTCAACATGTTTATTGCTGCTGGGTTCGAAGCCCGCCTCGCAGCACTTGAGGCAGCCATGGGCTGATTGCCGCATTGCTCTCTACTGAGCCCCCGCCGCCGCCTGGCGGTATTTTTTTGCCCGGAGAAAACCTATGACCCAAACCCAGCCCCGAGGCGTGCGCAATCGCAACCCCGGCAATATCGACTTCAACCCACGCAATGACTGGCAGGGCCAGATCGGCAAGGAGCCTGGTGGCCGCTTCGCCATCTTCGACACCCCCGAGAACGGCATCCGCGCCCTGGGCAAGCTGCTCATCAATTACCGGGGTAAGGACGGTATGCCGGGCGTGGGCGGGAAAGGCATCGACACCGTGCTCGAAACCATCAACCGCTGGGCGCCGAGCAACGAGAACGACACCCAGGCCTACGCCGGCGCCGTGGCCAAGCGCCTGGGCATGCGCACCACCGACCCGGTCAACATCAAAGACCCGGCCACGCTGCGCGGGATGGTGGTCAGCATCATCATCCACGAGAACGGCTGCAACCCATATCCGCCGGCGATCATTGACGAAGGGGTACGGAGGGCGCTGGCATGACGATCAAGACGATTGGCCGGTGCCTGGGTCAGGCCGACGATGGCTCGCTCTGGTTTTTCTGCAATGGCTGCAATCTCCCCCATAGCCTGAACGTGGGTGCAGGCAATGGGCCGCGCTGGGGCTATAACGGCAATGCCGAGGCCCCGACCTTTACGCCGTCCGTTCTGTCTCGGTATCGGATGGGCAGCAAGGAGACTATCTGCCACTCCTTCGTAACCGAAGGGCGCATCCAGTACCTGGCGGACAGCACCCATCAACTGGCCGGCCAGACGGTCGACCTTCCCGACTGGGAGGCAGCATGGAACAACTGGTAGCCAGATATAGCGCGCCCCTGCGCTGCATTGTCCTGTTGCTGTTGTTGGCATCCTATTGGGGCGTCTACCAGCATGGCAGATCGGTGGAGCGGGCCGAGGCCGCTCAGGCTTCAGCTGAACGTGATAGCGGCGACCGTCTGGCCGAGTTGCTCGGCGAGCGCGGTGCCCGGCAGGCAGAACAACGACGCGCCCAGGCGCAGGAGGAGGTGAGAGCGCATGCTCAGGAAGAACGAACGATTGCTGATGCTGGCGCTGCTGGCGCCGATGTCGCTGGCCAGCGGCTGCAGCACGAAGGCGCCAAGCTCGCCGCCACCGTCAGTTGCACCGGCACGGATACCGCCGCTGTCGCCCGAGGCCAAGCAGCCACCCGCGCCGCCATGGTGCTCTCCGACCTGCTCGCACGGGCTGATGCTCGAGCGGGAGACCTGGCGAAAGCTTATGACCGTGCCCGAATAGCCGGCCTCGCCTGCGAAGCATCCTATAATGCGCTGATCAACTGATCGGAGCAGGGCGGTGGGGAAGCGCACTTTTATTGGGCTGGTGGAAGCGGGCGAGCCGCTGATCAAGCAGGCTATCGATGCTATGCGGGAGTATCACGAAGCGGAGGACGCCGCCTTGCCTTCGAATGAGGTTCAGCGGTTGCGCCTACTGGCGGATTCGCTGTACCAAGCGGTTATCGATTACCAGTTAATCCAAGCAGGCCGGGCACCGTCTACCATTCAGTAATGGCCGCCTCAGAATGGAGCTCCGATGAACCGTAAGCCGCCGATCCTCTACCCTGATCATCCCATGTACACCAACGCCGTACAGGCATGGAAGCGTTACCATGAGGCACAGGCCTCGGGTGAGCCAGTGGAAGAGCTGGAACGCCTGCGCCTAATCGCCGAGGCGCAGTACCAGGCGGTCACCGACTACCAACTTCGTGCTATGGCCGCAGCTCGCGGTGAAGAGCCGCCGCCCGTTCATTAGGTCCGCTGATCGGCAATTGCCCGCAAGACGCCTGCTCTATACGATACTGTTTATATATACAGTATCGGTGCCCCATGTACTTCCTCCTCGTTCGCCGCCGCGAGAATGGCGTGGCCATCCCCTCTGATCGCCTCAGGAAGATCAAGCCCCTGCGGGCTGACATCCACATTGGTGACCATCACAGCGAAGTGCTGGGCCGAGTCGCGACCCAGGCGTGGGTGTTCAATCCGACACCAGGGCCGGACATCATCCCGCGCTTGCTCGACGCCAAGGTCAATGGCATGGCCCAGCTCGGTATGAACATCAATGGGGTGGAGGAGGTCGACGGCGTGCTGTATGCGCAGTCGTGGTGGTGCAGAGTGGGCTAGGAGCTGTCGCAGCGGTCTGTTAGCAGTTGGTGATGGAATCGTCTGAGGGTGCCCGCAGTTCCGACGAGGGGCACTATGAGGAGTACCACCGTTTCGATACAAAATGGCCTTCCTGTATCTCGACTTGAAGAGGACGGATGGCCATGAAAGAGAAGCAACGAATTCTCCCACGTATCATCAGAGCCGGTTCTGCACCTGCTTACCTAGGTATGTGCAGAGATGAATTCCATAAGACGGTTAGGCCTTATGTGAGAGAGTTTCCTATCGGCATTCAAGGTGTCGGGTTCGATCGATATGAGCTTGACGATTGGGCGGATGCATACATTGCAATGCATTCAACGGACAAAAGGCCTAGAGTTGTTGTGCAGCCCCCGGCGGAGAAACCCAATACTTCCACCACGTACAATGGCCTGACTTTCAAAGAAACTCTTGAGCTTGTAGCGCCTAAGAAAAGGAAGAAGGCTTGAAAACCGCATTCCTGCTGATGGCCCAGTACGATGGACTGGCAGTGATACCTCTCAGCCGTATCTGCGCGGATTATTTTCCGCACCTCAGCCCAGAGAAAATGAAACTCAAAATTGCCCGTGGCGAGATCCGCTTACCACTTATCGCCATGGAGCGCAGTCAGAAGTCATCGCGCGGTGTTCACCTTGCCGACCTTGCGAATTACATTGACGCCCGTCGGGCGGAGGCTCAGAAGGGGATGTGAAGTAGGCCGCTGCGAGGCCTTTTACATTCGTGCAGCGAAGCGCGGGCCATTTTCATGATAATTCTCGCAGCGACCGAAATCATCATATCCCTAGTTTCATAGGAGGTTCTTGTCTACCGACGGAGTGCCCTCCACGACAGATGACATCCATTCCGAGATAGTGGACTGCACTAGGCGACTGAGTTAGGTCCAGGGCAAACCTGACGTGAAAACGTGCCCTCACGCATTCGCCGGTAGATGGTGTTCCTACCCAGCCCGGTCACGGATATCACCTCATCAATCCGCATAAAGCGATCAGTCGCAGCTGAAATCATACTGACCTCCAGGCTCCGAGATGGCTATCTCACACTGGTAAGGGTTGGTGGTGATTTCCGCTTGCGTCCGGGCTTTGATCGCTGATCGCCGCTTTGCTCCCACTCCTTAAGAAACTCCCGCACCGACTCAAGTCGCCAGCAGATCCGCCGGCCTTGTTTGAAGCATGGGGGCAGCCACGCTGCTTGCACCTGCATAGCACTTCGTATTGCGGACTCGGAGCGGCCAAGTAATCTGGCCAGTTCCGGTATGTGGATAATTTCGGGTTCCATAGCCGGCAACCTCACTGAGGGCGCTGAACAGAGCGATTCGCTGCATCCAGTTTGGTGCGAGAGCCGAAAGCCTGCAAGGTTCGTATGAGGGCTCAAGCTATATGCTTTACCCGGAGGTGGGCAGCCGGCCTGCGCAAGACCGACAGCCTGGAGGTGAAGGTGCGGCCGCTGCTGGCTGAGCGCCGGCAGAGGATAGGATACGAGCGGCAAATGGCTGCCGCTCTGGCTGTGTTCCGCTGATAAGGCCTCAGGAGACCTCAGGGAGCTCGCCAAGATTGTCTCTTTCGGTTCTATTGCCCTCAGTCGTCAGGAACTTGTCCGCATAGACTACAACTGGCGCCCCTTTTACCCAGTTACCGTTCCGGTCCTGCGTTCTGGTTTGGAAGGACGCCTTGCCCATCCGGATGAGGTCAACAGCGAAGACCCGAGAGACCCACCGCCATGGCCCCACCTTGTCGCGACCCAACTCCTCGCGCGCCTGCACCCACGCGATCCGATCGTGCTCCTTGTCGTACTTCACTGCCGTAATACAAAAATCTGCCATGGCGGCTTCCTACCTGAATTGTCGCCCCGACGTTGAGGCAGTGAGTAGGTGATGCCGGTATGGGGCGGTTTCAAGGGGAGGCTATCAATTTGATGGCATGCTATTGATATTGGTTCGCGACTCTAGCTGCCTGGAGAGCTTGCAGCATGAACCTCTATAGCCAGGGCAGGTGCCCAATGGCCGCTCATGCAGAGGTATTCGCGACACCTTCCACCACAAAATTGCGAACTCCGGTTTCGTGGCGCAGACGACGTGTGGGATATCCTTTACGCAGGTCAATTTGCAAAACCCATCGCTAAGTTATTGATTCTTATAGGTGGCTTTTGAAGTTTTTCAGGTCACCGGACGGAAGAAAAAATACTTTTAAATCAATAGCTTAGATTCAATGCAGCCCCCACCTTGACATGGTGGGGGTCGTTGGTTCGAGTCCAATTGTGCCTACCAAATCTCAGAAAGGGCGATCCGAAAGGGTCGCCTTTTTTGTTTGTGGCTTCTAAAGAAGGCCGCGAGCCACAGGTGGGGCAGGCTTCTGAAAGTTTTTGATTTTTTTGAAAAAAACGCTTTACAGGTACGCATGCGGTGACTAATATGCGCACCACACGACAGGCACATAGCTCAGTTGGTTAGAGCACCACCTTGACATGGTGGGGGTCGTTGGTTCGAGTCCAATTGTGCCTACCAAACATC